>JALYHU010000017.1 GCA_030776345.1 Pseudomonadota bacterium | reverse complement strand
CGAATGAGACTGGTCACGCTATCTCCCTGTTCACGCTATCTCCCCGCTCACACTATCTCCCTGCTTACACCATCTCCCGCTAGTCGCACCAATCCTGCTTCACACCGATCTCCGTGCTGCCGCAGCCGGCCGATTCGGGGCAGCGGCGATCATTTCGGGATGGAACCGTCGATACCCTCGACATACCAGTCGATCGACAACAATTGCTCATGCGTAAGCGTCGAACCGGCCCCGAGCTTCGCGGCGCCGGTATTGTCCTTGAGCGGTCCGGCAAAGGGCACCAGCTTGCCATCGATGATGTCGCGTTTTTTTTGCTCGAACAGCCGCGCCACATCGGGGGGAACGGATTTGTTCAGCGGCGTGAGCACGACCATGTTCTCCTTGATGCCGTTCGCCGTCTGCCTCCCGCCGGTCCAGGTGCCGGCCATCACCTTACGCACCTCGTCGATGTAGTAGTCCGCCCAGTTCTCGGTATTCGCGGTGAGCTGTGCATTGGGCCCGTATTTGGACATATCGGAATCCCAGCCGAAGGCGTGCACGCCGCGCGACTCGGCCATCTGGACGACGGCCGGCGAATCCGTGTTCTGGCTCAGCACATCCGCACCCTGAGCGATCAGCGCTTCGGCTGCCTGACGCTCCTTGCCGGGGTCGTACCAGGTATCGACCCAGATCACCTTGGTGGTGGCCTTGGGATTCACACTGCGCGCGCCCAAGGTGAACGCATCGATGTTGCGGATCACCTCGGGAATGGGAAACGAACCCACGTATCCGAGAACATTGGACTTGGTGGTTTTGCCCGCGAGTACGCCGAGCAAGTACGCGCCCTCATAGAAGCGCGTCTCGTAGGTACAGACGTTCGCCGCCGTCTTGTAGCCGGTCGCGTGCTCGAACTTCACCTTCGGGAACAACTTCGCCACGCGCAACGTCGGTTCCATGTAACCGAACGACGTGGTGAAAATGAGCTGATTGCCGGCCACCGCCAATTGGCGAATCACGCGTTCCGCATCGGCCGTCGCCGGCACGCTTTCCACATAAGTAGTCTTGACCCGGGAGCCGAGCACGCGCTCGAGTTCACGCCGCGCCGAATCATGCTGAAAGGACCAACCCGTGTCGCCCACCGGATCTACGTAGATGAATGCCACCTTCACCGGCTCGTCGGCGGCGCGCGCCGGTAGCACGCCCGTCAGCGCGCTCAATACGACGGCGATCACAGCCCTGCGGGCAACGACCACAGCGCTGCGGCCGACCACAGCCCGGCGAGCAATGACAGCCTGGCGGGCAACGACACCCCGGCGAGCCGCGGCAGCCCTGCGGGAACATAGGCACTGATTCATTTTTTTTCACCTCGGGTGGTACGGATCGAGAATGCACAAGCAAACCGCTTAGCGCAACATGCAATCATGGGCACGCGCAGCCAGAACAAACAATGCGTCGTACCTTGCGTCGCGGCACTTTCGTGGGGCGCTCGGCCTCAAAAATGCACACGATTAGTGCAGTGGATTGTGTACAAAGCGCGGGGTAGATGTGCTGTAATGAGCTGCAGCGAGAGGTCCGATGGGCAAGCTGACGACACATGTGTTGAACATTGCGACGGGTGCTCCGGCGGCGGGAATGCGTATCGACTTGCGGGCGCTGCCGGAGGGACCGAGTGTGCCTCCGAGGGCTTCGCAGACCAACGCCGATGGACGTTGCGCGGCGCCGCTGCTCGAAGGCGCTGCTCTGCGCAGCGGGCGCTACTCGCTGACGTTCCATGTCGCCGATTACTTCCGTTCGCTCGGCGTGTCGCTCGCCGAACCGCCTTTTCTGGATGAAGTCGTGATTGCGTTCGGCGTTGCGGATCCGAACCAGGACTACCACGTGCCCTTGCTGGTCTCGCCGTGGAGCTACTCGACCTATCGTGGAAGTTGAGGCTGTCATGTCAGCCTGCACGCGCGCAAACCTTTCACAGACTCTACGTTTCGTGCTGAATGGCAGCCTCGTATCCATCGAGGCGCCGCCCGCGACCATGACCGTCTTGGAATATCTGCGCGAGGTCGCCGGTCTCACCGGCACCAAGGAAGGCTGCGCGGAAGGCGATTGCGGCGCGTGCACGGTCGTGGTCGGCGAACTTGGCGAAACCGCCGTCGGCCAATCGGCCGGCACCGACTTGGTCGGCACCGACTCGACCGGTGGCCGGCACCGCGGCGGCGCGCCACGCATGACTTACCGCGCCGTCAATTCCTGCATTCGATTTTTGCCCACCCTCGACGGCAAGGAACTGGTCACGGTCGAAGGGCTGCAACAACCCGCGGGCGGATTCGAGCAGTACGCCGCGGCGGCCCACCCGGTGCAGCAATCGATGATTGACAATCATGCCTCGCAATGCGGTTTCTGCACTCCGGGCTTCGTCATGTCGCTGTTCGCGACGTATTTGAATCGCGACAAGGCCGAGCGCGAAGACATCGTCGCAGCGCTGGCAGGCAACCTGTGCCGCTGCACGGGCTATCGGCCCATCATCGACGCCGGGATGCGGCAATGGGACTACCCGTCACCCGCGCTCTGGAGCCGCGAAGCGGCGCACTCTGCGCCGCATATCGAAGCCTTGAGGGCCATTGCCCGCGATCCCGATCCGACGGCATCGCTGCGATATCCCGGCTTTCATGCGCCGCGCACGCTCGCGGAACTCAGCGACGCGCTCGAGGCCCGGCCCGACGCATTGCTGCTCGCGGGCGGAACGGACGTCGGCCTGTGGGTCACGAAACAGCTGCGCGCCTTGCCGGAGCTGATCTACGTCGGGGATGTCGCGGAACTCGCGCACCTCGAGCGGCGGGACGCCGCGAACCGGCAGCGCGAACTGTGGATCGGAGCCGCGGTGACCTTTACCGACGCCTGGCCGGCCTTGCTTCGCGACTTTCCCGAACTCGAGGAACAGGCGGCTCGTTTCGCCTCGCCGCCGATTCGAAATTCGGCAACGCTGTGCGGCAACGTGGCCAACGGCTCGCCGATCGGCGATTCGATCCCGGCCCTGCTGGCTCTGGACGCACACATCGAATTGCGGCGCGGTGCGCAGGTACGGCGGCTGCCGCTCGATGAGTTCTACCGCGGCTACCAACAAAAAGATCTGGCGGCCGGCGAGTTCGTCACCGGAGTGGCGATTCCTATTCCCGCAAGCCGCCGGCTATTGGCCAGCTACAAAATCTCGAAACGCATCGACCAGGATATCTCCGCCGTGTGCGCGACGTTTTGCGTCGACGTCGATGGCCACCGCGTGCGCCACGCCCGCCTCGCCTACGGTGGGTTGGCCGCCACCGCGCGCCGCGCGCGCCACGCTGAACTCGCACTCGTCGAAGGCGGCTGGACGCCGCAGGGAATCGATTCCGCCATCGCCGCGCTCGCCGCGGATTTCCGGCCGCTGTCGGACTTGCGCGCCAGCAGCCGGTATCGCCTGCGTGTTGCCGGGAACCTGCTCCACCGCTTTTACTTGCAGCACCAGCCGGAACCGACACAACACGGCGAGCACGCCGCGTTCGCGTTGCGCACCACCGACGCGTTGGCGGGGCCCGGCGATGCCTCGCAGGCGGCGAACTGACGGTGGCCACGGGTACCTCGCAAATGCATGACAGCGCGCCGCTGCACGTGAGCGGGCGGGCGCAGTACTGCGACGACATCCCGCTGCCCGCGAACACCTTGCACGCGGCCTTCGGACTCAGCCCCATTGCGCACGGGCGCATCACGGCCCTCGATGTCTCCGCGGTGCTGCGCGAGCCCGGCGTCGCGGCGGTCGCACTGGCCGCAGATATTCCCGGAGAAAACAACTATGGTGGTGCCGTGCACGATGACCCGATCTTTGCCGCCGGGTTGGTGCAGTATGCCGGTCAGCCCTTGTTCGCCGTCGCCGCGACCTCGATGCGCGCGGCACGCCGGGCCGCCAGCCGCGCAAAGCTCGATGTCACCGCACTGCCGGCGCTGCTCGACATCCGTGCCGCACTGGCCGCCGACAGTTATGTGCTGCCCAGCCATACCATGCGGCGCGGCGATCCGCGCGCGCGCATCGACAGCGCGCCGCGGCGCTTGACCTCGACGGTGGTGATCGGCGGGCAGGATCATTTCTATCTGGAAGGACACATCGCCATCGCCATCCCGCAGGAAGGCGGGGCGATGCTGGTTCATAGCTCGACGCAGCATCCGACCGAGGTGCAGGGCATCGTGGCACATGCGTTGGGCGTCAGCGCGAATCGGATCGTCGTACAGTGCCGGCGCATGGGCGGCGGGTTCGGCGGCAAGGAGAGTCAGGCCGCGCTGATAGCGGCGGCGGCCGCCATACTGGCGCACAAGACCGGCAGACCCGTGAAGTTACGCCTCGATCGCGACGTCGACATGCGGATGACGGGCAAACGCCATGATTTCATCGCCGACTGTGAGGTGGGCTTCGACGATGACGGACGTTTGCTCGGGCTGTCCCTGATGCTGGCCTCGCGCTGCGGGTACTCGGCCGATCTGTCCGGGCCGGTGAACGATCGCGCCATGTTTCACATCGACAATGCGTATTACCTAGACCACGTCGAGGTCACCTCGCATCGCTGCAAGACCCACACCGTATCGAACACCGCGTTCCGCGGCTTCGGCGCCCCCCAGGGCATGCTGGTGATCGAAACCATTCTCGATGACATCGCACGCACGCTCGGGCTCGATCCGCTCGATGTACGGCGCGTCAACCTGTACGGCCACGATGAGCGCAACGTCACGCACTACGGTCAGGTGGTCGAGGGCAACGTGCTGCCGGCAATTCTCGATCAGCTCGAACGCAGCAGCGATTATCGCCGTCGGCGCGCCGAGCTGCAGCGCTGGAATGCCGCGCAGCCCATCATCAAGCGCGGCCTTGCGTTGACGCCCGTGAAATTCGGCATCGCATTCACATCGACGCTGTTCAACCAGGCCGGCGCCTTGCTGCAGGTGTACACGGACGGCACGGTGCTGCTGAATCACGGCGGCACGGAAATGGGGCAGGGTCTGCATGTGAAAGTGACCCAGGTGGTCGCGGCCGAATTGGGATTGCCGCTGTCGGCCATCCGGATAACGACGACCGATACCAGCAAAGTACCCAATACGTCCGCCACCGCGGCATCGTCCGGCTCCGATCTCAATGGCAAGGCGGCGCAGGCGGCGGCGGTCGAGATTCGGCGGCGGTTGGTGGAATTGGCGAGCGCCATTCACGGTGTCGCGAAGCAGGACATCCGCTTTGCCGATGGCCACGTGCAAATCGGTGAAAAGCGTCTGCCGTTCGCCGCCTTGGCGTGCGCCGCTCACGAAGCGCGCGTGTCGCTGTCGGCCACCGGCTTTTATCGCACGCCGAAAATCCATTGGAACAAGCAAACCCAGGTCGGCAAGCCTTTCTATTATTTCGCCTTCGGCGCCGCGGTGGCCGAGGTCGCGGTGGATACCCTCACCGGTGAGACGCAGCTGCTGGGCGTCGATATCCTGCACGACGTGGGCACATCCCTGAACCCCGCCATCGACATGGGTCAGGTCGAAGGCGGGTTTCTGCAAGGCGTGGGATGGCTGACGTCCGAGGAGCTGTATTGGAACGACGCCGGCGAGCTGCGCACGCACGCTCCGTCGACTTACAAAATCCCCACCGCGCGCGACTGGCCGGCGCGGGCGCGGGTGGATTTGCTGCAGGGTACGCCCAACGCCGAGGACACGATCTTTCGCTCCAAAGCCGTTGGAGAGCCGCCGTTGATGTTGGCGCTGTCGGTGTTTCACGCCATCCGTGATGCCTGTGCGGCCTGCGGCCCGGCCGGCTGCCTGCCCAATCTGCCGGCACCGGCGACACCCGAAGCCGTGCTGCGTGTCATCGACGCGCTGACGGCGAGCCGCGCCGCATGAGCGTCTCGCGCGCGCGGCTCGAAAGTCACGGCGCGGGGTCGCGCGGTGCATGGC
>JALYHU010000016.1 GCA_030776345.1 Pseudomonadota bacterium | reverse complement strand
GGCGGGCGTACTAACCAGCGCACCCGTGGGCCTACCTGGAGACGTCCCGGTAAGCGCACCTCCGGGTGTACCCGCGGGCACGCCCGGCACCACGCTGTCACTTTCTCGCGGCAGCGAACGAAATGCTTTCCTGCTCGATGTCACTGAAATCGAGTCATTGGAGAGGCGGCTGGCATACCACGTGGGACCCGTCGCGAAATACCTCGTCAAGCGCGCGGCTTCCAAGGCTGTCAATCGTGAAGAGCTCACTCAACTGTTAGCCGCCGAGGTGGAGGCGGCCCCGGCGCGCAAACAGTTTTTCGAGGCCTGCCGTAGCAGTCTCTCAGTCAGACGCTCAGCGCTGCGCTTTGCTCGTTGAGAATGGCTTTGATTTCCGGCAGGCATGAACCGCAATTCGTGCCGGCGCGCAGACGTTGGCCCACCTGTTCCGGGGATCGCAAACCAAAATCGCGAATGGCGGAGCAGATGGTGTTGCGGCCCACTCCGAAGCAGGAACACACCACGGCGCCGGCATCCGCGGCGGCATCGGCGGGTTGGCCGATGAGAAGCGCCGCCCGGTCACGATCGTCGAGCGCCGGTTTTGCAAACAGGCTGGACACCCATCCGCGCGGCGGCAGATCCGGCCGCGGCGAGATGAACACGCATCCCTCGATCTCATCGTTCACCAGATAGGCGGCGCGATACACGCCGGTGGAGCGGTCGACGTATTCCAGCCAATCGGCATCCGGCGGCGCCTTCAGTAATCCTCGAGCCCACGGCGACCAATTGCCGAAAACGCGGTGCCCGGCCATCTCGTAGCGAAGGAAATTCTCACCTCGCGTCACCGACCACCAGGCTGCGTCCTTGAGGGCCAGCGGCCGGCGATTGAGGACGAACCCTTGCCACGCGACGACGAAGGAAGCGACGCGCGCCGGCGTATGTTTGAATTCGGGCTCGCCGGACACGGGATCCACGGCCGGATTAACCAAGGCGCCCACCCGCGCGTCGGCGCTGAATACGTCGCTCCAATGCATGGGAACGAAAATCATTCGCCGCGGCATCTCGCCGCTGGTGCGCAGCCGCGCGACCAGAGACCCCCAGCGCGTGATCACGCGCACGAATTCCCCGACGCGCACGCCGGACAGCAACGCGTCCTGCGGGTGCATGTCGACGTAGGGTTCCGGGGCATGCGTCATGAGGCGCGCGGATTTTCCGGTGCGGGTCATGGTGTGCCACTGATCGCGCGTTCGGCCCGTATTGAGAACCAGCGGGAATTCTTCATCGGGCGCGTGTGCGGGCGGGCGCGGGGTGGTGGCGATGAACCTGGCACGGCCGTCGGCGTGAAAGAAGCGCCCGTCGGCGAACAGCCGGTCGTCAACGCCGTCAGCCCTGTGAGCCCCGTCAATGCCGTGAGCTTCGTCAACGCGGTGAGCTTCGTTAGCGCGATGAGCCCCGTCAACGCGGTGAGCCCCGTCAGCGCGGTGGGCGTCGCCGGCACGCGCCGGCCAACGAGTGGGCGCGAGAGCCGCGTACGCCGCGGGATCGAGATCGCCCAGCGCCCCGATATCGAATGCGCGGCTGCCGCCATTCCCTTCGGCGGAAAGCTTGGCATGTTCGACGAACACCTCGTGGGCGGAGCTGTAGCCAAACCCGTGCGTGAATCCCATGTGCTTCGCGGCCTCGGCAAAGATCCACCAGTCCGGCTTGGCGGCGCCGGGCGCGGGCAAGAACACCCGTTGGCGCGAAATGCGCCGCTCCGAATTCGTGACCGTGCCTTCCTTTTCGCCCCAGGCGGCGGCGGGCAGAAGCACATGAGCGAGGCCTGTGGTGTCGGTGTCTGCGACGCAGTCGGACACGACCACCAGATCGCAGCGGCGCAACGCGGCGCGGGCGCGGTCGGCATTCGGCAGGCTGACCACGGGATTGGTGCCGGCAATCCAGACAGCCCTTACCTTGCCTGCATGCATGGCCTCGAAGAGATCCACGGCTTTGAGTCCGGGCCGCTCGGCCATGCGCGGACTGCGCCAGAAATTCTGGACGATGCGGCGGTGCTCGGGGTTCTCGATTTCCAAATGGGCCGCGAGCATGTTGGCGAGTCCGCCGACTTCGCGGCCGCCCATGGCATTGGGTTGACCGGTGATGGAAAAGGGTCCCGCCCCGGGCCGGCCTATTCGTCCCGTCAGCAAATGGCAATTGATGATGCCGTTCGCTTTGTCCGTGCCGGAGGAGGACTGGTTCACGCCCTGCGAGAACAGGGTGACGACACGCTGAGTGCGCGCGAACAGACGATAGAACTCCTCGATTGCCGAGAGTTCGAGACCGCAGAGCCGCGCCACCGCGGCCGTGCCGCCGGCCGTGTTTTGCGCCACCGTCAACGCCCGCTCGGCATCGGCGGTGTGTGCGTCGATGAAGGCGCGGTTCTCGATGCCGTGCTGGTGCAGGTAATCGAGCAATCCGTTGAACAGCCACACGTCGGTGCCGGCCTTGAGCGGCAGATGCAGGTCGGCACCTTCGCAGGTGGACGTGGCGCGCGGATCGATGACGACGATTTTCACTTCCGGACGGCGCGCTTTCGCCGCGACGATGCGCTGAAACACCACGGGATGGCACCACGCCGTGTTCGAACCCACCAGCACGATGAGATCGGCCAGTTCCAAGTCCTCGTAGGAAACCGGCACTACATCCTCGCCGAAGGCGCGCTTGTGAGCGGCCACCGCCGAAGACATGCAAAGCCGCGAATTGGTGTCGATGTTGGCCGACCCGATGTAGCCTTTCATCAGCTTGTTGGCGACGTAATAGTCTTCGGTCAGGAGCTGCCCCGATACGTAGAACGCAACGGCGTCCGGGCCGTGCCGTTCGATGACGCGGTTGAATCCCTGCGCCACGTACTGCAGCGCTTCGCTCCACCCGGTGTCCCGTCCCAGAATCCGGGGCACCAGCAGCCGCCCATCGAGGCTGAGCGTGTCGCCGAGAGCGGATCCCTTGGAGCACAGTCGCCCGTGATTCGCCGGGTGGTCAGGATCGCCGGCAATGGCGGGGCCATTCACTGCAGGCCCATCGGCGCCGGAGCGACCGGTGGCCGGCGTCGCTAGAATTCCACAGCCCACGCCGCAGTAGGGGCACGTGGTGCGGACCGCAGCGCTCACGGGCGAACCGCCGGGCGGGTCGGCAAGGTCACGCGCTCGCCGCGGCGAAGGTTGCGCCGAACAGCAGCTTTTCGCGCAGGGGGCCGATGCGGCGCGCTTCGGTCATCAGCTCGACGTACCACGGCCCGTCGCTGGTATCGCCGTAGAGTACGGCGCCGCGCACCTTGTCGTCCTCGAGTATGAGGCGCTTGTAGATCCCGCGCTTGGCATCGCGGAACACCAGCGATTCGCTGCGCGCAGTATCTTGCAAATCGCCCGCCGAAAAGACATGGATGCCGGCCACCTTGAGCTGCGCGATCGGCAGCGAGCCGGGAAAACGGGCCAACCCGATCTCCGCCAGGTGCCCGGCACAAACCCGCGCCTGTTCCCACAGCGGCGCCACCAGGCCATAGGTGCTGTTGCGGTGCTGCACGCACTCACCCACCGCGTAGATGCTGGGGTCGTAGGTGAGCATGGTGTCATCGACCAGCACGCCGCGTTCGCAGCGCAGGCTCGCGAGCTGCGCAAGGGCGATGTTGGGCCGTATCCCCGCCGCCATGACCACGAGGTCCGCGGGCAATTCGGTGCCATCGGTGAAGCGTACGCCGGTGACACGGTCGGCGCCGTGGCTTTGCGCATCGCCCTCGCCCCGCGCATCGCCCTCGCCTGGCGAGTCGCCGCTCGCCGGCGTCGTCCCGAGGATGGCGCTGGTCGCTGCCGGCATTTTGAACTTGATGCCGCGCTGCTCGAGCGAGCGCTTGAGCAATTCCGCGGCGGCGCGGTCGAGCTGCCGTTCCATCAGGTACTCTTGGAGATGTACCACCGTGACATCCATGCCCTGACAGAGCAGGCCGTTGGCGGCCTCCAGCCCCAACAAGCCGCCGCCGATGACGACGGCTCGCGAGTGACGGCGGGCGGATTCGAGCATCCTATTCACATCCTCGAGGTCACGAAAGGTGACTACGCCCGGCAGGTCTCTCCCCGGCACGGGAAGGACGACGGGCTTGGAGCCGGTGGCCAGCAACAAGCGGTCGTAGGAGACTTCGATGCCTTTCTGCGACGTCACCCGCCGGCGGACGCGATCGATGGCCACGGCGGGGTCGCCGCTGTGCAACGTGACGCCCTGCTCGCGATACCAATCGAAGGGATGGAGCATGATCTCGTCGGCGTGCTTCTCGCCGGCGAGCAGGGGAGACAGCAGCACGCGATTGTAGTTGCCGTGCGGCTCGGCGCCGAATATTTCGATGTCGTACAGAGCGGGCGCGACTTTCAGCAATTCTTCGACGGTGCGCATGCCGGCCATGCCGTTGCCGATGACCACGAGACGCCGTTTGCCGGCGGCGCGGCCGCGCCGCTGGGCTTGCGCCCGTATCCAGATTTTTCCGTCGATGAGGCGCGCGGGATAGGTGTTGATGGAGTAGTCGGGCTCTTCGAGGCAGCGGCCGGTGGCGAGACTGAAATGATGCTTGTAGATGGGCGAGGCCACGACGATCTCGCCGCCAAGATCGCCGACGATGCCGCGGGAGAGCACGTTGGCGTTGCTGGCAGGATCGCGATTGTCCAGCGCGTAGATCGCGTCGTCGACCCGAAATACCGCCACTTGCTTGCCGTCGATATCGGCGCACACCCCGGTGTCGGGGAGGATGTCCTCGGATTCGCACACCGCGCGCCAGGAGTTCATTGGGCATCCTCGAGCGCGGGTTCCGGTGCCGACTTGCGCGCGCGCCGTTCGGCCGCGGTGGCCGGCCGCACCTGGCCGCGTTCCTCGACGAACACGACGTCGGCATCGGTGCGGTCGCTGTTCACGAAATGACGGAAGCGTTTCAGAGTCGCCGGTTCGTTGATGGCTCTGCGCCATTCGCATTCATACGTGTCGACGATGCGCGCCATCTCGGCCTCGAGCTCGGACCCGAGGCCCAGTGAATCCTCGCAGACCACTTGCTTGAGGTAATCGATCCCGCCCTCGAGATTGTCGAGCCAGCTGGCGGTACGCTGCAAGCGGTCGGCGGTGCGAATGTAGAACATCAAGAAGCGGTCGACGTAGCGGACCAGGGTGGCCTTGTCGAGATCCGAAGCGAGCAAATTCGCGTGGCGCGGTTTCATGCCGCCGTTGCCGCATACGTACAGGCCCCAGCCTTTTTCCGTCGCGATGACGCCGACGTCCTTGCTCTGGGCCTCGGCGCATTCGCGCGTGCAGCCGGACACTCCAAGTTTGATCTTGTGCGGAGCCCTGAGGCCCTTGTAACGGTGCTCCAATTCGATGGCGAGACCGACGCTGTCCTGCACGCCATAACGGCACCAGGTGGAACCGACACAGGATTTCACGGTACGCATGGCCTTGCCGTAGGCGTGACCCGACTCGAAGCCCGCCGCGATCAGCTCGCGCCAAATCAGCGGCAATTGGTGCACCTGGGCGCCGAACAGATCGATGCGCTGGCCGCCGGTGATCTTCGTGTACAGGTGAAACTTCTTGGCGACGGCGCCGATGGCGATCAACTTGTCGGGGGTGATCTCTCCTCCGGGCACCCGCGGCACCACCGAATAGGTGCCGTCTTTCTGCATGTTGGCCAGATAGTAGTCGTTGGTGTCCTGCAGGGGCGCCGCATCGCTCTCGAGTACGAATCCGTTCCAGCAGGAGGCGAGAATGGAGGCTACCGTGGGTTTGCAGATGTCGCAGCCGCGCCCGCGCCCGTGCTTCTTCAGCAGCGCGTCGAAGGTGCGGAGCTCGCCGACGCGCACCATGTGATACAGCTGCTGGCGCGAATAGGCGAAGTGTTCGCACAGATGATTGCTGACCGCGAGCCCCTTGCGCGCGAGTTCGCCTTTCAAGATCTGAGTGACCAGCGGGCCGCAACCGCCGCAGGAGCTTGCGGCCCGGGTGGATTTCTTCAATGCCCCCAACGTGCGGCAGCCCGATTCCACGGCAGCGCAGATGGTTTGCTTGTCGACGTTGTTGCAGGAGCAGATCATCGCCGTGGCCGGAAGGGCACCGATGCCGGCGGCGGGCGACCTTGCGCTCCCTCCTTCGAGCGCCGGCAGGATCAGCTGTTCGGGCTGCTCCGGCAGCGGCAAATCGTTCAGCATCATGGGCAGCCAGGAATCGTAGTCGTCGGTGGCGCCCACCAGGATGCCGCCAAGCAGGTGCTTGCCGTCTTCGCTGACCACGAGCTTTTTGTATTGTTGTTTGCGCTCGTCGACGAACGAGTAGCTGCGAGCGCCGCTGGACGTGGCGTGCGCATCGCCCAAGGAGGCAACACCCACGCCCATGAGCTTGAGTTTGGTGCTCATGTCGGCGCCCTTGAAGGCGATGCGCGTGTTGCCGGCGAGTTGTGCGGCGGCGGTCTGCGCCATCTGGTAGCCGGGCGCGACCAGACCGAAAATCTTGCCGCTCCACAAGGCGCATTCGCCGATGGCATAGATGTCCGGATCCGAGGTGCGGCAAAAATCGTCGATGACGATGCCGCCGCGCTCGCCGATCTTCAGGCCGCTGTTGCGGGCGAGTTCATCGCGCGGCCGGATGCCGGCCGAAAAGACGATCACATCGGCGCCGAGTTCGCTGCCATCGGCGAACTTCAGGGCGTGCAGGCGGGTCTCGCCGGCGACGATCTCCGTGGTGCTCTTGCCGGTATGCACGTGCACACCGATTTCCTCGATCTTCTTGCGCAGCACTCGGCCGCCGCCCTCATCGAGCTGCACGGCCATCAAGCGCGGTGCGAATTCCACGACGTGGGTTTCCAGGCCGAGGTCCCTGAGCGCCTTGCCGGCCTCGAGGCCGAGCAGGCCGCCGCCGATGACCACACCGATCTTGCTCTGCGCGCCTGCCGCCTGGATGGCTTCGAGATCTTCGATGGTGCGATAGACGAAGCATTGCGGCCGATCGCGTCCGGGGAGCGGGGGTACGAAAGGGTAGGATCCGGTGGCGATGACCAGCTTGTCGTAGCTCAGTTCTTGGCCGTCGGCGGTGCCGACCACGCGGCGCGCAGCATCGATGCCGACGGCCCGCGCATTCAAGCGGACCGTGATGCCGTGGCGGCGGAAGAAGCTGTCGTCCACCAGCGCCAGATCGGCGGCGCTCTTGCCGCTGAAAAAACCCGACAGCTGTACACGGTCATATGCAAGGCGCGGCTCCTCGCACAGCACCTCGATATCGAACCGGCCCGGCGCATCCTTGACGAGGTTCTCGAGCAGGCGCTGGCCCACCATGCCGTTGCCGATGACCACGAGCCGGGGCTTCGCCGCGCCGCGCACTGTCGCAGGGGTGTGCGCTGTCGGGGCGAGCGGCGCAGTCGGAGCAATCATTGCAGCACCGCTGCGACCTGCGCCCCCTCCGGTGTGCCGGCGGCGTCACGCGCGCTCAAGGCGTCGACGTAGGCCTGACGTTCGGCGCGCTTATGCTCGCCGCTGAAGCGTACGGCGGCGGCGCAGAAGGCGCTCGCCGTGACCGCGGCGCCCATGATGAACAATCCCTGTTTCGTGCTGCCGGCTCCTTTCATGAGAAATCCGGCGGCAACCGCACCGACGTTGCCGCCTGCGCCGATGATGCCCGTCACACCGCCCAATGCGCGCGGATTGACGAAGGGCGTGAGACTGTAGGTCGCACCGCAAGCCATGTGAGTGAACAGGCCGAAACCCAGCATGGTGATGAGTGCGCTCGATGCGGTGTCCATGTGGGAAAAGAGCATCAAGCCCAGACCTTCCATCAGTATCAAGGCGAACAGCAGGCTGGTTCGCCCGGCGAGGCCCCGATGATGCGCAATGCGGTCCGAGACAATGCCGCCGAGCGCGCGCGCAAACAGCGCGAGCAGGCCGAAACTCCCGGCGTACAGTCCCGCCGTCCTCACATCCAGCGAAAACTGATCGACGTAGTAGGTGGCGGCAAGATTGTGGATGGTGAGCTCGATGCCGAAGCACGCGCCGTACGTGATGAACAGCATCCACACCCGGTAGTCGCGCGCAGCGGCGAGGAAGCTCTGGCGGGCGCTCGGGCGGACAGCGCCAGCCGGCCGCACGAGCTGAGCGGCGTCCTGCCCGCGCGCCAGATCGCGCAAGTTTCCCGCGGGTGTGTCGAGCGCATAGCGGTAATACAGAACCGCCACCAGCAGCATGAGAATTCCCGGCACGATCATGGCGATGCGCCAGCCAAAGGCTTGCTCGACTCCCAAGCTCACGATGGCGGCCAGGATCAGCGGCATGAGGGCTTGGGTAACCCCGCCCCCGGCGTTGCCCCAGCCGGCCGTGGTTGCGTTGGCCGTGCCGACGACGTTCGCTGCAAACATGGTGCTGGTGTGAAATTGCGTGATGACGAACGATGCGCCGATGGCGCCGATGCAGAGGCGGAAGAACAGGAATGAGCCATAGCTGTGCGATAGACCGATGGCGAAAACCGGCAGGGCTCCCAATGCCAACAGCCAGGTGTAGGTGAGGCGCGCGCCGTAGCGATCGCAGAGAGGTCCCACCAGCAGACGGATGAAAATGGTACTGCAGACGGCGGCGATGTTGATGTTCGCGACCTGATCCTTCGACAAGTGCAGGTCCCCGCGAATCACCGGCATCAGCGGTGCCACGGCGAACCACGCGAAGAAACATACGAAGAAAGCCATCCAGGCGAGATGGAATACGCGCATTTGAATGGTGGACAGATTGAAGAGTTCTATTCGCGTGGCGCGCCCGTTCATGTAAGGACTCCTAAAAATCGAGAGCAAAAAAAAGCCGCTCGAGCGCGGTGGCGCGCAAAAATTGCGGGTCTCCAGCGATCGGCGGCATTGCCTAGGAAAAACTTGGTCGAGCCGCAGTGCACCAGGCACGTGCTGCTCAAGCTTGAAGTAGCAAGCGTCGTGCCAGTCCGGGTCGGGCGTTGCAATAGCAAAGATTTCAGGAACTTAAGATACGCGCGGAGTCCCGGCGCCCTTCCCGATGCAACCTTTCGGTGCGGCGGCGGGTGGCGGACGCTCGGTTTGCGTGCGCAAGCGTGTGTTGGCGTGGCGCGTTTACCGCGCTGCGCCGTCAATTCTTCAGGTAGCTGCCGATGTCCTCGGAATCGAACGTTTTGCCGTCGAAGAAACCGGTGGGGCCGTCGCTGCTGCCCAACCGTTCCACCTTGGTATCCGAGGAGGGCAGCGCGAGCCCGAGGGGCTGGAGCGCCAATCGATACAAGTCCGGCCGATAAGCCGCGCGCGCCGCCGCGGCGGCGCTTTCCGAGGGGGCTACCTGTTTCCAGCGCACCATCTGGCTGTAGAACCACAGTGCATGACTCGCCCAGGGGAACGTGGCGCTGTGCTTGGAATACAGCAAAAAATCGGAGACCTCGTGCGCCGGCGAATCAGGTGCATAGGGCAATCTACCCGCGATACTGCGCTCGATGAGTTCGGCGGACTCGCCCACGAAGCGCGGCTGCGCCAGTAAATTGGCCAGTTCCGCGCGGGATTCGGGCCGCTCGCACCATACAGAGGCGTGATGGACGGCACGCAGCAGTGCGGCGGTTTCGGGAATGTGGGCATCGGCCCAGTCGGCGCGCATACCGATGACCTTTTCGGGGCTGCGGTGCCAAATAGCTGAAGTAGCGGTCACGATGCGCCCGATACCGCCGGCGACGGCGAGCGAGTTCCAGGGTTCTCCGACACAGAATCCGTCGATGTGCCCGGAGCGCAGGGCATCGACCATGAAGGGCGGCGGAAGCACGATCAGGAGCACATCGTTGTCGGGATCGACACCGCAGGCAGCGAGCCAATAGCGCAACTCATAATTGTGGGCAGAAAACGGATACACCATGGCGAGGGTCAACGGTGCGGCGCCGCCGCGGGCGCGCTCCCGCACCACGCGTTCCAGGGCTTGGCCTTGGATCATGGGATCCGCGCCGAGCAGTGCGCCGTGCAGCTGCATCGATGCCCACAGCGGCGCGGATACCGTGATGGCATTGCCGCCGAGGCCGAGCGCCATCGGAGCTATCATGGGGACTCTCAAATGCCCGATGCCGAGCGTGGATGCAATCGGCATCGGCCCCAGCATGTGGGCCGCATCGAACTGGCCCACGATGACGCGATCGCGGATGTTGGCCCACGAACTCTCCCGCACGAGTTCGAGATCCAGGCCTTCGGCCGCCGCGAATCCTTTTTCGGCCGCGACGACGAGCGGCGCACAGTCGAGCAGCGGCACGAAGCCGATCACCAGTCGATGCTGCGTCATTTCCGCCTCTTCGCGCCGGCGAGCACGCGTTGCGCAATATCCGCCAAACGGCAATTTTCGTTCATGGCGCTTTTGCGCAGCAATTCATAGGCCTCCGCTTCGCTCATCTTGCGCGCGGTCATCAGGATACCTTTGGCGCGGTCGATCAGCTTGCGCTCCTCCAGTGCCTGCGTGGCGCCGTCGAGCCGGTCCCTCAGTTTCTTGAAGGCATTGAAGCGGCTGATCGTGGTGTCGAGAATGGGTTTGACCCGTTCCTTGCGCAACCCGTCGACGATATAGGTGGCGACTCCTGCATCCACGGCCTCTTCGATGGTGGCCGTGTCCGAGTGATCGACGAACATCGCGATCGGCCGCGGCACGGATCGCGAAACTTGGAACATCTGTTCGAGCACGTCGCGATGCGGATTTTCCAAGTCGATGAAGATGACGTCGGGATCGATGTCGACGATTCGCCGCAGGAGGTTCTGAACCTCCCGTACCACGACCACATCGCGGTAGCCGGCCTCGCGCAGCCCCTCCTCGAGAATGGTCGCCCGCTGCGCGTTCTGATCGACAATGAGAATACGTAACGAGGCGGGCATGTGAATTCAATAGTAGCGGGATTGCTGTGCTTGGCAACCGACGCCCGCCGATTGCGCATTGCCGGAGGGCAGCCAAACGGCGGTCAAGCTCAAAAACCGGTGGCTTCGCTCAGAATTCGTGCGCGCGACGGCGAGCTCAGGACGGCGAGCTCGCCGCGAAGGCGTTCATGGCGTGCAGCACCCGATCCGCGGGCATCGGCCGCGCGAACAGGTAGCCTTGACCGCAACGGCAACCCATGGCCTGCAGCATGGCGAGCACCTGCGGCTCCTCGATGCCTTCCGCGACGCTGACCATACCCAGATTCTCGATCACGTTGATGGTGGCATGGGCCACGGCCAGCACGTGCGGATCGCGACCGATGTGGGTGATGAACGTTTTGTCGATCTTGATGCTGTGGAATGGATAATCGCGCAGGCAACCCAGCGACGACGTTCCGGTGCCGAAATCGTCCATCGCCAAATGCACGCCGATGTCGCGCAGACCGAGGATCAATTCGCGCGCACCGACGGGGTCTTTCATCACTTCGCGTTCGGTGATCTCGAGCTGCAGCGCTGCGGCCGGCATGCGAACGGCTTCGAGCGCCGAGCGCACCGTGAGCAGCAGCCGGTTGCCCAGGGCAACTTGCACCCGCGACAGGTTCACGCTGATTGCGGGCGGTGCCGTCGTTGGATCCTGCTCCTGCCAGCGAGCCCACTGCATGCACGATTCCCGCGTTACCCATTCACCGATGGGTACGATCAGCCCCGTCTCTTCGGCAATGGGGATGAATTCGTTCGGCGACACGGCGCCCAATTTCGGATGATTCCAGCGCAGCAGCGCTTCGACCGAAATCATGCGGCCGCTCGCGAGGTCGACGATGGGCTGGTAGAGCACGGTAAATTCGCGGCGCTGCAGAGCAGATCCCAAAGCGACCTCGATTCGCAAACGGCGCGACAGCCGGTCATGCATGGTTTGATCGAAAAGAATCGTGGAGCCGAGGCCTACCAGCTTGGCTTCATGCAGCGCAATGTCTGCGTTGCGGATCAGCTCACGCGGACCACCGGCGGTGAGATCGCCCATGGCGATGCCGATGCTGACGCTGGACTGCAACTCGTGTCCCTTGATCGGGTAAGGGGCCGAGAGGGCCGCGCGCAGCCGATCGGCGATGGCCCCTGCTTCGCCGGTGCCGTCGATGCCCCACGCCACATAAGCGAACTCCACGCCGTCGAAGCGTGCAGCCAGCGCACCTTCGGCGTCTTCATCGCTGCACGCTGCGGGCAGCGCGCTACGCAACCGCCCGCCCAGGCACATGAGCATTTCGTCGCCGGCCTCATGGCCGAGCGTGTCGTTGACCAGTTTGAACCGGTCCAACCCCAGAAACAGCAGGGCGAAGCAAAAGGCGCGATCCTTACGGCTGCGCTCGGTCAGTTTTTCCAGCCGCTGCATCAGCACTCTGCGGCTGGCCAGACCGGTCAGCGAGTCTTCGTCGGATGGGTTCACGCCGTTAGACCCGCGGTGAGCCCAGTCAGCGAGACGGCAAGACCACGTACCACCTCGTCATAGATCTGTTGATCCAACCCCAAGGATTTCGACCAGGCGGCATCGAGCGCGACCGCCTCGGTCGCCCAAACGCCGAAACCGGCGTCTTGAGCGCAGCGGTCTGCGAGGATCAGTATGGCCGGAAGTGCTTCGATGCCCGACCAGCGAACAGGGTCATCGATGACGTGATGCGATTGCAGCGCCTGGCCCAGCCAGCTGGGCAATCCCCACACCTGAACCAATTGGGCTGCGGCGGACGCATGGTCGGTGCCGATGAGATCGAGTTCCTTCTCGACGACGGTGGACGGATGGATGGCAGGCAGGCGGCTGAGGGTCGCCACCGCCTCGGGCCGCAGCCAGGCAAGCATCACGATGCCGACGTCGTGCAGGAGTCCCGCCATGAATGCTTCGGCATCCACGCCCGCTCCCGTGCGCTGTGAAAAGGACTGGGCGGCCAGCGCCACCGCCAAGCTGTGTTGGCGCAAGCGCTGTGGATCGATGACGATTCTCGCGCTCGGCAGCGGCAGACGGTCCATGCACGCGGTAGCGGCAATGCCCCGTATCGCCGGCAAGCCGAGCAGCACCACGGCACGCTCCAACGTGCCCACCTTGCCGGAGCAGCGGTAGTAGGCCGAGTTAGCGACTTTCAACACCCGGGCCGCCAGCGTGGGCTGCGTACGTACACAGCGCAGGATCTCCTGCGCGGTCACGTTTTCGTCATACATGAGCGACAAGAGCTTGGCCGCGCCGGTACCTCCGCCGGCACTGCCGAGCATTCTGGCCGCCGCGGTGATTTCGCTGGAGCTGATGGCGTTCGGGGCCGAACGGGTGCCGGACTCGATCAAATCCATATGTCGCCTCGTATGGCCCGAAATTCTGGCGTCGGCCCACAGGCCGAGCACCGCCCCGACGACGACTTTCAAGAAAATCAGCTTGGTGCGTGTCTCCGTCTCAGGTAGTTATCGGCCTGTATGAGGCTGGCTTTAGCCGGATAAAGTCAGGGAAACCACGCAAGCACACGTCGGGTAATCCCGACCGGGCCGACGCGGCTCTGATTCGCGCGGTTCAGCCCGGCAAGGCATTTACCATATGGTGTCGTTCAGTAGGCTGCGGAGATGACGATACCTGCCGGTTGGGCGCCCGCGGTCACCGTCGGGGGGGCTAGCGGCGTCAGCGCACTTCCCGCGCCGATGGCGTATTGCGAAACGGTGGTTCCCGGAGCACCGCTCGTGCCGCGATCGTCCAGGTACGCGTATTGCCCCGTGGGATCCAGCGCAATGAAATTCGGAGAGCTCCCCGCGCCGACGTTGGTCGTGCTCGTGAGGGTGAGCGCGCCTCCCACTCCGATGCTGAGCTGCTGCACCGAGTTCGCGCCGCCGTTCGCGAGGTATACGAACGTGCCGGTCGGGTCCAGGCTGAAGGAGGAGGGATGCCCGCCCACCGCGACGGTTGCGGCACCCATCGGGGTGAGGGCGCCGCCCGCTCCCACGGTGAACTGCGCAATCGTACCGTTGCCATTATCGGCTACATAGGCATATTGGCCCGAGGGATCGACAATGACGGCATTGGGGGCGCTTCCCGCCGTAAGCGTTGTCGTGCTGGCCAAGGACAGGGCGCCGCCCGCTCCAATCGTGAATACCGAAATCGAATCCGCCAGATAATTGGGCACATAAGCCACGGTATTTGCAGGGTTGATGGCTACGGCGGCCGCGCCGCTACTGGCCGTCACGGTCGCACCGGGCGTCAGCGAGCCGGTCCCCGATATGGTGTACTGGGAGACCGAACCCGACCCGTAGTTGGCCACGTATACATAGTGACCGGAGGGATCGACGGTAATGCCGTTGGGACCGAGTTGCGTGGCCACGGTAGGCGGTGACATGGGGGTCAGCGAACCGTCCGCCCCGATGGTGTACTGCGAAATGGACCCGGTCAATTTGAAGTTGTAATTCGCGACGTATAGGAAGTGGCCGGTAGGGTCGCCGGCGAGGGAGTACGGTTCGCTGCCGGAAGCCACCGTAGGAGTGGCAAGCGGCGTGAGCACGCCGCCTGCGCCCACGGTGTACTGCGAGACCGTGCCCGGGGTCCCGACTACGCCGCCGGTAAAATTCGCGACATAAGCGTGCGCACCTTTGACGGTCAATGTCACCGCCGGTGAAACGATGGTGCCCGAGGCTGCAGTGATCGACGTAGTGCCGGCCGCATGCCCGGTCGCCAGACCGCTCGAGCCTGCCGCGCTGCTGATGGTGGCGATCGTGGTCGCGGAGGAACTCCAGACCGCCGCCGCAGTGAGGTCCTGGGTCGTCCCATCGGTGTAGGTACCGGTTGCCTTGAACTGCAGCGTCGAGCCGATGAGAACGCTCGGGGCGGCCGGCGTTATGGCGATGGACACCAGCGTGGCAGCCGTCACCGTCAATGTAGTCGAACCGGAGACGCCCTTGAGCGTTGCCGTGATCGTGGTCGAGCCCACGCCGAGCCCGCTCGCCAGTCCGGCACTGCTGACCGAGGCAACCGCCGTGGCGCTGGAACTCCACGTCGCCGCGCCGGTAATAGTCTGTGTCGAACCGTCGGTATACGTACCGGTGGCGACGAACTGTTGTTGAGTGCCCTTGGGGATGCCGGGGGGGTTGGCAGGTGTCACGCTGATCGAGACCAGCGTCGCGGAGGTCACGGTCAACATCGTCGTCCCCGAGATGCCGCCCACGCTCGCGGTAATGGTCACCGAGCCGGCGGCAACCCCGGTCGCAACTCCGTTACCCGTTCCCGTGGCGACGATCGAGGCGATGCTGGGGTTGGAAGAAGTCCAGGTCGCGGTTGCCGTGAGATTCTGAGTCGTGTTGTTGGAGTACGTGCCGGTGGCGGTGAACGTCTGCGTCAAGCCTGTTGCGATGCTGCTATTCGCCGGTGTTACGGTGATGGATACCAGCGTGGCCGCGCTGACCGTCAATGGGGTCGAGCCGGTTATGCCGCCCAGCGTTGCCGTGATGGTCGCAGAGCCCGGGCCAACGCCGCTTGCGAGACCCGCATTGGTGATCGTGGCGACGGCGGTTGCACTGGAGGTCCAGGCTACCGAAGTCGTGATGTCGCCTTTGGAATTGTCGGAATAGACCCCGGTGGCCGTGAACTGTTTCTGCGTGCCTTGCACGATGCTGGGAGCGGCCGGAGTCACACCGATGGAAACGAGTGTGGGAGTCGGCGTACCGCCGTAGGATACCGTGCGTGCGCTCGACCCGCAGCCGGAAATGAACCCTGCCACGCCGAGCAGCACCAACACTGCCCGCATCGATTTGAATGCCCGCGCCGATTGCAGGCGAAACAAAAAAAATGAGTTCATGCGGCACGTCCCGGATCGGTTGTGGATTTTTGAGGCTGTTGCGTCGGCAATCATGTGGCGTCCCCACGACACTACGGATGACCTTTCGATTCGCTCATTCGCAATTGTTGTTGCGATCGCAATACTACCAACTGCGACGCATAGTGCGCGACTGGTATTGCGACGGATGTCGCAGTTCCGCCTCCCAGCGGTGGGTTTAAGTTAACTCGCGCAGGATGGCATCGACATATTCCCGATGCGATCAACATATTCCCCTGGGGGTCAGGGGAATTGCAGTTCGGCCTCGCCGGTGATGGCGATGAATCTGGGATTGCCATCGCGCACTACACGGATGAGCAGGGGCGCTTCGGGTGTGGGGCGTGCGACCTTGGCGATGTCGACCACGTCGATCAGTTGTTTGGTGCCTGCGTGCGTAATGAGATCGCCGACTTTGAGTCCCGCCAATGCGCCGGCTCCGGCCGGCCGAAGCTGGGTGACGATGAGTCCGCTCATGTCATCGTTCGCCTTGATTGCTCTGCGGATGTCGGGCGTCGTATTGGCCAGGCCCAATCCCAGACCCGCCACCCACGTATCCTGGTCGCCCGTAAGCGCGGGATCGGCGGGGGGATCCGGCAGCCGGCCGATGGTCAACCCCACCGATTGTTGTCCGCCGGCGCGCAATACGGTCGCTACCACGAGCGCCTGCGGCGCCAGACGTGCCGTGATCTTGCTGAGATCTTTGAATGTCACCGGGCTCGAACCGAGCTTGAGCAAAACATCTCCAACGAATAGGGCACCGACGGCCGGGCCTTGTCCATCCACCGACGTCACCAGCGCGCCGGTCGATTTCTTCATACCAAGCGCCTTGGCCAATATCGGTGTCATGCCTTGAGCTGAGATGCCGAGGTAACCGCGCTCCACGTGGCCGCGTGCCTCCAACTGCCCGATGATGGACGAGACCGTTTCTGCTGGGATCGCGAAGCCCAATCCTACGGAGCCGCCGCTGGGCGAAAAAATGGCCGACGTCACGCCGACCACGGTGCCGTCGAGCGCCAGCAGGGGACCGCCCGAGTTGCCCCGGTTGATGGCCGCATCGGTCTGCAGAAAATCGATATAGGGGTCGTCCTCGAGCGTGCGGGCACGCGCGGATACGATGCCGGCGCTCACCGATTGCCCCAACCCAAAGGGATTGCCGATGGCGATCACGGCATCGCCGACTGCGACGGCATTCGAGGACCCCAAACGCAGGACGGGAAGGCGGCCCGCGTTCACTTTGAGCAAGGCAATATCGGTGACGGCGTCGGCGCCGACCAGGGTGGCGGCGACTTCCCTCGAGTCCGTCAGCCGCACACGAATGATGCGCGCACCGACGATGACGTGCCGATTGGTGACGATGAGTCCGTCGGCTCGAATCACGAATCCGGAGCCGAGCACGGCGGACGAGCCTTCCTCAGGGCCTGGGGTGCCGCCCGCACCGGCGAGCAGGCGCCGGATGAGTTCGCTCACGGCACCGGCCGGTTCGGGATTCGCGCGTGCGGCAGCGCGCTGACCGGCACCCACGCTCTGCTCTTCCACCATGACGGTTACCACGCTCGGCGCGACCCGCTGCACGAGCGCGGCGTAACCAATCGGCACCGTGCTGCCCGCAAAGCCAGTGAGTGGATGCAACAGCGCGAACGCCGCGGCGATCGCGAGCAGCACGGCCGTCGCGAGCGATGTCGCAGGCGTCCGGGCATGCAGGGCGCACACGCCAGCAAACACTACGGATTTTCTTTGGCCATACCGGCGCTCGAGGGGGTCTCGCCGGGAGCGCTTGCCGCCGGCGCCGGCGAGAGATCGGCTTCGAGTCCCACCGTCGCGATGACGCCGTCGGCTTTCTGCAGGACCTCGCGGGCGTAATCCCAGTGGATGGCAACCGTGTTGTCGCCCACGGCCTTTTGCAACAACTCCGAAAACTGGTCGAGATTCGGTTCGAAGCTCTGGCCCTCGGCATCGACCGGAGGATGCGCCTCGAGCAGCAATTCGCCGTCGACCCAAGCGACCTTCAACGGTTCGTTGATGAGCCTCACGGGCGTGCCCACCGGAATCAGCGGAAACAACGCGGCCACGTCATCGGGATACATGCGGATGCAACCGTGCGTCACGGCAAGGCCGACGGCGATGGGGTTGTTCGTGCCATGGATGAGGTAGGTGCCGTTGCCCGCCGCCAGCCGCATTGCGAAAAGGCCCAGGGGGTTGTCGGGACCTGAGGGCACCGTCGGCGGAAGCGGATCGCCCGCAGCGGCATGTTCCTTGCGAACGGATTCGGGGGGATACCAAATCGGATTCTTCTGTTTCTGAATGACGTGGGTGAGCCCCAGAGGCGTGCGCCAATCCATTTTTCCGATGCTGACGGGATACGTGATGACCTCGCGGGAGCCGTCGCGCTTCGGCTTCGGGTAGTAGTAGAGGCGATGTTCCGGGAGATTGACCACGATGCCTTCGCGGGGCCCGGGCGGCAGAATGTGGCGGTTCGGAACCACCAGCGTTTTACCGGCACCGGGAATCCACGGATCGACGCCGGGATTGACGCGAATCAATTCTTCGGAGCCCAAGCTGTACTTTCGCGCCAGGTCGTACAGCGTGTCCTCGTAAACCGTCACGATCGTTTGGTCATTGCCCACCACCGGATCGTCCCCCTTTGCGAGGGTATAGACGGTGGCCTGAGCGAGCGTTACCGTCCCAAACGTCAGCACCACGGCGAGTGCGGCTGCCGCAGTGAGCCCTGCGGGTGTGCATCGATCGTGGCGCGCGAGATTTCGGGTATCGACAATTTCTTCCACAGGCTTAGCCTAGCACGAGCGGGGTGATTTCTGGGGGGCATGCAGCGAAGCAGGAGGTAGCGATATGACGACGCCGCTCGATAAAACGCTGAAGCGCGAAGTCCAGATCAACGGACGTGCGTTCATCGTGGCGCTCTCACCGGAGGGCTTGAAGCTCACGCTCAAGGGGAAGCGGCGGGGGCAGGAGTTGCGGTGGGCGGATCTGGTCAGCGGAGATGCCGCGCTGGCCGTGGCCTTGAACGCGTCGTTGGGCGAATTCGCGCCGCGGGAATCGCCGAAGAAATCCGCATCGCCGAAAAAGCTATCGAAGGCGCGCGCAAATGGCCGAAACGCGCGCACCGAGGGGCGCGCGCGCCGGCAACCGCAGGGTAGACAGCGCGTGGTGTAGCGTTCGGGGCGCACTGGGCGCATCATTGCGGCCCTCACGGGAAACGCCAGCGCAGCGGCCGCGCAGTCGCCAAAGAGTCTTCATGAACGAAATTCAAACAGGAATTGACCACGGGTCAAATCCCGAAAAACTGCGGTTCTCAGGGACCGGGTCCGCCCATACCGGGCCCACCGAGGTTGCGACCCTCCGGTGCGATTTTGCCGGGAGCGGTTCCAGCCCGCTGGGTTGTCAGTGTCCCTGTTAAAGCGCCTCCGGGGGCGTTTTTCCAATGACCTCTCCATCGATCTGGGCACTGCCAACACGCTGATCTACGTCAAGTCGAAGGGCATCGTCTTGAACGAGCCATCGGTGGTGTCGGTACAGAACGAGCCGGGGCGGGGCGGCAAGATCGTTGTGGCGGTGGGCGCCGAAGCGAAGAAGATGCTCGGCCGAACACCGGGCCACATCACTGCCGTGCGGCCGATGAAAGATGGCGTCATCGCCGATTTCACGTACACCGAAAAAATGTTGCAGTACTTCATCAACAAGGTGCACGGCGACCGTTTCTTGCGTCCGAGTCCCCGTGTCCTCGTGTGCGTGCCATTCGGCTCGACGCAAGTCGAGCGGCGCGCCATCAAAGAATCTGCGGAGGGCGCGGGAGCGCGCAGCGTGGACATCGTGCCCGAGCCCATGGCGGCCGCGGTCGGCGCGGGCTTGCCGGTCCACGAAGCGCGCGGCTCCATGGTGCTCGACATCGGCGGTGGTACGTCCGAAGTTGCCGTGGTCTCGTTGAACGGCATCGTCTATGCGGCGAGCGTCCGTATGGGCGGCGACAAGTTCGATGAGGCCATCGTGCAATACGTCCGGCGTAACTACGGCATCCTGATCGGCGAGGCCACGGCAGAACGCATCAAGATCGAAATCGGTTCGGCCTATCCCGGAGATCAGGTGCGCGAAATCTCCGTCAGGGGCCGCAACCTGTCGGAGGGCGTGCCGCGCGGTTTCACGCTCAATTCGAATGAGATATTGCAGGCCCTCGAAGAACCGTTACAGGGCATCGTCAGCGCGGTGCGCCAGGCATTGGAGCAGACGCCGCCGGATCTCGGCAGCGACGTGGCCGAGCGTGGCATCGTGATCACCGGCGGCGGCGCGCTGCTGCGTGACATCGACAAGCTCATCATGAAGGAAACCGGCCTGCCGGTGATCATCGCGGACGACCCGCTGACCTGCGTGGCCCGCGGCGGCGGAAGGATTCTCGAACTCACCGAGGAGCACGGACACGGAGCATTCGGGCTGCAGTGAGCGCGGTGCGGGCTACCGGGGAACCACGGGCGCGAGATTGGCGCGCGATACCCAGCCGGCCCGGCCCGCCTTGGTTTGCACCAGTACGAAGTCTTCGCGCTGCGCCGTGATCCTGACGGTTTCAGCCTCGGGCAGCACGAACAGCGGGTCGCCCATGGGAACGGGCGAAACACGGGCCGGCGTGGCGGCGGTGAGCACGACGGCTTCATGCAGTTTCGGCCACAGCATCATCGCGTTGCCCACGGTCAAACCGACCAGCACGATGCCGCAGCCCAACGCCATGCGGCTCGCCCAGCGCTGCAGGAAAGATGCTCGTGTTGCGAGCAAGCCGGCCCCCATCATGCATACCCCCACCACGCCCATCCACGAAAGCGCTGTCGGGCCGGCCGAGGTAACCGCGCGGGTGAATCGATCTTGGGGTTCGGGCGGCAGATGCGACGCTTCGCGAACGTACCGAAGGTTGGCTTCAATGTCAGGATCATGCGGCGCGAGCAGCCTCGCGCGTTGGTAGTTCAGCACTGCGAGAGCGGGTTTGCCGGCGCGTGCATACGAGTTGGCTAGATTGTAAAGCGCCGA
>JALYHU010000015.1 GCA_030776345.1 Pseudomonadota bacterium | reverse complement strand
CTGGGCCAGATCGACGAGTATCACATCTATAGGAGCGACCTTCCCGAGAGCGGCAGCTTCAACATGATGCTCGTGGTGAAGTTCAAGAATAACGAGGCGCTGGGGCCGAACAAGGCGCGCTATCAGGCTTTCATGAAAGAGTGGGGCGAGGAGCGCAACAAGAAGACCACCGCCACGGCACAGCACGACTACCCGGCCATGCGCGATATCACCGGTCAATACAACATGCGCGAGATTACGCTGACCAAATAGCCTTCGGATTCCTTCGACAAACGCGGGCCGCCCTTGCGCCGCCGGTCAACGGCGGCCCGCCGCCCACGGTGCAGGATGGGGGGCGGTTCGCTCATTCGCCAGGGGGCCGAACAGCTATATAATTGCGCCGCGCCGAACCGGCGGTCAAGTGCAATAACTCGCGAAGTCGACCAGATACAGCGCCGCACCCCGCGCCCCGCCGAACCGGCGGTCAAGTGCAATAACGTCACGCAGCTTCCCGCTCCACCCGCCCGGCGCGCGCCATCCAGAAGCTGACGCCGACGATCATCGCGGTCACGACCGCAATGGTCATCGTCGCGAGTACGTTGATTTCGGGACTGACTCCCAACCGCACTTTCGAGAAGACCACCATGGGCAGCGTGCTGCTGCCGGGACCGGACGTGAAACTCGAGATCACCAAGTCATCCCAGGACAGCGTGAACGCCAATAGCCACCCCGAGAGAATGGCGGGGAAAATGATCGGCAGCGTGATCACGAAGAAAACCTTCAACGGCCGCGCCCCCAAGTCCATGGCCGCCTCTTCCAGCGCGGTGTCGAACGTGGCGAGCCGCGACTGCACCACCACCGTCACATAGGCCATCGAAAAGGTCATGTGGCCGATGGTGATGGTTGTGATACCGCGCCCCGCCGGCCAGCCAATCGTCTGTTCCAACGCGACGAACAGGAGCAGCAGCGACAAGCCGGTTATGACCTCTGGCATGACCAAGGGGGCGGTGGTCATGGCGTTGAGCGTGAAGCGTCCCCTGAATTTCGTGAAGCGCGCCAGGCCGAAGCCGGCAAGGGTTCCCAGAATCACCGCGCCGCAGGCATTGGTCACCGCGACCTTCAGCGAAATCCATGCCGCATCGAGGATCTCCTCGTTGTGCAGCAGCGAGTAGTACCACTTCAGGGTGGGCGAGTTCGACGCATCCCAGACCGTCACCAACTTCGATGCATTGAAGGAAAAAACCACCATCGACAAGATGGGGATGTATAGAAACGCGAAGCCGAATGCGATGCAGGTGATGATGAAATACGAGCGCCGCTGATTCATCGTGCGCCCGCCGACTCGCGCGCCTGGACGCTTTGGTACCACATCATGAAGGGCACGAGGATGATCAGCAATAGAATCGCCACGGCGCTCGCCACCGGCCATGCGCGATTCGAGAAGAATTCATCCCACAGCACCCGTCCTATCATCAGCGCGTTGGGGCCGCCGAGCAGCGCCGGAATCACGAACTCGCCCACCGCGGGGATGAACACCAGCATGGAGCCCGCCAAGATACCGTTGCGCGACAGGGGCAGCGTGATCTTGTAAAACGCTTGATAGGGCCGGCACCCCAGATCTTCCGCCGCCTCCAGCAACTGCCAGTCCATTTTCTCCAGATTGGCATACAGGGGAAGGATCATGAATGGCAGATAGGAGTATACGATGCCGACGTACATCGCGAAAGGCGTGTACAGCATCGTCAACGGCTCGTGGATCACTCCCAGCCAGATCAACACATTGTTGATGACGCCATTGGCCTTGAGCAGCCCGATCCAGGCATACACCCGCAGCAGCAGCGATGTCCAGAACGGCAGGATCACCAACAGCAACAGAATGTTCCGGGTCGACGGCCGTGCCCGCGCGATCCCATACGCCATGGGATATCCGATCGAGAGACAGAATAGCGTGGAGATGAACGCTACCTTGATCGAGTTCAGCAGCGCGTTCAGATACAGCGAATCGGTGAACAAGAACGCGTAGTTGTTGAAGTCGACCTTGACGGCGAGTGAATTCTTGGCCGTCCACTCGATGAGCGGCTTGTACGGAGGAATCGCCAGGTCGACATCCGAGAACGAGATCTTGAGGACGATGACGAAGGGCACGACGAAGAACAGGAGCAGCCACAGATACGGAAGCGCCACCACCAGGCCGCGTCCCGTGATGCCGACCCGCTGCAGATGCTGGGTTAGTGTCATCGGGTTAGCGGGTCACGACCACGGGGCTCGACGGATCCCACGACAGATACACCTGCTGATCCCACGTGATGGCCTCGGCGTGGCGCGACGTATTCGGTTGGGTCACGCGTACCACTTTGCCGGTGGGCAATTTGACCAGATAGATCGACAGATCGCCGAGGTAGGCTATGTCTTGCACCGCGCCGCGCACCACGTTGTCCGATCCTTCGGGCGGTGCCGTGGACATGAACACCTTTTCGGGCCGGACCGCGGCCCACACGATGGCCTCCGGGGCGGCGCTGATGCCGTGGCTCACGTAAATGATGCCGCCCAGTTCCTCGGAGGCGATGCGTACGTATTCCGGTTCGTCTTCGATGAGCTTGCCTTCGAAAATATTCACCGAGCCGACGAAATCCGCCACGAATTTGGAACTCGGAAACTCATAGATCTCGGACGGCGTGCCCGCCTGAACGATTTCCCCGTGATCCATGACGCCGATCCGGCTCGCCAGCGTCATGGCTTCCTCCTGATCGTGCGTGACCACGACGAACGTCACGCCGAGTTTGTCCTGCAGGCTGATGAGTTCGAATTGCGTGTGCTCGCGCAGTTTCTTATCGAGGGCCCCCAGAGGCTCATCGAGCAGCAAGAGTTTCGGGCGCTTGACCAGCGACCGGGCCAAGGCAACACGTTGCTTCTGACCGCCGGACAGCTGGTGCGGCTTGCGCTTGGCGAAACTGCCGAGCTTCACGAGGTCCAGCATCGTCGCCACACGTTCGGCAATCTCGCCCTTCGGAACTCGATCTTGCTTCAAGCCGAACGCGACGTTCTGTTCCACCGTCATGTGCGGAAACAACGCGTAGGACTGGAACATCATGTTGACCGGCCGCTCATAGGGTGGCACCCCGGTCATGTCTTCGCCGTCGATGAAAATACGTCCGGACGTCGGGATTTCGAAACCGCCCAGCATGCGCAGCAGCGTGGTTTTGCCGCACCCCGATGCGCCGAGAAGACAGAATATCTCGCCCTTGTAGATCTTCAGGGAGACGTCGTCGACCGCCTTGAAATCGCCGAAGGATTTGCTGACGCGGTCGACCTGGACGTAGGGACGGGCGGCCAAGTCGTTCCAAGGGGCCGCCTTGACGGCTCCGCCTGCGGTGGCCATCAGGAACCCGTCTTGAATTTTTGCCACACGCGCGTAATGGCCCGGGTCTGCTCGGGCGAGTCCGCCAGCTGCACCGCCAGTTTGTTCCGCAGATCCGGCGATGGATAGATGCCCGGATCGTCGCGTACCGCCGGTTGTACCAGCGGCAGCGCCGCGACGTTGGCGGTGGCATAGCGCCTAAAATCCGATACGTCCGCCGCCACTTGCGGAAGCATCATGTAGTTGATGAACGCGTATGCGCTGTCCGCATTCGGAGCGTCCTTGGGGACCGCGAGCATGTCGAACCAAAGGATCGAGCCTTCCTTCGGCACCACGTATTTGATCTCGATGCCTTTGTTCACATCGTGGGCCCGATCGCGTGCCTGCAGCACGTCGCCGTTGTAGCCCACGGCCACGCACAGATCGCCGTTGGCCAATGCCTCGATATACTCCGATGAATTGATGTTGCGTACGTAGGGCCTTATCTTGAGCAGCGTGGCCTCCCCCGCCGCCAGATCCTCGGCCTTTTGCGAATTGGGATCCCGTCCCAAGTAACTCAATACCCCCCGCAGCATCTCCGCGGGTGAATCGAGCACGCTGATGCCGCATTTGGCAATCTTCGAAGCCACCTCGGGATCGAATACCAGGCGCCAGCTGTCGAGGGGCGCATCGGGCATGAGCGCCTTCACCATCTTCTCGTTGTAGCCGATGCCGTTGGTGCCCCAGGTGTAAATCACGCCGTGAGCATTACCGGGGTCGTGCAGGCCGACCTTGGCCATGAGCTGCGGGTCCATGTTCTTGAGGTTCGTCAGCCGGGTCTTGTCCAGCGTCAGGTACACGCCGGCCTTGATCTGGCGCTCGAAATACGAGGCGGTGGGCACGACGATATCGAAACCGCTGCTGCCGGCCAGCAACCGCGTCTCCAACGTTTCGTTGGTATCGAAATAGGCCGCATGCACTTTGATGCCGGTCTGCTTCTCGAAATCCGACAGCGCATTGGGCGCGAGGTAGTCGGACCAGATGTACAGGTTCAACACTTTGCCGGTGTTTGGGCTGCCGCCGGTGCCGGGCTCGCCCCCCGGTTTGGACTGCGTGTCCGATTTGCCGCCACCGCAGGCGCTCAACAATAACGCGCATCCCAACGCCAGAACCGCCGGCCGACGAACAATGAACTTCAAACTGACTCCCTCTTTAAGCCCTGCGCGCCGGATACGAGGTCGGGCGGCGCGACCCCGTCCTGAAGTTGCTAGTTATATCGCAGCGCGAGGCGCGGGGACAGAGCCCAGGGTCGCTAAACGTTCAGCAACAGGTGCTCGCGCTCCCAGGAGCTGATGACTTGCGCGAAGGTTTCGTACTCCGCCTCCTTGACTGCCGTGAACGCGAGCACGAAGCGGTCGCCGAACAGATCGACGAGCGGCTTGGACTCGCGCAGCAGCCGCAGCGCCTCCGCCAAGGTGCGCGGCAGGGCGATGGCAAGATCGTACGCGCTTCCGGAAATCGGTTCCGAGGGCTTGAGGCCTTCGATCATGCCCAGATAGCCGCACGCCAGCGAGGCCGCGATGGCCAGATAGGGATTCGCATCCGCGCCGCCCACGCGGTTCTCGACGCGCCGCGCCTCCGGACCCGACATGGGCACGCGCAGGCCCGCGGTGCGATTGTCGTAGCCCCAGTGCACGTTGATGGGGGCGGACGAGTACCGGCTGATGCGCCGGTAGCTGTTCACGTTGGGCGCGAACAGCGACATGGCGCCCGGCAAATACTTCTGCAGCCCCGCGATATGCCCGAAGAACAACGAGGAGGGCGAGCCGTCGGAATTGCTGAAAATGTTCTTGCGGGTCTTCACGTCGACGATGCTTTGGTGCAGGTGCATGGCGCTGCCCGGCTCCTTGGCCATGGGTTTCGCCATGAACGTGGCATACATCTTGTGGCGCAGCGCCGCTTCGCGGGCGGTGCGTTTGAAGAGAAACGCCTGGTCGGCCAGGCTCATCGGATAGCCGTGCAGCAGATTGATTTCCATTTGCGCCGCGCCGGACTCGTGGATCAGGGTATCGATTTCGATGTCCTGCGCTTCGCAGAACGAGTACATGTCGTCGAACAGCGGGTCGAACTCGTTGACGGCGGCGATGCTATAGGCCTGGCGGCCGATTTCAGGCCGCCCCGAGCGCCCGATCGGCGGTTTCAAGGGATAGTCCGAATCGATGTTCGGTTCCACCAGAAAGAACTCGAGTTCCGGCGCCACCACGGGCTCCCATCCGTGCGCTTCGTACAACTCCAGCACCCGGCGCAGAACGTAGCGCGGCGCCATGGTGACCGGCCGGCCGTCGCCGTAGTAGCAGTCGTGAATGACCTGCGCCGTGGGCTCGGCTGCCCAGGGCACCACGCGAACTGTTTTAGGATCGGCCTTCAGCACGATGTCGATGTCCGACGGATTCATCGCACTCTGGTCTTCCGGATAGTCGCCGGTGACCGTTTGCAGGAATATGGCCTCCGGGAGGCGCATGCCTTCCTCCTCTGCAAATTTCTCGGCCGGCATGAGCTTGCCGCGCGCCACGCCCGCCATGTCCGGAATGATGGCCTCGACTTCCGAGATGCCGTGTTCTTTCAAGAATTGCTGAATCGTACTGGCCATAAATCACCTTGCAATCGATGCGCGCCGTCTGCTTGCCTCACCGAATTCGGCAAACAGCGCACTGGAAAATGGATTCTGTGCAAACTGCCATTCCGGATGCCATTGCAGCCCCAGGGCGAAGTTCGGCGACCCGGCGACCCGGAATGCCTCGATGACACCGTCCGGCGCACGCGCCTCCACCGTCAATTTTTCGCCCAAGCGTTCTATTCCTTGCCAATGCAGGGAATTGACCTGCAGGCGATCCCGTCCGGCCATGTCGTGCAGCCATCCTCCAGGCTCCAAGAGGACTTCGTGGGCCGGCCCGTACTGCACGTCGAGCGGTGTCGCTTCATCCTCGCGGTGATCGAAGTAGCCGCCCACTTCATGCAGCCGTTGGTGCAATGTGCCGCCGTAGGCGACGTTCATTTCTTGAAATCCGCGGCAAATGGCCAGCACCGGCAAGCCGGCGTCGACCGCGCGCGGAATCAGCGGAAGCGTCGTAGCATCCCGATTTGAATCATGTAGCGTTCCCGGCTTACTCGCCGGTCCTCCGTAGTGATGTGGCTCGACATTCGACGCGCTTCCGGTCAGCAGCAATCCGTCGCAAGCATCCAACAGGGATGGCAAATCCAACTCAGACCCCAGAGCGGGTATGAGCACCGGCATCGCCTTCGCACCGGCGGCGATGGCTTCGATGTATTTCTCGCCGACCATGTGGAAGTAATGCTTCCCATAGAGCCGGCGATCGGCTGGAATTCCGATGAGCGGCACGCGCGACATGTTTAATATATTAGACGCCCAGAGACACGACTGGGCTTTCTCAACGACCGTATTACACCACACCGCGGCGATCTCGTCCCGCCCGGTGGCACAGAATTCGCTCAGAATTAGGCAATTCCAACACTTAGGGCTGCTTGACGCAATGCAACAATCTTGCGCCGCGGGCGATTCACCCGGTAGTCTCCCGCGGTGAGGATTTTGTCAATAGCAACAAAATTTTAAACACCTGGCGCAGAACACTGAGCGCAAAGAGTCGACTTGGACCCAACCTATCCGCCTGCCCCCTCGTACTACGCAGCCACTGCCGGGAGCGAACAGACCGCCGACCGCTCACCGCTCCTTGGGGAGTATGGCGCCGACGTGGCCGTGCTGGGCGGCGGCATCGCCGGCTGCTCGGCGGCTCTGCACCTCGCGCAGCGCGGTTACCGTGTCGCGGTGTTGGAGGCCCGCTTCGTCGGCTACGGCGCATCGGGCCGCAGCGGCGGGCAAACGATTTTCGGACTCGCAGCCAGTCAAAAGGCGCTCGAGGCGCAGGTCGGACGCGACGCGGCGGACCGCCTGTTCGATTTGTCCGTCGAAGCGCTCGAGTGCACTCGAGAGTTGATCGGCACGTATGACATCGACTGCGAGTATCGAGCCAATCACGTCCACGTCGCCACCAAGCCACGCCACGTGCGTGAGCTGGAGCAGTGGGCCGATGAACTGCGCGCACATCACGGCTATGACTCCGCGCGATTTTTGAATCGCGCCGATCTACAGGCTCATGTTCGCAGCGAGCGGTATCGAGCCGGGCTCATCGATTCGCGTAGCGGGCACTTGCACCCCCTCAAGTTTACTCGAGGCCTGGCGCGCGCGGCTGAAGGTGCGGGAGTCAGGATTTTCGAGGATACCCGGGTACTGCGCTACGTGCAGGGCACCGGCGCCGGCCACGCCGCCGACGTCATCGTCCATACCACGCACGGCACCGTGCGGTGCAAGCACTTGATACTCTGCGGCAATGCCTATATCGACGGAGTGGCGCCGTCGCTGGCGCGGCGCATCTTGGGCGTCGGGACCTACATCGTGGCGACCGAGCCTCTGGATCCTGCGCAAGCCAAGGAGTTCCTGCCGAGCAATGCGGCCATTGCCGACATCAATTGGATACTGGATTACTTCAGGCGCACACCCGATCATCGAATTCTGTTCGGCGGCCGTGTGAGCTACAGCGCCGTGCAGCCGCCGCATCTCGCCGAGTCGATGCGCAAGCGCATGATCCGGGTGTTCCCCGAACTGCGCGGCGTCGGCGTGGCGTATACCTGGGGCGGATACCTCGACATCACCCGCAGCCGTGCCCCGGACTTCGGCCGGCTCGCGCCCAATGTTTTTTATCTACAGGGTTTTTCGGGACACGGCATGTCGCTCACCGCCTTGGCCGGCAAGCTCGTCGCCGAAGCCGTCTCCGGCACTGCCGAGCGTTTCGATGTGTTCGCACGCATCCCACATCGCGACTTCCCCGGCGGGCCGCTGCTGCGGCGACCGTCGCTGGTATTGGCCATGCTTTACTTTCGGCTGCGCGATCTGCTCTGATCTGCGCCGCCGGGCGCGGGTCGTTCGACGCGCCGGCCCCATTACTGCAGTCCGGGTTTTTCCTGCGCCGCGAAATTCGCCTTCAGCGTCTGTCCGGTATCCAGCAAGGTGATCGATTCCAGCCCGCCGCCATGCGAGCCGTCGCGCAGCGGAGCGAACTCCACGCTGACGCGATCGCCGGCGTTGACCGATTTGCGCGTCCATCCTGAGCGTGTCAGCACCCCCGGACTGGTGGTCTCCAGGGACCATTGCTGAGGCTCCCCGCCACCCTCCGGCTGCACCATGATCCAGATCACGACGTGCGGGTTCGTCCATTGGAATGTCTTGACGGTACCCTTGAGCGTCAGCGTCTTGCTGTGGTCATAGACGGCGAATGAGTGGTGCGCCAGCGCCGGCACGGCGGCTATGCACATGCCCAACACGAACGTGATCGCAGCCGGGAACACTTTTCGGATTGCAGGGTTCATTTTGCTGGGGCGCCCACCGGTACGTTGTTGCGAAAAGGAACCGGCACGAAAATATCGTTGCCGTTGCCGTCCTTGCCGTCCGTGAAACTGCCCTGCGTGCAGACGCCTTCGACGATATCGTACTTTTGCGCACGCTGGCGATAGTACTTGCGCGTGGTGCGCCACGGCTTGGCCAAGATCTTCGTTGCCGTGATTTCCAGATCGTCGTGCAACGTGTCGGGACCTTGGAGGTGCAGCCGCTCGACGACGTGCATGTCGCCGTTGTTCGGCACGCCCACCGCCTCGTTGACGGCCAAGTAGGCCTGCGGCAGCAGACCGATGGTGTCGATCACCAGAGTGGTGCCTTCCCAGTGGCCTATGGAATGGCCGTGAAAGCTCGGGTCCGGATCTGCCGGGTGCGGGCGCCCATCCGTGTAGATGCGCCGCAATCGGTTGCCGTCGCCTTCGCCCAGGATGGTGACTCGACCGGGCGTGAACAGCACCTCGAACGCGTTGTGGGTGATGAGCATCCAACTGGGCATGCCGGTCGGAAAGCAGTGATCGATGATCTCGAACGGACGGCCGGCGTCTTCCTCGGCGTACATCTTTTCGATTTGCTTGCCGATGGCGGGCTTCCACGGCGGCGGGTTGGTCTTCTCCTGAGCTATCTGGTCGGTCATGTCCGGGGTCCACACGCCCGCCCAGTCTGGAAGTTTCGCGAGCGCAGCGTAGTCCGCCGGCGGGAGCGCCGCGTGGTGCGGTTTATCGGCGGCGTGAGCCGGTGAGGACGCGCCCAGCGCCATCGCCCCGGCAAGCGCGGCGATGGCAGCCGTTGCCGTGATCGTTGCGTGCATACCCGATAGAGTACCGCAGCAGCGGTTCGCTGCCTATTTGAATCGGATCACGAAGCAGCGATGAATGGCGGCATGGCGGGCAAAATCCTTGGGGATGGTCCGGGCGGAGATATCCTCGATGCCGACATCGGCAAGCGCCGCGGAGTCCAGCTTGAAGCGAGTATAATTGGTGGAGAAAACCAGGCGCCCGCCCGGACGCAAGAGTTTCAAGGATCTGCGGATCATGCCCACATGATCGCGCTGGACGTCGAGCACGCCTTGCATCCGTTTGGAATTGGAGAACGTCGGCGGGTCGACGAAAATGAGGTCGAAGCGCGGGCCCCAGATCTCCTGGCTTTCCAGCCACTGGAGGCAATCGGCGCGAAACAATTCATGCTCCGCTCCGCCGTGACCGTTGAGCAGCAAATTCTCATGCGCCCAATCCAGATAGGTGTTGGACAAATCGATGCTGGTGGTGCTGCGAGCGCCGCCGGCGGCCGCATACACCGTAGCGCTGCCCGTGTAGCAGAACAGATTGAGGAAATCGGTGTCTTTCGCCCACTCGCGCAGCATCTGCCGCACGATGCGGTGATCGAGGAACAACCCCGTATCCAAGTAGTCGCGAAAATTGACCCAGAACTTGAGTCCCCCTTCGCGTACCACGTGGCGTTCTGCGACGCTTTCGCGCTTCTCGTACTGCTCGGCGCCCTTCTGTGGCTTTCGTACGCGGGAATGTACATGCCGCAGGGGTACCGCCAGTACCTCGGGCAGCACCGCCAATGCCTCGCGGCGGCGTTCCCGGGCGCCTTCCTGATCGACGCTCTTGGGCGGCGCGTATTCCTGGACGTATACGTGGCGCGCCTCACGGCCGTACAGGTCGACGGCGAATGCGTACTCCGGCATATCGGCGTCATAGACGCGGAAGCACTCGATACCTTCGCGCTCTGCCCAAGCATCCAACAGCTTCAAATTCTTGCGCAGCCGATTGGCGAACATCTGAGCGCCGGGCCTGCTCGACCAATCCGCGCGCACCTCCTCGGGCGGGCGCTGTTCGCGGGCCGCATCGATATCGAACCGGAGCAGGCGGCACTCGATGGCGCCGTTATCGAAACGATGGGTGCGCTTGGCGTAAATGCCTAGATTTCGTGCCAGCGGTGGGTTGCCGGTGAGTATCGCCGCCTGCCACCCCATGAACTGCGTCCGCAGCATGCGTCCGAGCTCAGAGTACAGATCGGGCAGCCCCGAGCCAATGCGCTCTCCATAGGGCGGATTCGCCACCACCAAGCCCACGGCCCCGTTGGGCCGCGTGATCTCGCCGAGCGCCCGCTTCTCCACGTGCAACCAGTCCGACAGCCCGGCCTGCGCAGCGTTCTCGAGGGCCATGCGCACGGCATCCGCATCCACGTCGGATCCCAAAATACGGCGCTTCGGACTCTTCGCCGCACGGCGGGCCCGCGCCTCCGCGCACAGCCGGTCCCAAAGCGCTGCGTCGTGGCCCCGCCAGCCCTGGAAGCCGAAGTAATGGCGATTGAGTGCCGGGGCGGCGTCGGCTGCGATCGATGCCGCCTCGATGAGAAATGTGCCGGAACCGCACATCGGGTCCACCAAAATACCGTCCCGATCGTTGATGCCCGGCCATCCGGCGCGCAGCAGCACGGCCGCGGCTACGTTCTCCTTGAGCGGCGCACGCCCCCCCTCGACGCGATAGCCGCGCCGGTGCAAGCTTTCACCCGAAAAATCCACCGACACCAATGCCGTCGGGCCCTCCACGTGCAAATGCAAGAGCACGTCCGGCCGCTCGGGCTTGATGTTGGGGCGTTCGCCGGTGGTATCGCGGAGGTTGTCACACACCGCATCTTTGAGCAGCTGCGAACCGTAAATCGTGTGCCGTATCGACTCGTTGCCGCCGCTGCAATCGCAGGCGAGCGTTGCGCCCGGGGCCAAATGCTCGCGCCAATCGATGCGCTTCACGGCCTCGTACAGGCTCTTCGAAGTGCTGGCGTCGATCGAGCCCACACTCAGCAGGATACGGGTCGCGCTGCGCGACCAGAGGCAGGCGCGGTAGCCCACTTCGAGCGTGCCCTGAAACTTGACGTCGTGGCTGCGCTCGCGAATGTCGCTGGCCCCGAATTGCGCCAGTTCCTCGGCCAACACCGAGGCCGCACCCGCCGGTGCGGTAGCGATCCAGTAGAGCACGTTGTCGCTCATGACACGTCGACAGTTTTGAGGTCAGACCTTCTTGCGGCCAACAGCTGCCGGCGATCAGCCGATACGAACATGTCAGGTTTGACCGCGAGCGCGCACGCCACATGCAAGGCGTCGGTCGCGCGCAGCGGATGCGTTTCGAGCAACGAAATCGTGGTGTCCAAGATATGGGAAGTGATCTGGCAGATGTCTACGTCTGCGAGATCTGCCGCCGCGATACCCCTTAGTTTTCGGTAGTCCGCCCTGGGGAGCTTTTTCTCGCGCACGAGCCGGCAAAGAGAGGAAATGAGTTCGGGCAGGCAAACCACGCTGACGACGAGGTCGTCGGCCTGTTCGCAAAGCGCAATTACCGTCTCCGAACTTCGTTCAGCGATATAGCGCTTGGCAAAGGCAGACGTATCGAAGAACGCTTTCACTCCGCGTCTTCTCGATCCTTCAGAATTTCACGGCTCAACGACACCCCCTTGATGACCAAGGGCGTCACATGCCTCTTCCACGACGGCGCGCCGCAGCGGATCGGCACAATTTCAGCTATGGGCTTGCCGTTTCGGTACACGCGAACGGTGTCTCCGGCCTCAACCGCGTCGAAATAGAGCTTGGCGTTATTGCGCAATTCGGTGAACGTGGCGTCTTTCATATCGCTCCTGTACATCAATGTACACTATAATGTACACTTATCGCGCAGATCGTGCCACTTGACTGCTGGGTTTTTCGCTAGATACCGCACGACGATGCGGTACACATCCACGTCGAACGACGCGTGCGTCTGCTTCACCGCCAGTTCGGACAGTTCCTCTTCGGATCGGGCGGTGCCCAAATAGACCCAATGATCGAGAACATGGTACTCGCAGCCTCCGTTCTGGGACGCGCCGCTCTGAAAGACTCCCTCCCTGAGCGCGATACGCCCCGGGAACGGCCAGGGCTTCAGCTTCAGCGACGACAGCGCCATCTTTAGCCGCACCGTGTGCAGCATGAGCGGTTCCTTGCCGATGCAGGCGCCCTTGCACTTGCCGACCTGGTAGGCCAGACACGACCCAGGGTCTCGCTCGGCCCGGGCATCGGGGCCGGCAACACTGGTTCGCACCGCATCGCCGTCCTCGAGCCCCAGCACCCTCAGGCAGAGAGAATGCGCACGCGCGATATCGGTGAGCGCCTTGCGTGCATCTTTTTGCGTATGAAATACGCCGAAGCAGTCCGTCAGCTGCGCGGGGTCGAGGTCTCCGATCGCCCTGAGTCCGACGCCTCGGACGTGCGGCAGGACCTGGAGAGTAAAGCTGTCCGACTTGGACTTGACCCGCTTGTTGTAGAGCGGCTTCAGCTCCTTGATCCATTCGGCTTCCTTGAGTTGCGCACCGAGAACCCCGGCGGTCTCCAGCCAATCGATGCGGCGCGTTTGGCGCGCTTTTTTCTGCTCCTTTGCGTCTGACTGCGCGGCATCGAAGTGGCCGAGGATGCGCGACCGCAGCGAATGGCTCTTTCCTATGTAAAGGAGCACGTCGTCCTCCGCGAACAACCGATAGACGCCCGGCCCCTCGGGTAGCTCGTCCCCCAACCCGGGCGGTAGATGCGCCGGCAAGGTGTGCGCACCGATGATGCTTTGCGCCGCGGCGGCGAGAGTTTCCTCCGCTATCTCATGGCGCAGCTTGGTCCAGAAGTCCCCGAGCACGCGCGCGTCCCCGAGCGCCCGATGACGCCCGGTGCAGGTGAGCTGATGCCGCTGCATCACCGCATCCAGATTGTGGCGCGGATATTCGGGGAACAGGCGCCGCGAAAGCTTGACCGTGCACAGGACCTTGGCGGAGAACGGCACATCCAGCCGGCGGAACTCCGTTCTCAGGAATGAATAGTCGAACCGCGCGTTGTGTGCCACGAAGAGCGCGGATCCCTGCCCCTGTCCCTGGCCCTGTCCCCCGGCCTGCGCCGGTGCCTGCAATTTTTCGAGCACTACGCCCGCGATGTCGGCGAAGCGCGGCGCCCCGGCGACCATCTCGTTGGTGATTCCGGTAAATGCTTCGATGTACGCCGGGATGCGGCATTCGGGGTTGACGAGCGAACTCCACTCCTCAACCACCTCGCCTCGTTCCATGCGGACGATGCCCACTTCGGTAATCCGGTGATAAGCCGCGTTACCGCCGGTGGTTTCCAGGTCGACGAACACCAAGTGCTGGGGAAGCGCAGCGCCGTCCCGCGGAGGCAGCCGGTCTTGCGGGAGGAGAGCCGGCTCTTGCGTTTCAGCCGCGCCCATCGAGCGACAAGAGCGGATGGTACAGATCGGGCCGTCGGTCACGGAACACACCCCAGGCCTGCCGGTAGCGGCGCACCTCGTCCAAGTCGAACTCCGCCGTGAGCACCGTCTCGCTGGTGCGGTCTGCTTCGGCTACTTTCTCCCCGGTGGGCGACGCGATGAACGATGAGCCGTAAAAAGTCATGGCGTATTTCTCGCCCTTCTCCACGCCGATTCGATTCGAGGCAACCAATGGCATGACATTCGCCGCGGCGTGGCCCTGCATGGTGCGTTGCCAGTGCGCACTGGAATCCAAACTTGCATCCTGGGGTTCGGAGCCGATCGCCGTCGGATAGAGCAGGATCTCAGCACCCATCAGCGCCATGCAGCGCGCAGTCTCGGGAAACCACTGATCCCAGCAGATCGCGACCCCCAACTTCGCAAACTTCGTATCGAACACCTTGAAGCCGGTGTCGCCGGGCGAGAAATAAAACTTCTCGTGATATCCCGGTCCCTCGGGAATATGCGACTTGCGGTAACTGCCCAACACCGAGCCATCCGCATCGATCATCACCACCGAATTATAGAACGCGTTGTTGGCGTGTTCGAACACGCTGACGGGCAGCACCACACTCAGGTCGCGCGCCACTTTGCGAAAATGTTCCACCGCCGGGTGTCCGTCGAGCGGCTTCGCCAGTTCGAAATGCTGCGGCGAATGATCCTTGCAAAAATACGGCGTCTCGAACAGCTCTTGGATCAAGACGACGTTGGCGCCGCGCGCCGCGGCCTCGCGGACCAGATTATCGGCACGCGCCACATTGGCGTCGCGATCCCAGCTGCACGCCATTTGCGTGGCTGCTACGGTTACTTTGTTCATGGAGTCGTATGCTACCTGATGGATGCCACTGCGGCCCGGGCACGTCGGGTCCAGACACCGTCAAAACGTGGGCGGCGAACTCGCGCTGACGATTTCGCACTCTTCGCGCGCGGGATTGCGAAACCGGTGCGGAATGGAGCTCTTGAAATAATATGCATCGCCGGCGGTGAGTACCCGGGAATCGGCTCCCACCGACAATTCGATCTTCCCCTTGACGATGACGCCGCCCTCTTCGCCCGCGTGCGTCAGCATTTCCTCCCCCGTATCGGCATGGGCGGCATAGCGCTCGTGCAATATCGACATGCTGCGTTTGCTCAAACGTCCGCCGACCAGACGCAACTCCACGTTGCCCGAGCCGATGTCCGCGAGTTCAGCCCGCGGAAAGAACACTTGCGGCTTACCGGCAAGATCCAGCGTGAAAAAATCCGCGAGCGCCATCGGAATCCCGTCCAGCACCTTTTTGAGGGAGCTCACCGACGGGCTTACCCGATTCTGCTCGATCAGCGAGATCAACCCATTGGTCACGCCGGCGCGCTTCGCCAATTCGCGCTGCGAGAGCCCGTACATTTGCCGGACCGATTTCAAATGCGCACCGACATCCAAGCTCATGCTGTGCATTATATTAAACACTTGGCCCTATTGGATAGCTGAATCTGGCCTAGGATGTGCCAAATTGGGCATGTCCGCCCTAGAATTGAGCTTGGTGTCGATTTTCTTTATCATCCGGATGTGGTCGGTCAAAAACCGAGTCCCCGTGGGAAGCTCCCAGGGGAGGCCCGAAACCCCGGAGGAATTCTTCAAAATGAACGCGCAAATCACCCCCGCCGCATCGCCGAGCGATCTCGATTCATTTTGGATGCCCTTCACCGCCAACCGCCAGTTCAAGGCCAGCCCGCGAATGCTGGCCCGTGCCGAGGGCATGTACTATTGGACCGATGACGGGCGCGAAGTGCTCGATGGCGTAGCGGGCCTGTGGTGCGTGAATGCCGGGCACGGCCGGCGCGAAATCACCGAGGCGGTGACGCGGCAACTCAGCACCATGGAATTCGCGCCTACGTTTCAAATGGGGCACCCGGTCGCGTTCGAACTGGCGAATCGGCTCGCCAAAATCGCGCCGCCGGGCATGGAACGCCTGTTCTTCACCAATTCCGGCTCCGAGTCCGTCGATACGGCGTTGAAAATCGCGGTTGCCTACCACCGGGCCCGCGGCGCCGGCCAGCGCACGCGCTTCATCGGCCGAGAAAAGGGCTATCACGGCGTGGGCTTCGGCGGCATGTCGGTGGGCGGCATGGTCAACAACCGCAAAGTGTTCGGATCTTCGATGCTGCCGGGCGTCGATCACCTGCCGCACACCTTGGATATCGGGCACAACGCATTTTCGCGCGGGCTGCCGCATTGGGGTGCACACCTCGCGAACGAACTGGAACGGCTGATCGCGCTGCACGATGCATCGACCATTGCGGCGGTCATCGTCGAACCCATTTCCGGATCGGCCGGCGTGGTGCTGCCGCCCCTGGGTTATCTCAAGCGGCTGCGGGAGATCTGCGACAAGCACGAGATTCTGCTGATATTCGACGAAGTGATCACGGGCTTCGGCCGCGTCGGCAAGCCGTTCGCCGCTCTGGCATTCGATGTGACGCCCGACCTCATGACCACCGCCAAAGGTCTCACCAACGGCGCCATCCCGATGGGCGCCGTGTTCGCGCAGCGCCGGATCTACGATGCATTCATGCAAGGTCCGGAGAACGCGATCGAGCTGTTTCACGGGTATACGTACTCGGCGCACCCGGTTGCGTGCGCGGCCGCTCTGGCGACGCTCGACATCTATGCCAAGGAAGGGTTGCTGACGCGCGCCGCGACACTCGCGCCTCAATGGGAGGATGCCATACATTCCCTGCGCGGCGTGCCGCACGTCATCGACGTTCGTAATTACGGCCTGATCGGTGCGGTAGAGCTGGAGTCGCGGGCGGGCAAGCCGGGAGCGCGTGCATTCGATGTATTCGTCAAGTGCTTCGAGCGTGGTGTCATGGTGCGTCAAACCGGCGATGTGATCGCCATGTCGCCGCCATTGATCATCGAACCGAAGCAGATCGCACGCATCGTCGAAACGCTGGGAGCGGTCATTCGCGAGACGGATTGAGAGCCGGCGCGCCCACGGCGGGCGCCCGCTGCCTGGGCCGCTCCCGGCAAGGCTGCCTGGCTACGGCACGGCTGTGCGGCTACGGCCGCCGCTCAAAGACGGCATACCATTTCTTGCAGGGCTCGGCGACCTCCCAGGTCCCTTCGAAACCGGCGGGCACGACGAAGGCGTCGCCCGCTTTGAATTCGTGCTTTTCGCCGCTGACCGATTCGATGCGAACCCGGCCTTCGACGAGCACGCAGAACTCGTGCTCGGTATAACGAATTCGCCACTTGCCGCTGGTACTGGTCCACAAACCGCAAAAAAATTGCTGAGTCGCGTCCGAGTATTGATTGGACACGCGCGTCCGCGGAATACCGGCAAGGATCTTCTCGGGCGACGGATTTGCAGATTCGCCCGTCAGCAGGCGGTCCAACACGACGATTCTGGGCGGCTCGGACATGCGCTATCGTAGGCATGTGGCAGCCGCGGAAACAAGGGGCGGCCCGGTACATGCTCGTACCGGACCGCCGCCGGGTACCGGCGCCGCATACGCGTACCGGCCGGCCTACTGGTGGGGAACCGCCGCCGCCCGGCAATTACTCGTTCTCACTCGACTGCACCGCACCCACAGGTCCGGCCGCGACCGGCGCCGTCCCGCCGGTAGGCCCCTTGCCGCCGGTCCGAGCAACCGATGCGGCGCCTTGGGCCTGTAGGGTCAGGCGAACGCGACGCTCGAGCGCATAACCGTCGGAGTCCTGCGCAACACTCTGACTCTTCCCATACGCATTGATTTCGAGCGCTTCATCGTTGACACCGGCGGCGAGGAAGAGGTCCCTGACTGCCTCGGCCCGCGCTTGCGACAGTTTGAGGTTGGTGCCGACGGTACCGCGCACATCCGCATACCCGTCGACGCGCACCTTGAGGGCCGGCGATTTGGCGACCGCCTCCGCCAGTATTCGAATGCCTTGCTGCATCTCCGGGGTAATGTCGGCGCTGCCCGTGCGAAACAGCACATCGCCCTGCAAGCCATCGAGCACTCTCGCGGCATCGCGCCGGTCCGCCTCGTCTTTGACGGCTTGCGAGGCCTCGATGCTGCGCGACAGTTCATCGAGTCGAGCGGTCAGCACCCGATTGGTTTCCGACAGATTGCCTTTGTCGGCAGCCAACGCGGCACTCTCGATCTGCAGGCGCATCTTGTCGGTTTGCAGCGCTGCCACCTGAGCTTCTGCCCTGGTCGCCTCGCCGGCGCGGTGTACACGATTTCCCAGCCACGTGCCGATGCCCGCCCCGATGACCGCACCCACCGGGCCGGCCGCAATCCCGCCAATGACGCCGCCGGTGATGAATCCCGCCGGCTCCTGCGGCGGGGTGGTCTTAGGCTCCCCGGCCAAGGCCACCACGCTCACGCCCATCAGTCCTACCGTCCAACCGGCTTTGCAAAATGCAGTTTTCATGACAGCTCCTCACCGAAGTTTTCACCGCGTCAGGCGACGACCTTCGCCGCCTTTGTGAGAGCTATTTCAGACCGATATTCGGGCCGCCGAACGCAGGCCCCATGGCAAATTGTGGCAACACAACGATGAAATGGGCGGCGGCCGATGCCGAGGCGGCCCAGCCGCGGCGGCCGACGCCCGGGCACCGCATCCCCTGGTGACCGGCTCAGGCCTTCAAGGAGAACGGCGTAAAATTCGTATTGACGTCGTAGTAGTCTTCGTCTTCCGCCTTCTTGAGAAACGCGACCACACGATAGGTGAGCGGCGCCGCGAAAATCTCCCAGCCGCTCTTCAAGGCGTATTGAGTGAACATAATCGCCACCAAGTGATCGCCGGGTATGCGCCCATAGAAGGCCACGAAGTAGAAGATCACCGAGTCCACCAGTTCGCCGCACAGTGTCGAGCCGACGATCCGCGTCCACAGCCAGCGCCCTTTGGTCCAGATTTTCATCTTCGCCAGCACGTAACTATTGACGAAAGTGCCGCACAGAAAAGCCACGATGGACGCCAAAACGATGCGCGGTGTGTTGCCGAAAATGGTCTCGATAGCCGCTTGATTGGCGCGCGAGCTGTCAGAGGGCGGCAAGTGCACCACCACCGCCGCCATGAAAGAAGCGAATGCCAGCGCGCCGAATCCGGCCCATACGACGCGGCGGTCCCGGCCGTAGCCATACACTTCGGTCAATATGTCGCCGAATATGTAAGAGATGGGAAAGAACAAGACGCCGGATAGAAAGGTGATCGTGCCGAGCAGCGGTAGTTGTATCGAGGTTTCCTTGGCCGGGCCGATCAAATTAGAGCACAACAGGACGCAGACGTAGGCGGCCATCACAAAATCGTAATAACGATATTGACGAGTTTCCGGGGATGCGGTCATGGTGCGCGCGAAGTGTAGCCGAATTTGGCAGTGTGCCACATGTTTCAGACTCTGCGCGCGAGGGCAAGCTGCGCCGACTGGTCGACCGGCCTCGCTCGCGTCCAGCCGATCTGTCGCGGATTGGCGAAGACGATCACACCAGGATCGGTCACGGTACGGTAGATATAGACGCTCCTCCCTCGAGCGTCGGACCTATGGAGCAGGGCAAACCTTTCAACGCACCGGATAGTCCGCTGATCGACTTCGATGCCGTTTGCCAAAGGATACGCGCAGCCATCGAACCGACGCGCGTGCACGCCGTATCCCTTCACGACGAAAAGGGTGACGTGCTGTGGCTCACCGAAAGTTCGATGGGTCCGGACGAACATAACGCCGTCCGCGATGGGTTCGAAACGTTCTCGAACGTCAACGCGGCGCCCGTCGTGGCCTACGATCTCGGCGACTCCCGGTCCGCCGTGCTGTTTCGCGTCGTCAGCGCGCGCCGCGCCATCGTGGGTGCGGTCATGGTCATCATGGAGAGCCGGGGCATCAAACAGGGGGACAGAGGGGCGCTCGCGTTGATGACCCCGAAGCTACAACGTGCCCTGATGGAGTTTGCCGGGATGCGGACCGATGCGGACGCCCCGCCCGCCGTGGGGCGCCCGCCTGCCGCGGTGAGCGTGCC
>JALYHU010000014.1 GCA_030776345.1 Pseudomonadota bacterium | reverse complement strand
CCGCCGGTCGCCGTGGGAGTCCCTACGGCTGCTGTTTTTCGATCTTTGCGTTTTTCTTCAAATCTTCGACGTAGGCCAGCAGTTTCTTCTGAACCACGCCCTTGGTGACTTGCGCCTTGACCTGCTCAAAGGGCGGCGGGGCGACATCGCGAGTATCTTCGAGTCTGATGATGTGCCAGCCGTACTGGGTCTGCACCGGCTCCGGCGTCATCTCGCCCTTCTTCAGGGATTTCACCGCATCGGCGAACGGCTTGACCATGCGCGCCGGAGTGAACCAGCCCAAATCGCCGCCGCTGGTCTTCGAATTGTCGGTCGACTCGGCCTTCGCCACGTCCTCGAACTTCGCACCGGCTTTGATCTTTTTGATCAACTGCTCGGCTTTTTCCTTGGTGGCCACCAAAATGTGCTTGGCGTGGTATTCGGTCTTGTCCATGGACGCGACGGCATTGTCATATTCCGCGTGCAATTCCGCGTCGGTGGGGTCCTTGCCCTTCATGAATTTCTGCGATTCGGCATCGGACAGGACGCGCATGCGCAGGACGTCGAGATTGGCCGCAACATCGGGATCCTTGTCCAAGCCGTCCTTCAAGGCCTGGGTCGAAACCAGCTTCATGGTGATGAGCTCGTCGAGCACCTGGTTCTTCTGGTCTGACGTCAAATCGGTTGCAGGCTTGCCCTGCAGCAGATTCTTCAAGAAAGCGTCGTAATCGGCGCGCGTAAGGGGCGTGCCGTCGACGGTGGCCACGGCGGGCGCCGTCGGCGTGTTCGCAGCCGCCGACGTCGCGGCTTGCTGCCCTTTGCCGCAAGCCGTGAGCAATACGCCGATGGCTGCCACGGTGGACAGCATGGTCCACGGTGTACGAAGAAATTGGGTCATTGGGATCCTCAGAACGTAGAGGCGACTTGGCCGACGTGGCCGGCGCGCCGGGGGCGGCAGTTTAGCCTTTACGGCGATATCTCTCCAATTATCGCGTCCCGGGCCCTTCCCGACGGGTCCCAGGGACCGCTAGCCGTGCGCAGGCGGCGCAAGGGCCTCGATGGCAAGCGCGTGGATGTCGGTTGTCAGCATGTCGTCGACCGCCGCATACACCAGGCGGTGCCGGGCAACGGGGGACATGCCGCGAAAGGCCTCGGCTACGATGCGCACCCGGTAGTGGCCGAGTCCCCCCGCCGCGCCAGCATGACCGGCGTGAAAGTGGCTTTCGTCCTCGATCACCAACTGAACCGGTGCGAAGCGGGCGACGAGTTTGTCGCGCAGACGCCGCTCTCGGGTCGAATCGCTCATGGGCCGGGAGTTGCTCAGATAGGCTCCTTGGTCTTGCCGTTGAGCCAGATGACTTGCGGAATCATGAAGAGGAACATCGCGACGCTGATACCGAACACCTTGAAATCCACCCACACGCTCTCGGCGAAATTGCGCGCTATGTAAATGTTGGCCGCGGCCAGCGCAGCGAACCAGAGGGCCCACGCGGCGTTGATGAGAACCCAGGTCTGCGGCTCCAAGTCGAGCGGCTCGCTGAATACGCCCTCCAGCATGCGCCGCGCCAGCGGCTGCCTGCCGATCACGGTACTCCCCAAGAAAGCGACGGCCGTGACGCCGAGCAAAATGGTGGGCTTCCATTGGATGAAGCGCTTGTCGTGCAGCAGCAGCGTGGCGGTGCCCAGCACCAGCGCCACGCCGGCCACGATCACGTGCATGGTCTTGAATCTGCCGGTGCGCAGGCGATTGACGAACATCAGAGCGACGGACGTACACATGAGTGCAGCAGTCGCCCAGTAAATTCCGTACAACTTGTACACGGCGAAGAAGACGATCACGGGCGACCATTCGAGGAGTTGGCTCATGGGCGTATCATAGCGGAGGAATATGAGTATCTATCTGCAACTGCATCCGGTTTCGCCGCAGCGGCGTTTCATCCGACAAGCGGTCGAAGTATTGCGGGGCGGCGGCGTGATCGTCTATCCCACGGATTCATGCTATGCGTTGGGCTGCCATATCGGCGACAAGGCCGCCTTGGAGCGCATCCGCGAGATACGCCAAACCGACCGGAATCATCACTTCACCCTGGTGTGCCGTGACCTTTCCGATGTGGGCAAGTACGCCGTCGTCGACAATTCGCAGTATCGATTGCTGCGTGCGCATACCCCGGGCGCCTATACCTTCCTGCTCAAGGCCTCGCGTGAAACGCCGCGCCGCCTGAAGCACGAGCGCCGCGGCACGATCGGGCTGCGGGTTCCCGATCATCCGGTGACCGCCCTATTGCTCACGGAATTGGGCGAGCCGGTGATGAGTTCCACCTTGCTGTTGCCCGGTGAGCAACTGCCGCGCACCGATGCCAAAGACATTCACGAGCGGCTGGAACATACGGTGGATCTGGTGTTGGATGGCGGCAATTGCGGCTTGATCCCCACCTCGGTCATCGACCTGTCGGGCGACCAGGCCGTCATAGTCCGCGCGGGCCGCGGCGACGTCAGCCCCTTTGCTGGCGCAGCAACCGTATAATGCGCCGACGATGCGGGCACGTGGGCTCGTGTTCTTTATCAAATACCGAGTGCAAGCATTGGATTTATCTGCGTTTCTAACAAAAATTTCCATTTGGGCGATTCCCACGCTCTTTGCGATTACCCTGCACGAAGTCGCGCACGGATGGATGGCGCGCTCATTCGGCGACCGAACCGCCGAGATGCTGGGGCGCTTGAGCCTCAATCCTTTGCGGCATCTCGATCCGGTGGGCACGGTGCTCGTCCCCGGTCTACTTCTCGCCATAGGCGCCCCGGTGGTCGGGTGGGCCAGACCCGTGCCGGTGGCCACCAGCGTGCTGCGCCACCCGCGCGCGGCCATGGTGTTGGTGGCACTTGCCGGACCGGCCGCCAACCTCATCATGATTCTCATCTGGTCGGGCATCCTCGCGGGCATCGTACGTTTCGGTGGGAATCTCACGTTACGGGATTGGATCTCGTCCATGGCCCAGGCCGGCATCTGGGTCAATATGGTGTTGGCGCTCTTCAACTTGTTGCCCGTTCCGCCGCTCGACGGCGGACGGGTGTTGGCCGGCTTGTTGCCGTCACGCTGGGGCAACCGCCTCGAGAAGATCGAACCGGTCGGCTTGTTCCTCGTGCTCGGCTTTTCCGTGATGCGCTGGCTCGACTGGTTGTTCGAGCCCGCGTTTCGGATGATCGGCCGGGCCATCCCCGTGCTCATGGGGTCAGCGGCATGAGCGTACTCCTGCAGAATCGCCGAGTACTGTCCGGCATGCGGCCGAGCGGGCTGCTCCATTTGGGCAACTATCATGGGGCGCTGAAGAATTGGATAGAGCTGCAGTACCAGTACGAATGCTACTTCTTCATCGCGGATTGGCACGCGCTCACCACGGGCTATGAGGACACGTCGAAGCTCGAGGACTACGTCTGGACCATGACCATCGACTGGCTGGCGGCGGGACTCAACCCCGGCGTCGCCACGCTGTTCATTCAGTCGAAGGTGCCCGAGCACGCCGAACTGCACCTGCTCCTCTCGATGATCACGCCCTTGGGGTGGCTGGAGCGCGTGCCCTCTTACAAGGATCAACAGACCGAATTGGCCGATCGCGATCTCAGCACCTATGGGTTTCTCGGCTATCCGCTGCTGCAGAGCGCCGACATCCTGCTGTACAGGGCGCAGTACGTTCCTGTGGGGGAAGACCAAGTCGCGCACGTCGAGATCACGCGCGAGGTGGCGCGGCGATTCAATCACCTCTACGGCAGGGAGCCGGAATTCGAACAGAAAGTCGAAAAGGCCATTAAAAGCTTGGGATCGCGCAATTCCGCCCTGTATCGCACGCTGCGCAAAGAGTTTCAGGAAAAGGGCGACGCCGATGCTCTGGCCAGGGCCCGGGTGTTGGTGGAGACGAATGCGCGGTTGACCGTGGCCGATCGCGATCGCTTGTTCGGCTTTCTCGAAGGCACGGGCATCTCCATCTTGCCGGAGCCGGAGGCCTTGCTGACGGCGACTCCGAAAGTGCCGGGCCTGGACGGCCGTAAGATGTCCAAATCCTATGGCAACACCATTGGCCTGCGAGAAGAGCCGGATTCGATCGTCAAGAAACTCAAGGCCATGCAGACGGATCCCGCACGCGTGCGGCGCACTGATCCCGGCGATCCCGACAAGTGTCCGGTGTGGGACCTGCACAAGGTGTATTCAAACGCCGACACCCGCGCTTGGGTGCAGCAGGGCTGCCGAACCGCGGGTATCGGGTGCCTGGACTGTAAGGCGCCATTGATCGAAAAAATCGTCGAGGAAGTATCGGCCATCTCCAAGCGGGCGCAAGAGTTCGAGGAGAATCCGGAATTGGTACGGGGTATCATCGCCGAAGGGTGCGAACGGGCGCGTGCGTCGGCGCGGGACACGCTGGATGCCGTCCGCCAAGCCATGGCCATGAATTACCGTTAGGTTTCCATGAGGTCAATGAAACCCGAACTGAGCATCGTGCAGAAAGTTGCCGCCGGCGCTGCCGCGAAGGCGCTGCCTGTTCCGGCGCAAGAAGAGATGCCGTTTGCGGTGGTGGAGGGTCAGCCCATCACCGAAATGCCGCGCGATCTGTACATCCCGCCGCAGGCCCTCGAAGTATTCCTCGAGGCCTTCGAAGGCCCCCTCGACATGCTGCTGTACCTGATACGGCGGCAGAACCTCGACATACTCGACATTCCGATCGCCGAAATTACCCGTCAATACATGCGTTATATCGAGCTGATGCAGGTGCTGCAGCTCGAGCTGGCGGGGGAGTATCTGCTGATGGCGGCTACCCTCGCCGAGGTCAAGTCGCGGATGTTGCTGCCGCGACTGCATAGCGATGCGGCGGCGGACGAAGCCGACCCCCGCGCCGAACTCGTGCGCCGCCTGCAAGAATACGAACGTTTCAAGCGCGCGGCCGAAGGCATCGATCAGATGCCCCGACTGGACCGCGACACCTGGGTTGCGTCCGCAGACTTGGTGGAGCGTAAAGTGGTGCGCATCGCGCCGCAGGTGACGCTGCAGGAAATGCTGCTGGCCTTCCAAGAAGTGCTATCGCGCAACGACATGTTCGCGCATCATCACGTCCAGCGCGAACCGCTCTCGGTGCGCCAGCGCATGACCGATGTCCTGGCGGCGCTCAGGGCTGAGGCGTTCGTCGATTTCGTGCGCCTGTTCCGCCCCGAAGAGGGCCGCCGCGGCGTCACCGTCACGTTCGTCGCCATTCTCGAATTGCTGCGCGAAGGGCTGATCGAGATCGTCCAGTCCGAACCTTACGCGCCGCTGCACGTGCGCCTCGGGAACCCCTCTCGACACTTGAAATTGGTTGCCGACGATGGGGGTGGTCCCGCCGGCCGGTCAACGGAACCTAGCGAGACCTCTCTCAATGAATGACCAATACGTACGAAATGTGATCGAAGCGGCATTGCTTGCCGCCGGCCGGCCCTTGGCATCCGATGAGCTGGTGTCGTTGTTCGATGAGCGCGACGGCTCGAATGCCGACGAGGTCCAGGCGGCGATCGCAGCGCTGCGCGCCGAGTACGAAACGCGCGGGCTGGAATTGGTGGAAGTGGCGAGCGGGTATCGCATCCAGATCAGAACGTCGGTGGCGCAGCCGATCTCGCGGCTGTGGCAAGAGCGGCCGACGAAGTATTCGCGTGCTCTGCTCGAGACCCTGGCGCTGGTCGCCTATCGCCAGCCCATCACGCGCGGCGAGATCGAACAGATTCGTGGCGTCGCGGTAAATCCCAACATCATCAAGACGCTGCTCGAGCGAAGCTGGATTCGCGTGGTGGGCCACCGCGACGTCCCGGGAAAGCCGGAGCTACTGGGCACGACGCGCGATTTTCTGGATTATTTCAGCCTGCAGAAGCTCGACGACTTGCCGACGCTCGCCCAGCTCAAGGAGCTGGAAGATTTGCGCGTTCAACTGAGTTTGCCGGGCGCGGAACCGGTAGCACCGAGCGCGGACTCGGGTGCGGTCTCGGATCCGCCCGAGGCCGCAGACGAGGAAGAGATGCAAGCCTCGGCGGTGCAGCATCGCCCCGGGCTGGTCGCTCGCGGTGCGGCGGACGATCAGGATTGATGCGCCCACGTCCGCCTCGAAGAGATCCGGCGCCACGTGGTGAGCGCGGCGTGCGCGCCAAACCGGCGGCGCGCACCGGGCGAGGCTCGCGCAGCGAGGCCCCGCCCACGGAGCGAATTCAAAAATTGCTGTCGGCCGCCGGCATCGGTTCGCGCCGCGAGGTGGAGCGCTGGATACGGGAAGGCCGGCTGCAGATCAACGGTGAGGTTCCGGCGCTGGGCGCCAAGCTGGCCCCGCGCGACCGAATCACCTTGGATGGGCGTCCGGTCCGCCTGCATGCGGCCAAGGGCAAAGAACTGCGCGTGCTGCTGTTTCATCGGTCGCCGGGCGAAGCGCTCGACCTGAAGGCAGCAACGTCGCGGGCGGCCGAGCACCTGAGTTTGCCGCGCGCTGCGGGCCGCTGGCTGGCAATTCAGCCCATGCCGCCCGTGGACGGCGGGCTGGAGGTCCTGACCGACGATGGATCATGGGCGCACCGGATATCGCAAGGCGTGCACGCACTCACGATGGACTACGTGCTGCGTCTGCGCGGACCCCTGACCGAGACTCTGGTCGAGGAATTTCGCGCGGCTACCGACTGCGAAGGCGACCCGATGTCCATATTGCAGGCCGAAGCGCAATTCGGCGAGGGCTTCAACCATTGGCTCAACGTGACGGTCCGCGCTACCCGGTCCGCGCAGGTGCGGCACTGGTTGGCCGCCCGCGGGATCGTCGTCAGCCGCCTGATGCGCGTGCGCTTCGGTCCCGTGCATCTGTCGCGCGATCTACCGCGGGGGCACTCCCGCGCCATGCTCCCGAGCGAACGCAACGCGCTGGTCAACGAAATAAACGCCGCCAAAGCGGCGCACCAAGCGGAAAATCTGCCAGCCGCCGGCGAGGCGACCGAGACCTGATCCGGCCGGCACTCAGTGCTGCTGCGACGACTCGAGCAACTGGGCCAGGTATTGCTGCCACACCGCGGGCCGAGTGTGAGTGCCGTGCCCTTGGGTCAGTTCAGAGGCGGCCAGCAAAATGAAAGTTCCGTGGCTCAAGCGTTTCACTTCGCGTTCGGCGATCCCCAGCTCGGGCGGATTGATGAAATCGTCCCCGGTGTTGATCCACATCACGGGCGACCGGATCTTCTCGAGATCGGCCGAGGGATCGTAATCGCGCGACGCGTTGACCTGGTACAAAAGATCGTTCGCATCCAAATCGGGGAGCTCGCGTTCCATGTACTTCTGCACGAACATGTCGGCGGCGTCACGGGTGGGAAGCGATAGCTGCATCTGGATGGGCGCACTGCCGGCAAGGAGCAGTATCCCGGCGGCGGTGCGCAGGGCGCCTGCGGGCTCGCGCTTGTACTCGCCTTGCTGCCACTCCGGGTCTGCGCGGATGGCGTCCATGATGAGATCGCGCCAAACGCGGTTTCGTCCGGCGATCTGGACGGGAAGACACGCGAGCGGCATCAGGGCATCGACGAAGTCCGGATGGCTCTCGCCCCACATCCACGCATGCATGCACCCCATCGACGTGCCCATTACCAGCCGCAGATGATCCACCTGCAATCCTTTCGTGACCTGCGCGTATTGGGCGTTGACCATGTCCTCGTAGGCATATTGCGGAAAGCGCGCGTGCAGGCCATCGCTCGGTCGGCTGGATCTTCCGTGGCCGATGCCGTCCGGCAAAATGATGAAATAGCGGCTCGCGTCGAGCAGCTGTCCCTTGCCGAACAATACGCCGGCGAACTTGTCGGTCAAAAAATTGCGGCCGGATCCGCCCGTGCCGTGCAGGATGAGCACCGCGTTGTCGACGTGGCCGTGCGCGTCGCGATGCGGTTTGCCGAGCACGGTGTAGTGCAGCCGCAGTTCCGGCAGCGTCTCGCCGGATGCGAAGCGGAAGTTTTCCGCCACGTAGTCGCCTTCCGAGTGTTTCACGGGCTCGTTCGCAGCCGCGTGAGCGCCGTGCAGCGCCGAGGACATCGTGAGCAGAACTGCGCAGGCGGTGATCGCGTGTCGTATGGGCATGAAGTTGCTCCGCCGGTCGCTACTGTGCGTTGAAATATTCGCCGTTGATGCCGCGGCCGTGGGCGCTCAACAAATACAAGAACGGGCCCGTGACGGAGGCCGGGGCCGGCAGGGTGTTGGGGTCTTCGGCCGGATAGGCGGCGGCGCGCATGGGCGTGCGCATGCGGCCGGGGTTCATGCTGTTCACTCGGATGTTCGGCGCGCCTCCGAGCTCCTGCGACCACATGCTGCGCACCGCTTCCAATCCTGCCTTGGCCACCGCATAGGCGCCCCAGAACGGCCGCGAATCATGCACTACTCCGCTGCTGACGAAAATGATCGATGCATCCGATGATTTTCGAAAATGCGGCAGCAATACCTGAGTGAGAATGAACGGCGCCGTGAGGTTGACGTGCAGCACCTTGCACCAGGTGGGCACATCATATTGTTCGAGCGGCGTCCGATCGCCGAGCAATCCCGCCGAGTGCACCAGGCCGTCGAGCCTGCCAAACTCCCTGCCGATGGTGTGCGCCAGCGCATCGTAGCCCGCGGCAGTGGCCGTTGCGAGATCCAGCGGCGCAATGGCGGGTTGCGGTGCGCCGAGCGATTCGATTTCGTCGTACACGCGTTCCAGCTTGCCGTTGTGACGACCGGACAAAATCACGGTGGCGCCGGCCCGCGCGCACTCGAGGGCGAGCGCTCGGCCCAAACCGCTGCTCGCGCCGGTGACCAGGATCACCCGCCCAGCGAGCAGCCCGGCTTCGGGCGTGAAATTTTTCGGAATCACGTAGGCTCCTCAGGTTAGCGCGCGGTCGCTGCGCGCCGCGCGGCGCTCCAGGCGTTATACAGGTCGGCCAGCCGAATGTCCGCGCCCGAACGCAGCTTGCGGTCGCGCAAATGCTTCGCTCCCAGCGTCGCGAGCACCAACAGGTGACGCAGCCGCGGTCGCTCCTCGGGCGCGAGCGCTGCGGCTGCCTTCGAGTAATGGTCTGCGGCCCTGCGCCGCAAGAGGTCCAAATACGTACCGAGTTGCGGCGGCGGTTCGGCGGCCACCAGATCGTCATTGTCGATTCCTGCGCTGAGCAATTCATCGATGGCGAAAGGCACCCGGCCGGCGCGGGCCTCGCGCGGATAGTCGGCGATGGCCACGGACAGGTACTGGGCAACCGCCAGCGCGGCGATGCAGCCATGCAAAGTGCTGCCGGGTTGGCTCGCGCCGCTCAGCACGGCGGCGACCAGGAGAGGCTGTCCGTACAAGGCGCCGGCATGCGACTCCAGTTCGGTGCCCCGTTCCACAGGCACACCGGCAACTTGGGCGGCGGTCGCTTCCACCGTGCGAGCCAGCGGCGTAAAATCAGTGTCTGCCGCCCGCGCGAAATCGGCGAGGTAGCGGGTGATGGGGTGCAACGGTGCGCCCGCGTCCAAGCGGTCCATCTCCTCGCGCCACCAAGCCAGCTTGGTCCGCGCCACGCTCACGTCGGTACCGGGGTCCTGCAGTGCACGCCACTCGGCCAGCAGCGCAAACACCCCGAGAAGCGGCCCCCGGGCCTGCGGCGCCGCGAACAACCAGCCCCAATAGCGGGGGGTGCCGGGCGGCACGGCGCGGCTGCGGTACGGTTCCTCAAGGTCTCTCAGGGACTGCCTCGCCCAAGGCGTCGCCCGCTTGCGGCTCGCGTGCCTGGTTGTCGATGGGATCGATGGGTGCGAGGTCGCGGTCGATGCGCAAGCCCAGGGAGGGAAAACGGCGGGCGGCGGGCAAAACCTGCTGTTCCAGGGAGCCGACGGCCTTGTTGAACGACTCGACGCTGCTGCCGAGGGATTTCCCGAGCTTCGCGAGATGTTCGCCGAAAACGGCGAGACGCTTGTACAGATCCTCGCCCAGCCGGCGAATGTCCGCCGCATTGTCGGCCAGTGCCGACTGTTTCCAGCCGTACTCGACGGCCTTCAATAAAGCGACGAGGCTGGTGGGCGTCGCGAGCATCACGTTCTGCCGCAGCGCTTCGTCGATGAGTGCGGGATTTTCCTGCAACGCGGCCGAGAGGAACTGGTCGCCCGGCAGAAACAGCACCACGAACCCGGGACTGCGTTCGAATTGCGACCAGTACTGCTTCGAGGACAATTCGCGAACGCGGGCGCCGACGATCTGCGCATGCCGCCGCAGCTGTGCGGCGCGTTCGGCATCGTCCTGCGCTTCGACTGCCGCGAGATAGGCATCGAGCGGGGTTTTGACGTCGACGATGACGTCGCGCTTCTCGGGCATGTGCACGATCATGTCGGGCCGGACCGCGCCGGAGTCCGTCGCCTGGTGCTGCTGCTCGGTGAAGTCCACGTGCGCCGTCATGCCCGATAGTTCGACCAGGCGCTTCAAGGTGATCTCGCCCCATTGGCCGCGGACCCCGGGCCGGCGCAGCGCCGTCACCAGATTGCGCGTTTCGCGCGACAGCAGGCTTTGCCCGCTCGCCAGCATTTCCATCTGAGCCCTGACGGTGGCGAAGGCGTCGATGCGCTCGCGCTCGATGCTGTGGATCTGCGATTCGGTTCTCGCGAGCGCCTCGCGCACGGGCTGCAGCAACGATTCGATGGCGGTTTCCCGTTCCTTCAGCACCTGCGAGGCGTCGAGCTGCTGGCGGGCCAGGCGTTCGCGCGCCAGCTGCAGAAAAACTTCGCTGTTGCTCTGCAGGCTGTCTCGCGCGAGTTCGCCGAAAATGCTGCCTAGCTGTTCGCGCGCATGCACCAGGGCCTGTTCGCGCTCGGTGCTCACGGCCTCGTCGGTCTCGATGCGTGCCCGCAGCAGCGCCAACTCGACGCGCAGGGCCTGCTCGCGCTTGCCGCGCACGAATAACGTCGCCAGCGCGCCCAAGAGTGCGCCGAGGCATGCGCCTGCGCCGACGCCGGCCGCGATGCTCCATAGCAGGCCGCCGCCGCTCACGGGCGCGCGCTGTCGCTGTGCCGCATGCGAAAATGCGCGAGGTAATTGATGCGGGTATCGGGCGAGAGGCGCAATGCCCGAGTCAAGGGGTTGTAGGCGATGCCGGCGAGGTCGATGAGTTCGAGGCCGGCATCGCGCCCCCAGCGGGCGAGTTCGGATGGGCGGATGAATTTGAGGTATTCGTGCGTACCGCGCGGCAAGATTCTTGCTATATATTCCGCACCGACAATGGCCACCGCGAACGCCAGCGGATTGCGGTTCAACGTCGAGACGACGACATCGCCGCCGGGTCTTACGAGCTTCGCCAGGGCCGCCAACGTCACCGCGGGATCGGGCACGTGCTCGAGCATTTCCATGCAGGTCACCACGTCGAAGGCGCCCGGACGCTCGGCCGCCAGATCTTCCGCGGCGACCGCACGATACTCGACCTCGACTTTGCCCTCGAGGGCATGCAATTGCGCGACGTCGAGTAGCGGCTGCGCCAGATCGATCCCCAACACCCGCGCGCCTGCGCGCGCCATCGACTCCGATAAAATGCCGCCGCCGCAACCCACGTCCAGCACTTGCTGGTGGCCGAGGCCGGCGAGGCGCTCCACGTATTGCAGGCGCAGCGGATTGAGGTCGTGCAGCGGTTTCGAAGGACCGTTCGGGTCCCACCAGCTTTGCGCCAGCGCAGCGAATTTCGCAAGTTCCGCGGGATCGGCGTTCGAAGCCATATGCATGTTCAGTCTCCGGTGGCAGGCCGCGCCGCCCAGGTCCGTAGCCGCGCCGCAGCGCCGGGCCAGTCGAGCCTGGTGAACTCGCCCTCGTTGAGCAGATGACGCCCGGCCACCCAAACATCGCTGACCGCATGGCGCCCGCCGTTCCACACCAAGAGCTCCGCGAGGCCGTGCGGCTGCAGCGACGCGCGTTGCATGGCCGGGCCGCGCAGATCGACGCAGCAAAGGTCCGCCCATTTGCCCTTCTCGAGCGTGCCAATTTCCGCATCGAGGCCCAAGGCGGCCGCGCCGCTGCGAGTGGCGAGGGCCAGTGCGTCCCAGGCGCCAAGAGCCGCGGCGCCAAATGCATGCGCAGTGCCCGGCGGATGCACGGTGCCGGCTGCGGGAGGCACGGTGCTCGGCGCGTGCGACAACAAAGCCAGGGACCGAAGCGCGCTCCACAGGTCCCGCCCCGCGCCAGACTCGGCAACGCCGCTCCCCACGCTCAGGCGCAATCCGCTCGCCGCCCAGGCCGCCACGGGCGGGGTCCCATCGCCGGCCAGACAATTCGCTTCGGGGCACAGGGTGAGGGCGATACCGCTGCGTCGTGCAAGGGCAATGTCCGCTGCGGATACCTCCACCATGTGCGCCGCGGTCAGCGCCGGGGTGAGCAGCCCCAGCGACTGCATGCGCTCGAGAGGCCGCATGCCATAGCGTGCAATGGACTGCTCGACGGCGGCGCGCGCTTCGTGAAGGACGAGCAGAATGCCGGAGTCGAGTTCATCGGCGAGTGTCGCAATGCGAGCGAACGTGTCGTCACCCATGGCAACGGGGGCGGTCGGTGCGAACGCCGTCGCGATGCTGGGATGACCGCGATATTCGTCGCGAAAATTCAAAGCCCGCGTCAGATACTCGCCTGGACTCTTCGCCCACGCGCTGGCGGTCTCGGCAATGGGTATTCCAATGAGCGTGCGCAGCCCCTGCTCCGCGGCCGCGCGGGCCGACTCTGCAGGGTAGTAGCCCAGGCCGCAGAAACAAGTGGTCCCCGACGTGAGCATGTCCGCGATGCTCACCAGCGCAGCATCGTGCAGCCGCTGCGGATGGGATACGTGTCCGGGGGGCGGCGCGATTTGCGTATGCGCATTCACCAGACCCGGCAGCACGAGATGTTCGGGCCGCTCGACTTCGATGGCCGCACTGTAGCGGCCGGCGGCGAGGGCGGTGGGCACTACATCGAGAATGCGTCCGTCGCGCACCACCAAAGTGTGGTTTTCGAGCACCTCGGCCGGCGAGGTCATGGGCAAAATCCAGCGGGAGCTGAGAGTTAAATCGACTGCGGCGGCGGACATGGTCGGAGTATATCGGCCCGGGAGCCTGCGCGGATACGAACGATATACGTCGGGCTCGGCGCGCAGCGGATCTGTGCTAGAATTGCGGCATGTCGAGACCATGTCTCCCTACTATAAAACAGCTTAAATTGTGCCCCTCAGTAGACTGTCGGACTTGCGACGCATGGCACACGACGAGGCAGCCGGCAAAAGCCACGCCTTTTGCCGGCGGGGAACGAAGCTGATGTCCGACAAACGCGCAGGAGCGCGTTTGGCCGACCGCAGGTCGACCCGCAGGGTGCCGTCCAGGGATGGTAAGGCACAAAAACGGCCGCAGGCCCGTTTTTCCAATTAACCAGGCTAATCCGGACTCTCGCAAAATGGCCGAGATCGCTCGCGAAATATTGCCCGTAAATCTCGAAGACGAGATGCGGAAGTCTTATCTCGATTACGCCATGAGCGTGATCGTCGGCCGTGCTTTGCCCGACGTGCGCGACGGCCTGAAGCCGGTGCACCGGCGCGTGCTGTTCGCGATGCGCGAACTGAGCAACGACTATAATAAAGCCTACAAGAAGAGTGCGCGCGTCGTCGGCGACGTCATCGGTAAGTACCATCCCCACGGCGATGTGTCGGTGTACGACGCCATCGTGCGCATGGCACAGCCGTTTTCGATGCGTTATCTGCTGGTGGACGGCCAGGGGAATTTCGGATCCGTGGACGGCGATCCCGCGGCGGCCATGCGCTACACGGAAGTGCGCATGTCGAGGCTCGCCGGAGAACTGCTCGCGGATATCGACAAAGAGACGGTGGATTTCAACCCGAATTACGACGATTCGGAGAGGGAACCGGCCGTGCTGCCGACCCGGGTTCCGAATCTCCTCATCAACGGGTCATCGGGCATCGCGGTGGGCATGGCGACCAACATCCCGCCGCACAACCTGACCGAAATCGTCACCGCCTGCATCGCGCTCATCGAAAACCCCGACATCACGCTCGCCGAATTGATGCAGATCGTTCCGGGGCCGGACTTCCCGACGGCCGGTCTCATCAATGGGGCGCAGGAAATCGTAGCCGCGTACAAGACCGGCCGCGGGCGGCTGCACGTGCGCGCGCGCACTCATTTCGAGGACGTCGGGAAGGGCGACCGCCAAGCCATCATCATCACCGAATTGCCGTACCAGGTGAACAAGGCGAGGTTGATCGAGCGCATCGCCGACCTGGTGCGCGACAAGCTCATCGAGGGCATCGCCTCGGACGGCTTGCGCGACGAATCCGATAAAGACGGCATGCGCGTGGTCATCGAGCTGAAACGCGGCGAAGTGCCCGAAATCCTGCTGAACAACTTGTTTTCGCAGACCACCATGGAAACCGTGTTCGGCATCAACATGGTCGCTTTGGTGGACGGCCAGCCGCGGCTCCTGTCGCTGAAGGAAATGCTCGATGCTTTCCTCAGGCATCGCCGGGAGATCGTCACACGCCGTACCGTGTTCGAATTGCGCAAGGCGCGAGAACGCGGTCACATCCTGGAAGGACTCGCCATCGCGCTGGCGAACATCGACGAGATCATCGCGGCGATCAAAGCCTCGGCCTCACCCGCCGAAGCGAAAGTGGCGTTGATGTCGCGGCCGTGGCTGTCGGGCGCGGTGCCGGAAATGCTGGCGCGGGCCGGCGCCATCAGCACGCGTCCCGAAGGTGAGACCGCCCGATTGGGTATCGTGGACGGCGGCTACAAGCTGACCGAGATTCAGGCGCAGGCCATCTTGGAGATGCGCCTCAACCGGCTGACGGGTCTCGAGCAGGATAAAATCATCGCCGAGTTTCAGGAACTCCTCGCGCAGATTCGCGACTTGAGCGAGATTCTCTCGGACCCGAAGCGGCTGATCGACGTCATTCGCAAGGAGCTCGAGTACATCCGCGATACGTTCGCCGACCCGCGCCGCACCGAGATCATCACCAATCACGAAGATCTCAGCATCGAGGACCTGATCACGCCGGAGGACGTCGTGGTGACGCTGTCGCATGGCGGCTACGCCAAGGCGCAACCGGTATCCGATTACCAGGCGCAGCGGCGCGGTGGACGCGGTAAGGCGGCCACCAGCGTCAAGGACGAGGACTTCGTCGACAAGCTGTTCGTGGCCAATACGCACGACACGCTGTTGTGTTTTTCCGATCACGGCAAGCTGTATTGGCTCAAGGTCTATCAGTTGCCGCAGACCAGCCGCGGTTCGCGCGGTAAGCCCATCGTGAACCTTCTGCCGCTCCAGCAGGGCGAGCGCATCAGCGCGATGCTGTCGATCAAAGAGTTCGAGGAAGGGAAGTTCGTCTTCATGGCGACCAGTTTGGGCACCGTCAAGAAGACCTCGCTGGCCCTGTTCTCCAGGCCGCGCGCCAGCGGCATCATTGCGGTGGCGCTCGATGAGGGCGACAAACTCGTGGGCGTCGCCATCACCGACGGCACCAAAGATATCTTGCTGTTCACCACCGGAGGCAAGGCGGTTCGGTTCGCCGAGGACGAAGTGCGTGCCATGGGCCGCGAGGCGGCCGGCGTGCGCGGCGTCAAATTGAGCGACGAACATCGCGTGAATGCTCTGATCGTGGCCGAGCAGGGCTACATCCTGACGGCGTCGCAAAATGGATTCGGCAAGCTGACCCCGCTGGAGGACTTTCCCACGCATGGGCGCGGCGGACAGGGCGTCATCGCATTGCAGGTCACCAACCGCAATGGACAGATGATCGGGGCGTTGCAGGTGAGTGTGGACGACGAGATCATGCTCATGAGCCAAGCCGGCGTGCTGGTGCGCACCCCCGTCAAGGACATTTCCGTGGTCGGCCGCAACACCCAGGGCGTGCGATTGATTCGACTGGAAGAGGGCGATCAGTTGTCGGGATTGGAGCGCATCGACGGCATTGCCGAGGGCGAATCCAGCGCCGGTGGCGAAACGCCGGGTCCGGACGGCGGCTCGGAGAATGGCGATGCGCCGCCGCTCAATGACCCGCCGGCGGACGATCCCGCCGCCGATACCTAAGCGTCGAGACTCTTCGCGATGCGCGTTTTCAATTTCTCTCCCGGGCCGGCGGCGCTGCCGCTCGAAGTCCTGGAACAGGCGCGCGACGAAATGCTCGATTGGCACCACAGCGGAATGTCGGTGATGGAAGTCAGTCATCGCGGCAAGGCCTTCATGGAGGTTGCCGCCGAGGCCGAGGCGGATTTGCGCGAGTTGATGGCGATACCGCGCAACTACCGAGTCCTCTTTCAACAGGGCGGCGCCTCGGCCCAGTTCGCGCTCGTGCCCATGAATCTCGCGGCGCCGGAGTCGATCACCGATTACATCAATACCGGCCACTGGTCCACCAAGGCGATCACCGAGGCGCGCCGCTACTGCAGGGTTCGGGTAGCCGCCGACGCCGGCGGACCGTACCTGCGCGTGCCCCCGCAGAGCGAATTGAATCTCAGCGGCGATGCGGTGTACGTGCACTACACGCCGAACGAGACCATCGGGGGCGTCGAGTTCGGGTACATTCCGCAGACGCGAGGGGTTCCGCTGGTCGCCGACATGTCCTCGAGCATTTTGTCCAGACCCATCGACGTGTCGAAGTTCGGTCTCATCTATGCCGGCGCACAAAAGAACATCGGCCCATCCGGATTGGTGGTCGTGATCGTGCGCGAGGATCTGATCGGCCACGCGCGCGCCGCGACGCCGCTGGTGTTCGACTACAAAGCCGCCGCGGACGATCACTCGATGCTGAATACGCCGCCCACCTTCGCGTGGTACATGGCGGGCTTGGTATTCAAATGGCTGAAGAAGAACGGCGGCGTCGACGCCATGGGCGAGCGCAACCGCATCAAGGCGGAAAGACTGTACGCCGCCATCGACGCATCGCAGCTCTACCGCAGTGGCGTGGCCAAGGATTCGCGCTCGTGGATGAACGTGACCTTCACGCTGACGAAGCCTGAATTGGACGTGCTGTTTCTCGAAAGCGCGGCGCACGCGGGGTTGAAGAATCTGAAAGGTCATCGTGTACACGGCGGCATGCGAGCGAGCCTCTACAACGCGATGCCGCTGGCCGGGGTCGATGCGCTGGTCGCTTTCATGCGTGAGTTCGAGCACAAGCACGCGTGAGGCAGTTGCATGGCAGGCCGTAAAGTCAAACCCGCGAAACGCGCGCAAGCGCCGCAGCCGAAACCGCGGACGCGCATGCCCGATGCACCTGCCGCTGCCGGGGTGGATGGGGCGATACCCGCTGCGGACCTCGCAAACATTCGCGACAGCATCGATTCGATCGACGCCCGCATTCATTCCCTGCTCAACGAACGCGCGCGTTTCGCGCAGCTGGTGGGTATTTCGAAGACGGCCTCCGGAAAAGCGGTCGATTTCTATCGCCCGGAGCGCGAAGCCGACGTGTTGCGCAAGGCGCTGGAACGCAACCGCGGACCGCTTCGCGATGAAGAGATCGCGCGGCTGTTCCGCGAGATCATGTCCGCCTGTCTCGCCCAGCAAGAGCCTCTCAAGGTGGCTTTTCTGGGTCCCGAGGGCACCTTCACCCAGGCCGCGGTACTCAAACATTTCGGCTCGTCGGTCCGCGCCTTACCCCTGGCCGCCATCGACGAGGTATTTCAGGAAGTGGAGGGCGGCATCGCCGATTTCGGCGTGGTGCCCATCGAAAATTCGACCGAAGGCACGGTCAACCATACTCTCGACATGTTCTTGAATTCGGGCCTCAAGATCTGCGGCGAGGTGGAAATGCGCATCCACCACTGCTTGATGGGCCGCATGAGCGGTATTCCCGACATCAAGCGAATCTGCGCGCATGGCCAGGCACTGGCGCAGTGCCGCGGCTGGCTCGACGATCAGCTGCCCGGTGTCGAGAGGATCGCCGTCTCGAGCAATGCGGAAGGCGCACGCCGCGCGCGCGATGAGCGCGGCACTGCGGCGATTGCGAGCCGCGCCGCGGCCGACATCTATGGCCTCACGTTGCTCGCGAATGAGATCGAGGACCGCCCCGACAACACGACGCGGTTTCTCGTGGTGGGACGCAAGCTATTCAGTGCCAGCGGCGCCGATCGGACCACGCTCCTGGTCTCCGCGGCCGACACCGATGATGCAGGGGCGCTGTTCAGGCTCTTGGAGCCGCTGGCCGAACACCGGGTCAACATGACGCGCATCGAGTCGCGGCCGTCGCGCAAGCGCAAGTGGGACTATGTATTCTTCATCGACGTCGAGGGCCACGTGAGCGACGCGCCGGTCGCGAAAGCACTGGCGGCGCTGCAGGGGCGAGCCTCGCTGTTCAAGATTCTGGGTTCATATCCGAGGGCGGTGCTGTGATGCGCCAGATGCTGCGATGAAGACGTTTCAGGCACGGCCCGCGCCGCATGTTGCAGGCGTCATGAGCGTCCCCGGGGACAAGTCCATATCGCACCGCTCGCTGATGTTGTCGGGCCTCGCCGATGGGGTCAGCGAGGTGACGGGATTCCTCGCGAGCGAGGATTGCTTGGCCACGCTGAATGCGATGCGCGCCTTGGGTGTGCGCATCGAGCGGCCGAACGCCGCCCACGTAAGGGTCCATGGGTCCGGCCTGCGCGGTCTCAAACGGGCCGCGCATCCTCTGGACATGGGAAACGCCGGAACGGCGATGCGCTTGTTCACCGGCTTGCTCGCGGCGCAGGAATTCTCCTCGACATTGATCGGCGATGCCTCGCTGATGAAGCGGCCCATGGAGCGCGTGGCCAAGCCTCTGCGGGAGATGGGTGCGGACGTGCGGACACGCGATGGAACGCCGCCCATCGAGATCGGCGGCGGGCGGCAGCTGCGGGGCATCGAGTACCCCATGCCGATGGCGAGCGCGCAGGTGAAGTCGGCCATCTTGCTTGCGGGACTGTACGCCGAGGGTGCCACCACGGTGACCGCACCGGCCCCATGCCGCGACCATAGCGAACGGATGTTGACGAGTTACGGGGTGCGTTTGACCACCGTTGGGCTGACCACGACGCTCTACCCGCCGCAGCGCCTCGAGGGTCAGCGGCTGAACGTGCCGGGCGATTTCTCGTCGGCCGCATTTTTCATCGTAGCGGGACTGTTGGGCGCGACGGACGAGGGCTTGTTGATCCGCAACGTGGGCATGAATCCGACGCGCACGGGGCTTCTCGACATCCTGCGCAGCATGGGCGCGAATATCGAAATCGAGCATGCCCGCCAGAGCGGCGCCGAGCCCGTGGCGGACCTGCGCGTGCACGCATCGGCACTCCGCGGCATCGAGGTGCCGAAGGCGCTGGTGCCGCTCGCCATCGACGAATTGCCGGTGCTGTGCATCGCCGCTGCTTGCGCGCAAGGGGTGACCGTGATAACCGGCGCGGAGGAATTGCGGGTCAAGGAAAGCGATCGTATCGCGGCCATGAGCGCGGGTCTCGCGCGCCTCGGCGTCCCCCATGAGGCATTGGCCGACGGTATGCGCATCGAGGGCCGGGACGGCACGGCCTTCGGCGGCGGCGAGATCGACAGTCACGGCGACCACCGCGTGGCAATGTGCTTCAGCATTGCCAGCCTGCGCGCGGCCAATCCGATAGTGATTCGAGACGTGGCGAACGTGGCCACATCTTTTCCCGGTTTCGTCGACCTGGCACGCACCGTGGGCCTCGACATCGCCGAATCGGGAAACTGACCGGTGCCGGGCGTACCCGTCATGACCGTCGACGGCCCATCGGGATCGGGCAAGGGCACGGTCAGCCGCGCTGCAGCAAAAGCGCTGGGTTGGTCGCTGCTCGATAGCGGTGCCCTATACCGGCTGGTTGCACTGGGCGCGCGCAAGGCGCGTATCGACCTCAACGACGAATCGCGGTTGAGAGAACTGGCCGGGCGGCTGGACATTCGTTTCGATTCGGGCCCCACGGGGGCGGAAATCGTCCGGTTGTGGGGCGAGGACGTCACCCGTGACATCCGCACCGAATCTGCGGGCAATGACGCCTCGAAGGTGGCAGCGCTGCCGGCGGTGCGTTCGGCGCTTCTCGAGCGCCAGCGGCGCTTTGCCGTGCCCCCCGGGTTGGTGGCGGACGGGCGCGACATGGGCACGGTGGTATTCCCGGACGCCCGGGTGAAGATATTTCTCACGGCGAGCGCCGATGAGCGGGCGGCAAGGCGCTATAAGCAGTTGAAAGAAAAGGGGGTTGCTGCTACCCTTCCCGGCCTTTCGAAAGAGATAGCGGAGCGTGATCAGCGCGATATCACGCGCACCGCGTCGCCTCTTGTCGCGAGCGAAGACGCCGTCTTGGTGGATACGACCGGCTTGTCCATCGATGCAGTGGTCGAACGCGTTCTCGAAATAGTCCGTAAGCGGCTCTCGCTTGAAGTTTTGTAGACCTGAAGTATTTATAAACGTGGTTGCGGCGCAAGGGACCGAGCGCCGTTTTGTTTTGGCAACCCCAAGCACCCGGGATTGGCGCTAGGGCGGAAATCTTTTTAAGAGAAAACATGACAGAAAGTTTTGCGGAACTGTTCGAACAGAGCATCGCGAGCCAGCGCATTCGTCCTGGCACCATCCTCAACGGATTGATCGTCGAAGTCGGCCAGGACTACGTCATCG
>JALYHU010000013.1 GCA_030776345.1 Pseudomonadota bacterium | reverse complement strand
GGCACGCTGAACGCAAGCGAGAAATGCTCGCCGCCGTCGTGCGATTCGTATAGCCCGACCGGTGGAGCGCCGGGCGGGGTGAAGCGTCCGCCATTCGAGGAGGACGCGCCGCGCCGCGCCACGTCCGTGCCGATCAAGATGTGCTGCGGATCCCTGGGGTCGACAGCGATGGCGCCGATCGAGCGGCCGCTCGCGACGCTCGCGCTGCCCGGAACCAGTTTCCAAGATTCCCCGCCGTCGTCCGATCGGTACAAGCCGAGGCCCGCCTCGGAGTCGCTCGAACCATTCGGCTCGCCGGTGCCGGCATAGAGTGCATCGCCGTTGTCATCGCCATGATCATCATCATCATCACGATCACCGCCTCGTGCGAGGGCCAGCGAACCCATCGTGGTCGTCGGCAAGCCGCGGCTCACCGAGCGCCAGTGCGGCGTACTCGAGAGCGCATCGTCGCTGCGCCACACGCCGCCGCCCGCGGCGCCAACGTACACGGTGCACTCATCGCCCACGTGGCAATGCGGCGTCACCAGGATGCTTGCCACGCGCCCGGACGCCGTCGTTGCGGCCCCGGTATAGGTAACGGGTCCCGGCACGGTTCCCACCACCGGCCCGATGGACTTCCATCGACGCTCGCTGTCGAAAGGATTCGCGAGCACTGCGAGCGCCGCCGCGGCCGTGCCGCCCGGTCCCACCGTGCCTGCCGCGGTGCTCGCCGCACCGCCCTCGTAGCCGGCGCGCAGACCCAACCCATCATCGCTGGCGCCATAGATCGCGTAGTGCGCATCTTTCTCAGTCACCACCTTCTGCTGCGCGAACGCGAATGGCGCCGTCATCAAACCTATCCCAGCCGCGACCAACGCGGCCGAGCACTTCGAGTGCAACCTTGACATGTGGAATCCCCTAGCTGTTATTTATTGACCAACTGCTGCTAGTACTATTCGGCGAGCGCACTCACGATTGCGCGTGATGGCGTTGACGAGTACTCCCCAGTAGATGGTCCGATCTTACCTGCGCGGCGAAATTCAAGGAAGCCTCTCGCAATACGGCGTAGTCACAGCTCGGTCGCGGCGCGGTTTAGGCGCTGGGTTCAATCCTCGGCTACAATAAGGTAAATTGCAGGCGATTTTCTTGTTGACAAAAAGCTGCGAGCGGATCTGTTGAACGTTCGTCCAAGGGAAACGTCCGCAGCACCATGCGCCGGCGGCGCTGCGCGCCCCGTGGCGAGCGCTGCTCTTCGCGATTGAGTCGGCGACATATATCGGTACACTGCACACCCATTTCCGGCCGGGGCGCATCGAGGCGCCTGCGGCCGTAGCGCATGAGGATTCGATTGAGCACAAATTTGGAGTTGAGTCTCAAGGGTCCCGTGGATCCGCTACGGCAGCCCGCGGTCGACACGCCGCGGCCCATCATCGACATCCGCTATGGTGAAGTCGGTCTGGTGCAAGTGCGAGTCCATACCACGGACCCCGGCGCCATACTCGATGAGCTCACGGGGCGTGTCGCTGCCGCGCCGCATTTCTTTCGGCGCACCGCCGTGTGTCTGGATCTCAGCGCACTCGAGAAGACGCCCGCGGTCGCCGAGGTTCGCGCTGTGATCGAGGCGGTGCGCCGCGTCGGGATGCTGTCGGTGGGCCTGGCCGGCGACTCGTCAGCGTTGGAGGCTTTGGCGAGCGCCCTCAATCTGCCGATCCTTTCGAGCTTTCGAACACCCACGCGTCCCATTCCGGTGATCGAGGCTGTGCAGGCCGCACCGCCGGCACCGCAACCCGTAGCATCCCCCGCATCCGCGCCATCCGACGGCAGCGTTCCCGCCCTGATTCACAACCAGACCGTGCGCTCCGGGCAGCGGGTCTATGCGCGCAATCGCGATCTCGTCGTCACCGTCGGCGTCGGCGCCGGTGCGGAGGTCATGGCGGACGGCTGCCTTCATATTTATGGATCGATGCGGGGGCGGGCGATGGCCGGCGCGCACGGTGAACTCGGGGCGCGGGTGTTCTGCCAGGAGTTTTATGCCGAACTCGTGTCGATCGCGGGCGTGTTCCGTGTCTTCGAAACGATTCCCCCCGAGTTCGCCGGCAAGCCCGTACAAGCGTGGCTTGCGGGCGAGAGTCTACATTTCGCGCGCATCGGCATTTGAGCCGTACCGCCGCGCGCGCCATCCGGCAGCGCGCAAGCTTTAACAGAGGAGAATTCAGCATTGACCGAGATTATCGTCGTGACTTCGGGTAAAGGAGGCGTCGGCAAGACCACCACCTCCGCCAGCATCGCCTGCGGACTTGCGCGCCGCGGTAAACGTGTTGCGGTGATCGATTTCGATATCGGGCTGCGCAATCTCGATCTCATCATGGGGTGCGAGCGGCGTGTCGTATACGATTTCGTGAACGTCATTCAGGGCGACTGCGTTCTCAAACAGGCGCTCATCAAGGACAAACGCATCGATACCCTGTATCTCCTCGCCGCGTCACAGACTCGCGACAAAGAGGCGCTCACCGATGAAGGCGTCCGCCGCGTGCTCGATGAACTCTCGGCCGAGGGCTTCGACTACATCATCTGCGATTCCCCCGCAGGCATCGAAAAGGGCGCACATCTTGCGATGTACTTCGCGGACCGGGCGGTGGTCGTGGTCAATCCGGAAGTGTCTTCGGTGCGCGATTCGGATCGCATTCTCGGTCTGCTCGCGAGCAAGACGCAGCGTGCCGAACAAGGCAATGGCGGCGTGAAAGAGCATCTGCTGTTGACCCGCTACAACCCGCGCCGTGTCGCGAGCGGCGAGATGCTGAGCGTCAAGGACGTCAAGGATATTCTCGGTCTCGACGTCGTCGGCGTCGTTCCGGAGTCGCCCGACGTTCTGTCCGCATCCAACGCCGGCGTGCCCGTCATTCTCAATGCCGACAGCGATGTTTCCGCGGCATACGAGGACGCCGTGGGCCGCCTGTTGGGCGAAACGTTGCCGATGCGGTTCATCGAGGAACCCAGGAGAGGGTTCTTCGCGCGCGTGTTCGGGAGTTGATATGGGTTTACTCTCACTGTTTCGCAAGACTCACTCGTCGGCCACTGTTGCCAAAGAGCGTTTGCGCATCATCGTCGCGCAAGAGCGCAGCACCCGCGGCGCCCCGGACTACTTACCTCTGCTGCGCCGTGAATTGCTCGAGGTGATCCACCGCTATGTGAACGTCGACCCTTCCGCGGTTCAGATCAATCTCGGGCGCGATGACGGCCACGAGGTACTCGAACTGTCGGTGGCATTGCCGGAGGGCCAGCTGGGAGGCTCGATGGCCAAGCGCTGAGAACGCGAGTTACCTCACCAAGGCGCCGGCTTGTAGTCCTTCAGGAACTGTCCCCACACGTGCGTGCCCGTTAGCTGCCCGGCGAAGATGGGGTCGACGATGCGCGCGGCGCCATCGATGATGTCGAGCGGCGGCGCGAAGCCCAGGTTCGCCTTGCGCGCCGCATGCGCGGCGGGATCCTCGTCGGTCACCCATCCGGTGTCGACGGCGTTCATGTGGATGCCGTCCTTGACGTAGTCGGGCGCGCTGGTCCGCGTCATCATGTTGAGCGCGGCTTTGGCCATGTTGGTGTGCGGATGCTTGTCAGTCTTGGCGATGCGATAGAACTGGCCCTCCATGGCACTGACGTTCACCACGTGCTTGTGGCACCCGTGCGTGCGTAGCATGAGCGGTTTCAAGCGGGCGTTTAGAATATACGGTGCGATCGCGTTCACCAGCTGCACCTCGAGGAGTTCCGGCGTCTCGACCTCGTGCATGCGCAGCCGCCAGCTATTGATCTCGCGCAGGTCGATCTGCTGCCGATCCGCGTCGTAGAGATCCGTGGGATACAGCGCCTCGCCGCCGCGAAAATCCTCATCGAGATAGCGCCGCTGCGAGAGCGCCGCACTGTGCAGCAGTCCCTCGCCGTGCCGCTGCGCGGCCGCGGCAACGACCTGGCCGATGCCGGGTGCAGGCGTTCCCTCGAGGAGGCGCCGCAACTCGTCCTGGCTCGCGAGCGGAGCTCGCCAGGCCTCGGGAAGCGCGGTGAGCGATTCGGCTTCCCTGGCAAGGAGGTGCTGAAAGAAGCCCGCCGGCCGGCGCACGGTTTGGCACGCGTTATTGAGGATATAGTCGAGCCGCGGCAGCCGCTCGGCCAGAAAGCGCGTGAACAGCTCGACGCTCGGGGTATGCCGCAGATCGAGGCCGTGGATCTGCAGACGCTCGCGAAACACCGGGAAATCAGGCTCCCGCGAGTACCGGTCGGCCGCATCGACCGGGAAGCGCGTGGTGACGATGACGTGCGCTCCGGCGCGCAGGAGCTTGAGGGACGCCTGGAAGCCGATCTTCACCCGCGCGCCGGTGACCAGCGCATAGTGGCCGCTCAAGTCCGCGGTCTGCTCGCGCTTGGCGTAGTTGAACTCGCCGCACGCATCGCACAGGGAGTCGTAGTAGCGATGCATTTTCGCAAAGGGTTTCTTGCACACATAACAGGCCCGCTCCTGGAGGAACTCGGGGCGATCATCGACGGCGTCCGGTTTCGGCCGCTCGAGCCACAGGGGCGCATACACTGCGGCGCGGCGCTGGACGCGCTGCCCGGCCTGTTCGGTGAGCTTGCGATCATGCTCCTTCGTGGCCTCGCGCTTGGCGCGTCGAAATGCCTTCGCCATTCTGGAGACGTCATGCCGTTCGGGCTTTGCGACCAGCCCGGCAAGCATGAGCAGTTCGCGGCGCCTGTCCTGCGGAAGGCGGGCGAGGTGCGAGCGGTCGGCCTCGATGGCGCGCAGCACGCGCACGCAGGCGTGCATGTCCTCGTCCGAGAGCGTCGAGTGGGGTGCGCAAGTCGTGTCCGGCGCGGCAGGGGTACGGTTCATGGCAACATTGTAACCGCATGCTGCTCGTGCCGTGCCGTGCCGTGCCGCACCGTGCCGCACCGTGACTGCATGCTTTCACGGCGGAAGTTGACACCGATATTTAGATCGTCAAACTATCCCGCCTTACCGTGCAACCCATCGCCGTACCCGTTCGAGTCTCGCCGCATCAAGTCGAACTCGAATTCCGTCCCTTCGACCGCGACCTTGGCTGAGTCCAGCGTGGCTCGTTCCAAACTGTTGCGCTGGGGCGTGGCGCTCGTTCTGGCTTTCCTCATACTCGCGGCCTTGGTGGCCGCCTGGGTGGTGCACCTGGACCGCGTCGTGACCGAGGAATTCCAAGGCCGTCACTGGTCCGTGCCGGCGCGGGTGTACGGTGCGCCGCTCGAACTCTACGTCGGTGCCCCGGTCGCGGCGGGCGATCTCGAGGACGAACTGCGCCGCCTCCATTACCGCCCCGGGGAGCCGGCGGCAGGCCCTGGGTTCTATCGGCGACGCGGGAATTCCTTCGATCTGCATGCGCGCCGCGTGCGCTTCAGCGACGAGCTGCGGGATGAGCAAGTGGTTTCGGTGAGTGCGGACTCCGGCGCGGTCACGAGCATGAGGCGGGCGGATGGCTCGGACCTACCCGTGTTTCGCCTCGATCCGCCGGTGATAGGCAGCGTATTCCCCATTCACGGCGAAGACCGGCTGGTCTTGGCGCCCGCCGATGTGCCGCCGCTGCTGCGCTCCGGCATCAAACTGATCGAAGACCGGCGCTTCGACGCGCATTCCGGCGTCGATACCCGCGGCGTGTTGCGCGCGCTGTGGGCCAATCTGCGTGCCCGCCGCGTGGTACAGGGCGGCAGCACGCTCACGCAGCAGTTGGTGAAAAACTATTTCCTGTCGGATGAGCAAAGTTTCGGCCGCAAGGCCACCGAGGCCGTGATGGCGCTGCGCCTCGAGGCGCATTTCTCCAAAGAGGAAATCCTCGTCGCTTACCTCAACGAGGTGTATCTCGGCCAGGACGGTTCGCGTGCGATACACGGCTTCGGACTCGGCAGCGAGTATTACTTCGCCAAGCCGCTCGCCGAACTCGAGGTGGGCGAACTCGCGACGCTCATCGGGCTCGTCAAAGGGCCCTCTTACTATGATCCGCGCAGACATGCCGACCGCGCTCGCGCGCGGCGCAACCTCGTGCTGCAGGAATTTGCCGACGCTCATTTGATCGACGTTGCCGCTGCGAAGCGCGCCGCCGCAGCCCCACTGGGGCTCAAGGCCCCCGGCGGCAACTATGTGCCGGCTTATCTCGATCTCGTCCGGCGCCACTTGAAGCGCGACTACGCCGAGGCGGATCTCGCCGCCGCCGGCCTTGCCGTGTATACGAGCCTCGATGCGCGCGCGCAAGCGGCCGCAGAGCGCGCGCTGACGATGAATCTGAAGCGCCTCGATGCGGCGAGCCGGGTACGCGGTGCGCACCTGGAAGGCGCGGTGGTCGTGGCCGAGCCGAATAGCGGCGACGTGGTCGCGGTCGTCGGCGGCCGCGATGTGGGCACCGACGGTTTCAACCGCGCGCTCGATGCGCGGCGGCCTATCGGCTCGCTGGTGAAGCCGGCGGTGTACCTGACCGCGCTCGAGACCGGCCGCTACAACGCGGCTACTCCGATCGAAGATGCGCCGATCGAACTCAAGCTGAGCGACGGCAGCGTCTGGGCGCCGCAGAATTTCGAGCACCAGGTCTATGGCCGGGTGCCGCTGGCGCGCGCGCTCGCGGAGTCCATGAACCTCGCGACGGTGCGGCTGGGACTGGACCTCGGCCTGCAAAAGGTGGTCGAGACGCTGCAGCGGCTGGGGCTCGAAGCGACGCCCGCGCTCAATCCCTCGTTGCTGCTCGGCACCGTTGAAATGACGCCGCTCGAGGTGGTGCAGGTCTATACGTCGCTGGCGAACGGCGGCTTTCGTGCGCGAATGCGCGCCGTGCGCGCGGTGGTCGACGAGCAGGGCCGGCCGCTCAAGAGTTTCAAAGTGCAGGTCGAGGAAGCAGCGCCGGCCGCCGCCGTCTATCAGCTCGACCGGATGCTGACGCTGGTGACCACGCATGGCACGGGCCGCGATGCACCGGCCCGTCTGCCGCGCGGGACGGTGGTTGCCGGCAAAACCGGCACGTCCTCCGATACCCGCGACGCCTGGTTCGCGGGATTCACCGGCAGCTACGTGGCGGTGGCCTGGGTGGGTTACGACGACAACCGCATCACCGGGCTCACGGGAGCGGCGGGCGCGCTGCCGGTGTGGGCCGACACCTTGGCGAAGCTCAAATCCGCTTCCTTCGAACCTGTCTCACCCGAGTCGGTCGAGGATCGCTGGATCGGTTTTGCGGATGGTCTGGAGACCACCCCGGCCTGCAGCGCAGACGCCGTTGCCGTGGCTGTGCCGAAAGGCACGGTCTTGCCCGCCAAGCCCGGCTGCACAGTCTCGCCGGCTGCAATCTCGCCAACCGGTACCATGGGTGACAAGATCAAGACATGGCTCAAGAATCTCGTGCACTGAAACCACTGGCCGCCATGCTCGGCGCTGCGGTGCTGCTCAGCGGCTGTCCGGCGTCGTCGCGGCGGCCTGACCCGTCGAATCCGATTCCGCAACCGCAGTCGCCGGATCTTGCTGCGCCAAATCCGCAGCCCCCGCCGCCCGCGCCATCTGCGCCGCGCCCGGTGCCGCCGCCGCGCGAAAATCGGCTTTCCCCCGCCACGCGCTCGCTGGTGACTCAGTCGCGGGCGCTGGTGTCGCGCGGCGAGCTCGACGGCGCCTCCTCGACGCTGGACCGCGCCTTGCGCATCGAGCCGAACAATCCTCTGCTCTGGATAGAACTCGCGCGGCTACGGCTCACGGAAGGCGATGCGCATCAGGCGGAGGGCTGCGGGCGCAAGGCGCTGGCACTGGCCAGCGGCGATCGCAGCGCCCAAGCTCAAGCGGGGCGGGTGCTCGCCGATGCACTGCGCGCCCAGCGGCGCAATCAAGAAGCGATCGAGATCGAGCGGCAACCGTTCATGCGGTAGCTTCAGAAAGCGCCGTGCGCGCCGACATACGGGTCAACTCCCTGCGGAATGGCCGGAATGGCAGTTGCTGAACAGATCGAGCGCGAGGACCCCGGTGAGGACGGGGATCTGCGTGCTTTCGTGCGCCGTCTGGCGCGCGAACTGGCGGCCGGGGATATCCGTCTGCCGTCCTTCCCGGACATCGCCGTCCGCGTGCAGCAAGTGCTCGAGAACCCGGGCGCCACGCCCGCACGGGTCGCGCTGGTGGTGGGTTCCGACGCGGCGCTCGCCGCACGCATACTGCGGCTGGCGAATTCCGCATTCCTCAATCCGTCGGCGACACGGATCAAGGATTTGCAGCTCGCCTTGACGCGCCTCGGGCACCAGCTCGTGCGCTGCACGGCCATCTCGTTCGCGCTGCAGCAGCTGCAGTTCGGAAGCCGTGACGCGCAACTCAGGCCGCAGCTGCAGGCGCTGTGGCGAGACGGTGCGCTGGTGGCCTCGATCGCTTATGTGCTGGCGCGCGAGACTCACGCCGCAAACCCCGACGAGGCGCTGGTGACGGGGCTCATGCACAACATCGGGCGGCTTTACATCGCGGTGGCCGCACCCCGCTGCGGCGGGGCGGGGGCCCATGGCGCGCCATGGGCCGAGGTGGTACGCGAATGGCACCCGCGGGTAGCGAGTTCGATATTGACGCACTGGGAATTCCCGGCCGCTGTCATCGCTGCGGTGGGCGATCAGGACTTCTGGGGCCGCGAGAACCGGGGCAGCGCGGGTTTGACGGACCTCTTGATCGCCGCGACTGCATTGGCACCGTGCGTGTTTCAACGCAAACTCCTCGCGGGCACCGTCGAGGTCGTCCCTACGTTTCAGCGGTTGAGACTCGGCGCCGACGAGTGCACGCGGCTGCTGGCCTCTTCCGCGCAGCAGATCAAATCGCTGCGCACCGCGCTCTCGCCCTGAGCCGCGGCGGCTCACGCTCTGGGTTGCGTACCGACGAACGGAATCTTTTGCAGCGGCGGCACCGGGCGGCGTCGCGACTTGCGCCACAAATCGTAGACCAGCAATGCGGCGGTCAGCGTCGCGAGGGTGGCGAAGTAGGCTTGTGCGCCGAAAGCCGCCATCAGGCTGCCGGAAAGCATGGGCCCGACGATGGCGCCGGTGCCGTTCAACAGAAGAAGCGCGCTGCTGGCGGCGACCATCTGCGCGGGCTCGAGCTTGTCATTGACGTGCGACACCGAGAGAGAATAGAGCGTCAGCGCGAGTCCGCTGAACAGCCCGGCGAGCGTCAGGAACAGCCCATGCGGCACCGCCTTGAACGCCACGATACTGCCCGCAACCAGCGTCGCCAGCGTACAGATGCCCGCGATCACGGTGCGCCGATCGATACGATCGGAGATACGGCCTACCGGATATTGAGTGACGACCGCCGCGAGAATGCTCACGCCCATGAATATCGCGATGCCCTGGGTCTCGAGACCGCTCAGCCGCGCATAGACAGGCCCCATCGAGAAGATCGTCGCGGAAATCATTCCTGAAACGGTCACTCCGGCCACACCCAGGGGGGAATTGCTGTACAGCTCGAGCAGCCGGACCTTGCTGGGCGCGGCTCGCTCCGGTATCTGGTGTTCGGACAGCGCGATCGGTACCAGCGCCAGCGATATCAGAGCCGACACGAGCATGAACGGGGCGGGGGTAGCCGGGTCCGACAAGGCCAGCAGAAACTGCGCGGAGCCGAGGCCGACGTATAGGACCAACATGTAAATGGCCAGCAAGCTGCCGCGGTTCGCACGGCTTGCGCGATGGTTGAGCCAGCTCTCGGCCACCACATAGATGCCCGCAAAGCCGATGCCCGATACGAGCCGCATGGCAGCCCAGATCATGGGATTGACGAAGCAACCCTGCAACAGGATCGACACCGAAGCGATGGCCGCCAGCGCGGCGAAGACCCTGATATGCCCCACTTTGCGTAACAAGGGCGGCGCGATGCGCGTGCCGACGAGGTATCCCGCGTAGTAACAGGACATGACGATGCCGGTCACGTGCGGCGAAAATCCTTCCAGCGTGGCACGCAGGCCGAGGAGTGTGCTTTGGAGACCTGCGCCGAGCATGAGCACACCCATGCCGAGAAGCAGGGGCCAACTCCCCGCGATGGCGCTAAGGGGCATCGCGGTTCCGCGTGACAACGTCTCGGCAGCTCCGATGGATGTGGTGGGCCAAGCGCGGGGTCGCCGGGATGACTATGGCGCGCGCGCCATGACGATGAGCGCGAGTCCGGTGAGGAAGCTCGCAAACATTGCCGCCAGCAATGCCGAGGTGCCGGCGGGCGCTGCGCGAAATTCCTTCCAAATGAACACGCCCCATAGAGCGGCGACCATCGTGGCTCCCTGGCCGAGTCCGTAGGAGATCGGGAAGCCGGCACGCCCTGAGGCAATCAGGTTGAGCGACATGCCCGCGCCCCAGATCGCGCCGCCCAGCACACCGGTGATGTGCGTGCCGAAACTTCCGGCGAAATAATCGCGGAAACCGACCGGGCTGCCCACCAGCGGCTTTTTCATCGCCAAGGTATTCCATACGAAGCTGCTGAGCAGGATGCCCGCCGCCATCACGAAGACGGCCGCGTACGGACCCATCTTGCCGCTGTCCGCGTGACTCGGATCCGCGTACATCGCCGCGGCGACGAAGCGATAGAACATACCCATGAAAACGCCGCAGGCCACCGACAGCAGCAAGCCCTTGGTGCTGCTCTTGCCGGCAGTCGCCGTGCCGCCCGCCAAGCGCCGATAGGCTACCGCATCCAAGATGATCGCCAGGGTCACGAGCAGTACGCCCACGGAAAGCAGGGCCGCATTGCCAACCGGTGCGGCGCGGTAATTGACGATCACGCCGATGATCAGCGCAAGTCCGATCCCCACCGGAAAAGCAACCGCCATGCCCGCGATCTCGATCGCGGCCACCAGCAGAATGTTCGCCAGATTGAAGATCGCACCGCCCAGCAGGGCGGACGTGACGGAGGCGCTCGAGGCTTGCGCAAGATCGGCAACGAATGCTCGGCCCTCGATGCCGCTGCTGCCGAGCGTGAGGCCGAGTATCAACGTCAAGAGCACCACTCCCAACGAGTAGTCCCAATAGAACAGCTCGAACCGCCAATCGGGGCGCGTCAGTTTCTTGGTGTTTGCCCACGACCCCCAACAGAACATGGTCAGCACGCAGAACGCGACGGCCAACGGATAGCTATGCACGACGAACATCGGACATCCTTTTTTCCCATTGCGTATCGAAGTCGGCGCGCCGCGGGAATGATTTTTGAGTTCCAATCCGGGTGGTCGACAGGCCGGCGTACAAGGTGGCCCGTGTCACGGCCTCCAGCTCCGGCATGCCCTCGGCGAGAAACACCGCGAAACTGCCGATGAATGCGTCTCCGGCGCCGGTGGTATCCGTGGCCGCGACCGCGAAGGGCGGCACGTGGGTGCGGTTCGCCGCATCGGCCACCAGCGAGCCGCGCGCGCCCAAGGTAATCACCACTCGCCGAAAACCCTTCGCGAGCAGCGCCGCGGCACATGCCGACGCCTCGGCTTCCGTGCGCACCGGCAGTCCGGTGAGCTGCTCGGCCTCGGTCTCGTTCGGAATGAAATAGTCGGCGCCGCACAGCGCCTCCAGATCGGCCGGGGCGGCGGGCGCCGGGTTGACGATGCAGCGTATACCGTGCGCGCCGGCAAAACGAACGGTGTGATAGATGGTCTCGAGCGGAATCTCGAACTGCAGGATGATGGCATCGACGCGCCGCAAGTCGGCCGCGGCCGCTTCGACATCGGCCGGCCTCAGCAGGTCGTTGGCGCCCTTGACGACGATGATGCGGTTCTGACCGTTGGGCTCGACGAAGATCGGCGCCACACCCGTGGCTGCGCCCTCGACGATACGCACATGCGTCGTGTCGATGCCGAAGGAGGCGAAGTTGTCGATCGTTGCCTGGCCGAACAAGTCGCTGCCCACCTTGGCCACCATCAGCACGTCCGCGCCGCAAAGCCGCGCAGCCACCGCTTGGTTCGCGCCCTTGCCGCCGAAGCCCAGATCGAAGCTCTTGCCGAACAAGGTCTCGCCGGGGCGCGGGAACACGTCGGTGAACGTCACCAGATCCGTATTGGCGCTACCGACTACGGCGATGCGGGGTGAGCTGGGCATGTGCCTGTCCTTTATCTTCAGGCCGCCGCGGCGGTCAGCAAATCCCTGAACAATGCGGACGCGCCGAGCCGGAAGGTCTGCGCCGAGGCGCTTCCGGGACCAAACTTGCGCTCGTACAACCTGAGATAAACCGCGGCATCGTCGAGGGTGCGGATGCCGCCGGAGGCCTTGAATCCGATGGACTTGCCGTCTCGGCCGGCCGCTGCCACGACATCGAACAATACGGCCGCAGCCTCTGCTGTTGCCGCGGGCTGCGTCTTGCCGGTGGACGTCTTCAGAAAGTGCGCACCGCCGTCGATGGCCACTTCGGCGGCGCGGCGGATGTTGCCGGCGCTCGCAAGCTGCCCGGTTTCCAAGATCACTTTCAGCAGCGCTCGCTCCGCGCAGGCCTCGCGGCAGGCACGGACCAACCTCAGGCCGGCATCCGCATCGCCGGCAAGCAGCGCGCGATAGGGAAATACCACATCCACCTCGGACGCCCCCGCGGCGACGGCCGCTGCGGTCTCCGCCGCCGCGGCGTCGGGTGCCGCTGCACCGTTCGGAAAATTGGCAACCGCGCAGACCGGGATGCCGCTTCCTTGGAGCGCCTCCAATGCCGCAGGAATCCATCGCGACCAGATGCACACGGCGGCGGGTTTCACCGCAGCCGTGCGGGCGAGCACCGACAGCTCGGAGACCGAGGCCGCGTCGTCGGAGTCGTTCAGGCTCGTCAAGTCGGTGAGCGAGATCAGCCGTCGCGCCAGATCCGCGCGCGCTGCGCCCGCCGCCGCCGGTTCGTAACTCATGCGTCTATGGTAGCAGCAGCAACCGGACACCGCCTTCATTCGGCTCGTCTCTTGCCGATATCCATGAGCAGTGTGACGAGCATCCTGTACGGGACCGCCGCAATGGAGGAGATAATGCGCATGCCGAGCAATACCAGCCGCCTCATCGACATGCCCCCGGATCTTGTCGTGCTGGTCAGACGCGACGGCGTGTTGCTCGAACATATCGGCGGCCAGGGCCGGGCCAATCTGGACTTGACCGCGGGTTCGGTGGGCAAACGCCTCGATCTGATCTGGCCGGACGCGGTCGCTGCCTTGGTGACGCAGCTCATTCGCCGCGCGATCGCGAATCGAACGTCGGTCGAAGCTTCATTCCGAGACAGCGGCATGACTTATCGCATGGGAGCTACCGCCCAGGCGCCCGATCGCGCGATTTGCGTCATTCGATCCACGTCGGTCGCCGGAGACGAACGAGGTACCGACGCCACGGGCGAATCAGCGGGGCAGCCGCTCGACCGGCGGGGATTCTTACGGCGACTCAAGGATGGCTTGTCGTCGGCGGCGCTGCGCGAAACGCCGATGGCCGTCGCGTGCATCCATCTGGATGGGATTGCCGATGTCTCCCGCATCATCGACACCCGGTTGTCGGAACAGATCTTCGCGGAAGCACTGCAACGGCTGAAGGCGGTCGGCGATACGGCGGTCGGCGGGCCCTCCTGGTACATGGGTCCCTTGAGCGAGGACACGTTGGCCCTCGTCATTGCGAGTGATGATCGCCGTGCCCTCCAAGCCTGCGTCGAACGGGTGTGTGCGAGCCTGAGTGTCCCGATCGCTGCGGGCGATGCGGCCTTCCATCTGACGCCTCATGCCGGTGTCGCGATACTGGGCCAGGATGCCAGCTCCGCCAAGATGCTGCTCGATCATGCGCGCACGGCCTCGATCGAAGCGCGCCGCGCGGAAGCCGCGAACGTTTGTTTTTTCGGCGACACGCTCAACCTGCGGTCGCTCGCCAGGCTCGACCTTGCGCAGGAAGTCCGCGCGGCTATCGCGAACCGCGACATTCGCCTGCACTACGTGGGCCGGTACGACCTTGCGACGGGCCGCCGGGTTGCCAACGTCGGATATCTTCGCTGGAATCATCCGTTGCGCGGGGAGATTCGACCGAATGAATTCGTGCGCGTCGCCGAGGCCACGGGTTTGGCAAGGTCGTTGTCGCGCTCGGTGCTGCAAGGCCTGCAACGAGACCTTGCCGACATGAATCGCGGCGGCGACGCGAAGCTGCGAATATCGTTCGGCGCCCTGCGGCACCATATCCTTCACGCGGACTTCATCGGCGACGTTCTCGCCTTGATCTCCGCAGGCGCGGTACCGGCCGAGCAGTTGGAGCTGAGAATTTCCGAGCGCACGCTCATCGCCGCGGGAGCCGCCGCCTTCCGATCGCTCACGAGCATGGGTGTCGATCTCGTGGTCGACGAGGTTGGGCGCGGCTCCAGTTCGCTCGAGCAACTGGCACGCGCCGGTCTGTCGGGCTTGCAGCTGGACCGGTCCTGGGCGACGGCGCTCCGTCATGACCCGGTCGCGCTCCGGGTGAGCCGCGCCGCGGTGAGCATGGCAGCGTCCTTGGGCATCACGCCCATCGCTCCCGGCATCGACGATGAGGAGCAGCGCCGCGCGCTGCAGGATCTCGGCTGCGTTCACGGCATGGGCGATCTGTATACAGGCGCCGCCCCGGCTGTTTAACCGCTCGTTATGAGACCGAGTTCACAATTGCGCCGGTGCTGAAGGACAATCCGGCGGCATCGCCGCCGCGCGCGTTGCCTTGTAATACCACCCATAAGAACCGGCCCAATTCGGGTTTATCGGCCTACAAGGAGCTCGTCATGAACAGCCGTGCGATGAAAACGTCGACCTTTCGCCCCTGGGCTGCAGTTCTGGTATTGCTGCCGGGAAGCCTCGTCGGGGCAGCCTCCGTAACGGCGGCCCAGAGTCCGGTCGCGACCGCAAACGAGGCCCCGGCGCGTTACATCGTCGAGGGCTCGAGCGTCGCCGAGGCGCGCCGGTACGTCACACTCGCGGGCGGCGAGGTGCGCCAGGAACTCGACATCATTCACGGCGTCGTGGCGACCTTGAGTCCGTCGCGGGCGCAACGGTTGCGCGCGAATTCGCAGCTGCGCGTATTCGCGGATCGAGCGGTCGCTACCGAGGGGCTGAGCGCGGTGGTTGCAAAGAAGAGCGCTGCCGTGGTCCTTGTCGACGGCACAGTGGTCCCCACCAAGGACCTGAAGTGGTTGCAGACGGATTACACGATGGAGGTCGGGGCCGATACGCTGCACGCCGCCGGTACCACCGGAAAAGGAGTAACCCTCGCGGTACTCGATACCGGTTTGTGGACCGATTCCGCACAGAAGCTCAACTCCCGCATTCTGGCGACGGTCGACGTGCGCAACGGCGGGTCGGGTGCGGTCACCGGCGATCCGTACGGCCACGGCACGCACATCACCTCGATTGCCGCCGGCGGCTTTCAGAACAAAGCCGGCGGCTACTTCGGCATCGCGCCGCAAGCGAATCTCGTGATCGTCCGCGCGTTCGACGATGTGGGCGGCGGAAGCTACGCGGACGTGATCGCCGGGCTCAACTGGATCGTCGCTCACAAGGCAAAATACAACATCCGTGTGCTCAATCTATCCTTCGGGGCGACCCCGCAATCGGATTACTGGGATGATCCGCTCAACCAGGCGGTCATGGCTGCATGGCAGGCCGGCATCGTGGTCGTGACCGCTGCCGGTAACGAGGGGCCCGCCCCGATGACCGTCGATGTTCCGGGCAACGTTCCGTACGTCATCACGGTGGGCGCGCTGTCGGACAACTACACGCCGTACGTTTTCACCGACGACAAACTGGCCTCGTTTTCATCGACCGGACCCACCTTCGAGGGCTTCGTGAAGCCGGAAGTCGTCGCGCCCGGCGGCCACATGGTGGGGTCGCAGGATCAAGACAGCTATCTCGCCAACATCGATCCTGCGTCGACGGCGAATGTGCAGGGCGGCAACGGACTCCTATTCACGATGTCGGGGACTTCCCAGGCGGCGGCCGTTACCAGCGGCGTGGTCGCGCTGATGCTGCAAGCCGATCCCACCCTGACGCCCGACGCGGTCAAATGCCGCTTGCTGGCCGCCTCGCGCGCCGCCGTCACGCCGACGGGTTCTCTTGCTTACACGGTATTCCAGCAAGGTGCCGGTCTCATCAATGCCGTCGCCGCGGTGAGCAGTACGGCGACCGGCTGCGCCAATCTGGGCCTCGACATCGCTGCCGATCTCGCCGGGACGGCCCACTTCGGGGGTCCGGCCAATCGGGACGCCAGCGGCAATTACTACCTCATGGACCTCGACGGTCCAACGTTCAACACCCCGTTGATCGGCGATGGGTTCACCTGGTCCGGGGCGTATGCCTCGGGCGTGGGCTACAACTGGAGCTTGGGCTACGTGTCGTCCGCGGGCCACGCCTGGAGCAAAGGCCATGCCTGGAGCAAGGGGTACGCCTGGAGCAAGGGGCATGCCTGGAGCAAGGGGTACGCCTGGAGCAAGTCGCTCCCCTGGTGGGACACGTCCGGATCGACCTCCGTCGCGGCGAAGCCGGCCTCCATCGTGAATTTCGTGCCGAACCAATAGGCCGAGCGGGGATCCATCGTCTGATTGTGACGGAAGTCACCTGACGCGTCGGTCGGCTTGAGCCAAATCGGAAGTCGGTCAACTCCGCACGGTCCGAATTTGGGCACAGTCACCCGGTGAGCATCTGCATACTCGGCGGGGGGCGGTGGAGGTCGGCATGGGCCGGCCTCCTCTGGATTTTGGGCATGGCGGCCGCGCAAGCGGCCGCCGAAGCGCCGCCCCTCGTTCTCGAACATCTCACGACCGCCGATGGGTTGCCCCAGAGCTCGGTGCACGCCGTGTTGCAAGATTCCCAGGGCTTCGTCTGGCTGGGCACCGAAGACGGCCTGGTCCGCTACGACGGGCATGAGCTGTTTCGCTATGCCTACTCGGCCCAGGCGCCCGGCAGACTGCCGGGCAGCTTCATCCTGGCGATCGCCGAGGATGCGCACCATGATCTGTGGATTGCCGTCAAAGACGCGGGGCTCGCCCGCTGGAATCGCGCCACCGACCATTTCACCGTTTACCGTCACGAACAGGGCAACGCGGGCTCGCTCGCCAGCGACGCCGTGGGCAGTCTGCTCATCGATGCTCGCGGCCGCGTCTGGGTGGGTATCGGCGATCACGAAGCCTCCTTGGGCAGCACAGGTGCGGGTATCGATGTCCTCGATCCGGCAAGCGGGCAGATCGAACATCACGTTCACGATCCCGCCCGCGCCGACTCGCTGACCGACAATCAAGTCACGAGCCTGCTGCAGGACCGGTCCGGGAAAATCTGGATCGGCACGATGGGGGGGCTCGATCTCTTGAACTCAGGCGATACGTTCACTCACTATCGCCATCGCGCGTCGGACCCCAGGTCCCTGAGCAGCGATGAGATCTCGTGGGTGTACGAGGATCGTGCCGGCTCCCTTTGGGTGGGCACCTACGATGCCGGCCTCGATCAAATGGACCCGAACGGTAAAGTCATCCATACCTACCGGCACGACGCGAGCCGGACGGAAACCCTGCAGCACGACGATGTCCGGTCGGTTATCGAGGACGCCGCGGGACATCTTTGGGTGGGTACCGCCGAGGGACTCGACCTCCTGAATCGCGCGGCCGGAACCTTCGTGCATTATCGCCACGACAAACGTGACGCGAGATCGCTGGGCGATTCCGAAGTGATGTCCCTGTACGAGGACGCCGGCGGCCTCATCTGGATCGGTACGCGCGCCGGCGGCGTCGATCGCTGGAATCCGCGGGGATGGGAGCTCGGGGGCTTTCGCCCGGATTGGCTGGCCGGCCGGCCCGTGACCGCCTTTGAGGACGGGCCGGATCACAAACTCTGGGTGGGGTCGCTCGGCAAAGGACTGGTTCTGTTCGACCCCGCGACCGGTGAATCCACCGACAGCGACGTCATCATCGGCCGGCCGAATGCCATCGGTGACCAGCGTGTCATGTCATTGCTCCTCGACCGGCGCGGTACCTTGTGGATAGGCACGCGGGACCATGGCTTGAGCAGCCTCGCCCCGGACGGCCGCGTGACATCCATTCCGGTCAAGCGCGGCGCTGCGAAAAGCGTGAGCGCAGCCGGGATCATGAGGCTCTACGAAGCGCACGACGGCAAGATCTGGATCGGCACGCACGGCGGCGGCGCCAACGTACTCGACCCCGCCAGCGGTGCGATCCGCCAATTGCCCTTCGATGCGGCCACGCCAGGCGCGACCAGCGGGCCCAACGTCAATTCGTTCGCCGAGGATCTGAACGGCAACCTATGGATGGGCAACGACGAAGATGGGCTTGCTCTTGCCCGCCCGGACGGTACCGTGATCCGATCCTTTAGTCATCGATCCGGAGATCCGACCAGCCTGTCGGCCAATGGTGTCAATGACGTGGCCGTGGACCTCGATGGACGAGTGTGGGTGGCGACGGATGGAGGCGGCCTCAATCTCGTCCGGGGTTCTTCCGCCACGCCCGGATCGATAAGTTTCGAGAGCCTGTCGCGTGCCGAGGGATTGAGCAGCGACACCATCTACGGCGTGCTCGTGGATGCGGCCGGCCGCCTGTGGATGAGCGGAAATTCAGGCTTGATGCGCTACGATCCCCGCACCCGGGCCATGAAAACCTTCCATGTCGAGCAGGGATTGCAGAGCGAGGAATTCGAGTCCGGCGCATTCCTCAAGCTGCGCGATGGGCGATTGAGTTTTGGCGGTCTGAGCGGGTTCAATATATTCGATCCGTCCGGCCTGACCGAACAGTCGCATCCGCCGCGACTGGCGCTCATGCAGTTGGAGGTGCTTGGCCTGCCTTTGGAATCCGCCACCCCGTACTGGCTGCTCGATCACCTCGACGTCGCGGATGACGCCAGCATCATCTCGCTGGATTTCGGTACGCTCGATTTTTCATCGCCGAAACGCACGCGTCTGGCGTATCGAATGCCGGGGTTGTCGAATCAATGGATCGATCTGGGGACGCAGCACCGCGTCACGCTGACGAATCTCGACTTCGGCGATCACGTGCTCGAGGTGCGCGCCGCCAGCGCCGATTCCGCATGGAGCGAGACGCCGCTGCGTATCAAGATCCATCGGGACTCGCCGCCCTGGAGATCGCCCTGGGCCTATGCCGGATACCTGGCCGGCGCCTTCGGTCTGATCGTTTACGGGCTGTGGTGGCAGCGCCAACGGACCCGCGACCGCAAGGCGGCGGCGGAGCATATCGAACGCCTCGCTTACTTCGACCCGCTCACCGGCCTGCCCAATCGGCAACGCTGCATCGAAACGGCGGAACGCTTGCTCGTGCAGGCCGAAAAGTCCCGTGAATCGGTGGCCTTCATCTATATGGATCTGAACGGCTTCAAGCGCATCAACGATACGTTCGGCCATCCGGTGGGAGATGCGGTTCTGCGCACCGTGGCGGAGAAACTGGCGCACGCGCTCGACAACTTCCGCGAGCATCACGATCACCTGGCACTGGCCCGCTTCGGCGGCGACGAATTCGTCATTCTGTTGAAAAGCCCGCGGGCCAAATCATTGGCGCTCGACATAGCCAATGCCTGCTCCGCGGGACTCAAAGATCCGGTTGCGCATGATGGACTCGAGTTTCATGCCACGCCGAGCATTGGCCTCGCCCTCTACCCGGATGACGGCGCCGATGTTGCGACCGTGCTCAAGCATGCCGATACCGCCATGTATCAGGCAAAGACCGCCGGCACGACCTCGACCGTCGTCTATGCCGCCGCGATGAGCAGCCGTCTCCGTGATTGGCTCGACCTCGAGGCGCGGCTGCGCCGCGCAGTACGCGAGGATCGGCTGTCTCTGAGCTATCAGCCGAAATTCCGCTTGGCTGACATGAAGCTTGTCGGCGTCGAGGCGCTGGTGCGGTGGTGCGATACGGATTACGGCGACATTCCACCCACGCGTTTCGTCGCCATCGCGGAAGAGAGCGGCTTGATCATCGATTTGGGCAGTTGGGTGGTCCGGGCTGCTTGCCGACAAGTCCGCGCCTGGATGGACCATGGAATACGCGTTCCGGTGGCGATCAATGTGTCCGCGAAGGAACTGATCCATGGCGACCCTGCGCAAGTGGTCGAGGCGGAGGCCGCCGCGGCCGGCATACCGCCGTCGCTTCTGGAAATCGAAATCACCGAGTCGCTGCTGGTCGGGGATTCGGCCACCGTGCGCAGTGCCCTGGATCGCTTTCGCGCCCTCGGCTGCAAGATCGCCCTCGACGATTTCGGTACGGGCTATTCCTCGCTGGCCTACATCACGCGCTTCCCGCCGGATCGCATCAAGATCGACAAGTCCTTCGTCGACCACGTCGACCAGACCTCGGGCGACGGCGCGGTTGCGAGCGCCATTCTGTCGCTGGGAGCAAGCCTCGGAGTCGTCGTGACCGCAGAAGGCATCGAACGAACCGGGCAGCTCGAATGGCTGCGGCAACGTGGCTGCAACGAGGGACAGGGTTTCCTGCTGGCGAGGCCGCTCGCCCCGTGCGATCTCGAAGCTCAGTTCCTGTACCCGAAAGATCGATATGCGGCCAGCGG
>JALYHU010000012.1 GCA_030776345.1 Pseudomonadota bacterium | reverse complement strand
CCGCCTACCGTGCCTCAATCACGCGTGCGACGCTTCGACGAAGCTCATGACCGATCTGTTCGGCGAACGAGATCAAGACGAGTAAGCCGCGACACGGCACCGGCCAGACCGACAGCGGTCTGGCCGGATTTGCTCTACGAGAAGCTGCTGAAGAAAGCCCAGGTATCCTTGGCCCAGTTCGGCGGAAGCGCGTGACCGATGCTCGAGTGGAAAGAACATTCGATGTATTCCTTCGAGCAGCTCTTGTAAGACACGCACGACATCGCGCTGGTGCTCGAGGACACGCTTGCCGACGCGGTGCTGCAGGAATTCAAATAGCGATAGAGTTGCGATGTGCTTGCAAAACGCGGGGCCGGATAGGCGGCATCGCCGCCCACCGCATGCTCGAAGCGGATGGCGGGATGCACAGTGGTCGAGCACGGTATTCCTTGGTACGTCGCGTACTTCGAAACGTCTCGGTATTCGTCGGTGGTCGAGTTGGCGGCAGCGGCCCGGATGGTGTTGCCACGGCTGCAGACCAGCGCGGTGACGAAGTCCCCGCCCCAGGAAAAGCCGGCGACGAAGACACGTGCTTTGTTGACGCAGAAATCGGTTTCGAGCGCTTTGACCATGTTGTCGAAGAAAGGCATGTCATAGCCGGTCTTCGAGTCATCCCAACCGACCCCGTAATTCTTGTAATTGATACCGTCGGGATACACGAAAATGCCGTTCTCGGACGCGCCGGGGGCACTCTGCAGACCCCAGGAATAACTTTGGGAAGAGCTGCCCCCCGCTCCGTGAAAGACGAAGTTCAAGGAATAAGCCCGCGACTGATTGTACGTGGCCGGTACTTCGACGAGGAATGTGCGCGTTCTTTTGGCCCCATCCGTCGTGTGTAAGTTGAATACTCCCGTATGGATTGCTTTCTTCCCGCAGCCGGCAGAGGTCGCGGCGAGATCGGCGGAGGCGGTGGCCGGTTCGGAAAGTACGGCGGGCGGCTCCGACGCGGCCAGAGTGGTGTCCTCTGTGGATTGATCGACGCCGTAGGCTGCTGCCGTCAGGCCGGTCGCGCTCAGCGCCATCGCGATGGCAACGCCGGATACGAGGGCGACATAGCGCGTGCGCGCCGGCTTGCATATCGAGATCAAATGGCAGGTCACTGTGTTCGAGTCCTAGGTTACGGTGGGGGGTAGCGTGCGGTCCAGATCGAGTGCATCCTGCGCATCGGTCGCCGTGTGGGCGACACAGGTGACCTTCCATCTGGCGACGCGAATATTGCCCGCGCCGCCCCACCGGGGCGAATGTCGGCGATTTACGACATGGAAAAATTGCGCGCCTGACTGAGCTCGATCCATGCGCTAAGCGCCGCGTGCCTTCGTATCGATGTCCGAAAACGGCGAGTATTGCCGCGTGCCAGGGCTTAAGCTTGCGGCATGTTACTGGACCCCAATGCTTGCTACCGCGCCGTGCGCGCTCGCGATCGGCGCTTCGATGGGCGTTTCTTCGTGGCCGTGTCGTCCACGAAAATTTACTGCCGTCCCATCTGTCCGGTGAGGCCGCCCAAGCGCGAGAACATGCATTTTTATTCGAGTGCGGCGGCGGCTGAGGGCGCCGGGTACCGGCCGTGCCTGCGCTGCCGGCCCGAACGGGCGCCGGGCGCGGGTGCGGTCGATGCCGTGAGCCGCTTGGTGAGCGCAGCGATCGCCGGGATGGAAGAGCACGCGCTGGCAAGCAGCGGCTTGGCGGAACTCGCGGCATCGCTGGGCGTGAGCGACCGTCACTTGCGCCGGGTCACCGAGGCCGAACTCGGCGTGTCCCCCATCGAATTGGCGCAGACCCAGAGGTTGCTGTTGGCGAAGAGGCTGCTGAGCGAGACGTCGCTGCAGTTGACCGAAATAGCGTTCGCGAGCGGCTTCGGCAGCGTGCGTCGCTTCAACGCTCTGTTCAAGTCGCGCTACGGGTTGAGTCCGCGTTCGCTACGCACGGCCGGGCGGTCGCTTCGCGGACCGGGAAATGACGGGGGAGCACTGAGTTGTCAGTTGGATTTCAGACCTCCCCTCGCCTGGGACAGCTTGCTGGCCTACTTGCGCCTGCGCGCCATTCCGGGCGTCGAAGCGGTCGATGCCGCCCACTATCGGCGAACGGTCGCCATCGACGGACACACCGGTTGGATCGCGGTGTCGCTTGCGAAAAACGGCATGGCGCTCAGGGTCGACATATCGCATTCACTGGCCCCGGCGGTCGGCGCAGTGATCGCGCGGGTCAAGCAGCTCTGCGACCTGGGCGCGGCGCCCGACGCCGTGAGCGCCGTGCTGTCGCAGGACTCGGTATTGCGCCCGGTCGTGCGCCGGCTGCCCGGGCTGCGCGTACCGGGTGCCTTCGATGGCTTCGAGCTTGGCGTGCGCGCCATTCTCGGCCAGCAAGTATCGGTTAGAGCCGCGACCACGATGGCGGGACGCTGGGCGCACGCGTTTGGGACCGAGATCGTTACGCCCTATCCCGACCTCAATCGGTTGACGCCGAGTGCGCGGCAATTGACCGACGTGTCCGCCGACGCCATCGCCTCGCTCGGTATCGTGCGAAGCCGGGCGCGGTGCATCGCGGCTCTCGTGCGCGCGGTCAACGAACGCCGGGTCGTGCTGACCTGCGCGGTGGATGTCGAAACGCAGATCGACGCGCTGATGCAGTTGCCGGGCATCGGGCCCTGGACCGCCCAATATATAGCCATGCGGGCGCTGCATTGGCCCGACGCCTTTCCCGGCACCGATTTGATGCTGCTCAGGGCCGCCAATGCCGGGAGAAAGGAACTGCACGCGCGCGCGGAAGCATGGCGGCCGTGGCGCGCCTATGCCACCCATTATCTTTGGCAATCGTTGGGAGTCTTTCCATGAATACCTACACCTACGTAAACAGTCCGATCGGGCGGCTGCTCCTGCATTCGGACGGCACTGCGCTGACGGGCTTGTACATGGATGTTGCGAGCCGCCCGCCGCGCGGCATGGGCGACTGGGTGGAGGATGCGAGTTCGGGCCCGCTGCCGGATACGATACGGCAGCTGGACGAATATTTTGCAGGTGGCCGCCGCGCATTCGATCTCCCCTTGCGGTTGCACGGCACCGAATTCCAGCAGCGCGTTTGGAACGTGCTCAAGGAAATTCCGTATGGAGTGACGTGGAGCTATGGCGAACTGGCGAAGCGCATCGACCAACCCACGGCATCGCGAGCGGTGGGACTGGCGAACGGGCGCAATCCGATTTCCATACTGGTGCCCTGTCATCGAGTCATCGGCGCCGACGGATCGCTGACGGGATACGGCGGCGGCCTGGAGCGCAAGCAATGGCTATTGGCGCATGAAGGGCTGCACTGATCGGCGGGGCGCCGGGCGTCATCGTTTACGCAAATCCTCGAGCACGGTGCCCGCGTCCAGCATCTCGTCCTCGTGCGGCTGATCGCGGAATGTCTCCTCGAGCGCGGCGCCATACCAATCGCGCATCGAGCTCAAGTTCAACAGCCGTGCACAATATTCGGCGGCGGCGGGGCCGAGGGTCAGACCGTAACTGCGAACTCTGAATGCCACCGGAGCGAAGAACGCATCGACGGCGCTGAATGCCTCGCCCGCGAGGAATGGTCCGCCGAACCGGTGTAGCCCGTCGCTCCACAGCGCGCTCAGCCGAGCGATATCCTGCTCGAGAGCGGGAGGAAACTCCTTGAGGCGTATCCGCACACCGCAAGTCATCGAACAGCGGGTGCGCAGCTCGTTGAATCCCGAGTGCATCTCGGCCGCGGCGCAGCGCGCCCAGGCGCGGGCGCCCCGATCTGCGGGCCAAACGCCGGGAAATCGGTCGGCCAGGTATTCGGCTATGGCCAGTGAATCCCAGACCACCGTGTCGCCATCGATCAAGCAGGGCACTTTGCCGCTCGGCGAAATCTTTCGGTAGGCGTCCCACCGCGATGCGTCGCCGAACGGAATCAGGTGTTCGGCGAAGGGGATTTGCAGTTCGCGCAGCAGCACCCACGGCCGCAACGACCACGACGAGTAATTCTTGTTGGCGATGTAGAGTTCGTACATGGTTGCAACGTCACCCCGCAGCCTGCGCCGACTCGTCGGCGGCCATGATTTGTTGGTCGATCTTTTCCGAGACGGCACATAATTGCTGCTGCAGTTCGATGGCCTCGTCCGTGTACGCTTCTATTTGAGCAACCGTGGGAGTCAACAAGCCGCTCATCTGTGCGAGCCGCGCGTAGTGCGCACCGCGGGATTTCAAGCATGTGACACCGGCCGGGGCGGGCAGCGAAAAGAGCTTGAGGTGATCCCCGCCGCTCGTCGCCGAACTGCGCGCGACCTCATCGCGCTCCGCGCACAATTTCCTTGCGCGTACCAGCAACACATCGAGTTCCGCTATGAGGCTGGAGCTTACGTCCCTCACAAAGGCCATGCGCTCGAGCAGCTTGAGCCGTGCTTCGAGATCGAGCAGCTTCTCCGCCTGTTCGACGAACACGGCATCCTTGGATAGGGCTCGCAGGGCCATGCCCACGTACAGTGTTTCGAATTTCGAGAACTCGACGAAAAAGGCCCCGATCGTGGTTTTGAGTTGCACGTGGCAATCTCCTGGCGATGGCGCGTTGAATACCATATCCCGCATGGTAACAGCCGCACCGCGCGTTGTAGACGCATGCAAATACCGGGCCGCGCCGTTGCCGCCGCCCCGCGGTCAGCGGGGCGGTGACGCCCGCTAAATGAGCGGCAGGAGGATGGTGAACGAGACGCCGCCGGCGGGGCGGTTGGCGGCCACGGCGCGGCCGCCGTGAAACTCGGCAACGAGGCGCACGATATACAGCCCCAGGCCAAAATGCGGCTTGTCGTCCCCGCCTTGCCGATGCTCGAACAGCGATTCGAACAAGCGGCCGAGCAACTCTGCGGGAATGGGCGGGCCATCGTTGTTGACGGCGAGCTCGTAAGTGCTGCCGGCGCGAGTCAGACGCACGGTAATGGTTCCCGACGCGGCACAAAAATCCACCGCGTTTTCGACCAGCTTGTCGAGCATCTGTACGATGAGGTCGGGCGCGCCGTGCATGAAACACGTATCGATGGGCGTGTCGAGTTCGATGCGAGCTGCGCGGAAAGCGTCGCGGTAGCCGGCGACGGCCGATCGCACGAGGTCATTGAGGTCGAAGTGCACTCGCTCTGTCTGTTTGATGCTCTCTTCCACCCGCGACGCAGCGCCCAGCGCGCTCAAGATGGATTGTAGCCGCAGCACACCTTCGCGCGCCCGGGTGACGTAGCCGCGCTGGTCGGCGCGCACGCCCTCGGATTCGAGATTGTCGAGCGACGAACGAACGATGGTGAGCGGCGTGCGAAGTTCGTGCGACAGCTTGCCGCCCAAGGTTCTCAAGTACTGCGTATGTTCGTTGAGCCGTACCAACAATCGTTCGAAACCTCGCGACAGCGCTCCGATCTCGTCCGCACGGCCGGATTCAGGCATGTCGAGGCGAATTTTTCCGTCGGCGGTCACCGCCGTGTCGGCGGCCAAGCGCAAGCGTCCGATGCGCACGCTGATCCAAGTCGCCACACCGAAGGCGATGACCACCGCGAGCGCAGTGGCGAGCAAGGTCAAATTGAACAAGTGAATCAAGGCGCGGTCCCGCAACTCGAGTAATTGATCACCGGGTTGCTCGAGCACCACGGCGCCCCGTGTCCGGCCGTCGAGGGTGATGGGCGCCGCTGCCGACAGGAGCGATGCTCCCGTTGGATTTGCACGCAGCCATTCGGCCGATCGCCGCCCGGCCAAAGCGCCGGCCACGCTCCTACCTTCGAGATGATCGGGTGCCGACACCTGCAAGGGCCAGCGCGAGGTATCGCCGGCCATGAAGCGCCGATACCAGCCGCCTGCGGCTGCGCGCTGCTCCTCATCCTTGTTCAAGGCCAGCGAGCCCGCCGATCCCAGCTTCAGACCATTCGTGTCGATGACGGATGCCTGGGTCCCCGGGTTTATGAACGTGGCGAGCAATTCGTTCAGGCCGGGAGTGGCGAGGAACAGTTCCCCGCCGCGCAGCGTCTCGGCGCCCATGAAGCCGGTCTTGCCGCCCCCCGTGCCGTCGGTCGCCTCGACCCAGAGCCGCGACCCCACCAAGCTCTTGGGAATGCGGGCTTCCAGGTGGTAGCCATGCGAAGTCTGCAGCCAGAACGCCTGTATCCGCGGTTCCGACGCCGCACGGCCAATGCCATCGTCGCCCTTGACGAGGGTTTGCGCCTCGATCAGTCCCGGTGCGCTGGTCGCGAAGAAATAGGACTGCAGCGCGCCGTCCGGTCCCTGAATGGCGAGATCGACGCGGTCGAATCGATCTTGTTCCGAATGCAGGTCGCTGGGCTCGGGGTCGAACGTGGGGTCGTCGACTTCCAAGTAGACGAAAAGATAGCGCTCCGTCGTACCGGCTTGCACGCGAGCGGCCGGCCCGCCGGCTGTGGGCATGGCGCTGGGTTCGACGGCAAGGCCCCAATCCTCGCGATAGCCATCCAGCAGCGGCTGATTGTGAAGGGGAAACACGTACAGATCACCCTGATCGCGATTGAACGCCGTCGGCTCGCCCGCGTCCCGAAAAACTCGTTGCGGTTGCGCCGTCAGTGCGTTGGCAATGGTGGCTGCCGCTGCTTGCAGCGAGTTCTCCTGCGAGACCCGCAACGTGGTCTCCAACTCACGGGCGTACTGGCAGCCCGCCCACGGCAGAACCAGCGTGGTGAGCGCGATGATCAACAGTTGAACGCGAATGCTCACTCGACCCAGCGATAACCCATACCGTACACGGTTTGTATGGCATCGAAGCCCGAGTCGATCTGCTGAAATTTACGACGTACGCGTTTGACGTGAGAGGTAATGGTGTTGTCGTCCAGGACGACGTTCGCCGCGTCCATGAGCTGCTGCCGATTCTTGACGTGTCCGGGATTGCGCGCCAACGCGTACACGATCCAGAATTCAGTGAGCGACAGCACCACCGGCGAGCCGTTCCAGGTAGTTTGCATCTTCTCGCCGTCGACCGACAATGCGCCGCGCCGGATGATCTGCGCAGCATCGTCCGGTCGCCGCAGCGCATCGATACGGCGGAACAGCGCCGCCACGCGTGCCGCCAAATGCGGCAAACTCACGTCCTTGGTCAAGAAATCATCCGCCCCCAATCGTAAACCGGAAACGGCGTCCAACTCACTGTCCCGCGCGGTCAGGAAGATGATCGGTATCCCGGCCGACATCGCGCGCAAGTCGCGGCACAGATCGAATCCCCCCTCGGCCTCGTCTTCCAGCGAGATGTCGATGATCGCAAGATCGGGGAGGTGCGTGCCGAAGGCTTGCATGGCGCTCTTGCGGTTGGCGTATGTTTTGACCTGATACCCCTGCCGTGCCAGCGCGGCGGCGTAATTCTCGCGCAACGCCGGCTCGTCCTCCACGATCGCAATCTGCTTTCTCATGTGTCGATCACAGCCATGTTTCGATGATAGCCGATCGGCGGCGGCTGTCTCCGACGCCGTACCGCAAAACGGCCGATGCCATTTTTCGTCATGATTGACCCGAATTCAGCCGTCTTTTAGCGGGGGCTGTCGCCCGTTTTGCCGTCGATAGTGGGCCTGACGGCAATCACGGAGAACTCGTCATGACCCTTCTCGACACCACGCCCGCGCGGACCATTTGGTTGCAGCATCGTGAAGCCTCGCTCAATTGGTTGGCCCTCGGCCTGCTGCTGGCGGCATGGAACGCTGCCGATGGAGAGGAACCCGGGGCCCGACCACGCCCTGATTCGCTGCGCGGGTATGCGGCGGTGTCGGTCCGAGCCGTACAGCATGTTCCACGCGATGTATCACCCCTAAGCGACTTATTGTAAAGAAATATTCTTCCGAAAGTCATCGCTCGGTCACATCCAACCGCGATTGTGGCGGGGGATCCGGAGACTCTTGGGAGACGCGAATGGTTGAACGTAACCCGCCTGCGCCGCTTCGACTGCGCACGGTGTTCATCTCGGATATCCATCTTGGCTTTCGCGGCTGCAGCGCGGAATTGCTGCTGGATTTCTTGCACCACGTCGAGATGGAGCGGTTGTTCCTGGTAGGCGACATCGTCGACGTGTGGAGCATGAGAAAGAACATGTACTGGCCGCAGTCTCACAATAACGTGCTGCGCACCATTCTGGGCAAGGCGAAGCGCGGCACCAAGGTCATTTTCGTGCCGGGAAATCACGACGAGGTATTCCGTGAATTCGACGGCGCGGTGTTCGGCAACTTGGAAATCCACCGCGAGTACATTCACGTGGCCGCCGATGGCCGCCGCATGCTGGTGCTGCACGGCGATGAGTTCGACAGCGTCGTGAAATGCAGCCCCTGGCTCGCCAAGCTCGGCAGCAACCTCTATGACATTCTGCTGGCGGCCAATCCCTACATCAATTGGGCGCGGCGCAAATTCGACCTGCCCCACTGGTCGCTTTCGTCCTATCTGAAGGGGAAGGCGAAGAAGGCCGTTCAATACATAGGCAGCTTCGAGGATGCCGTCGCGCAAGCGGCACGCAAGCGCGGCGTCGACACGGTGGTATGCGGCCACATTCACCACGCGGAAATACGCGACATCAACGGCATCCTGTACTGCAACGATGGAGATTGGGTCGAGAGCTGCACGTCGCTGGTCGAGGACATGAATGGGCAACTGCGTCTCATCGAATGGCCGAAGCTACGGGCGCAAATCGACATTCCGCTGCTGGCACTGCCGGAAACCCAGGTGGCGTGAAATCTCATTCAGCCGAATGCCAGCGGAGTCTGCATAGTGAATAAATCTTCGCCTTCCGAGAATGGTTCGTTCCAACTGTGGAACATGCCGTGGCATGCGCGGCTGAAGGACCTGGCCGGTGTCACCCCCACGACCGTCCCATCGTTTCAAACTGGCGCGCGCAAAATGCGGTCTCTTTCATCATGCTGGATCGAGAGGCGGAACGCGGCATACTGGGCTCATGAAGTGCAGCTACCACCCCGGCTATCAAGTGGCGTTGCCGGCCGGGCATCCCTTTCCCATCGCCAAATTTCCGTTGCTGAAAGAGCGGCTGCTGGCCGAGGGAGTGCTGGCCCCGGAGGATGTGGTTCAGCCGGAGCCGATTGACAGGGACAGCCTCGAACTCGTACATACGCGGGAATACTTGGACAAGCTGGAGACCTCGGGTCTGTCGGCGGCCGAGCAAAGGCGCCTCGGCTTGCCCTGGTCGGAAGCGCTGTGGCTGCGCTCGCGACTCGCCTCCGGTGGAACGCTGTTGGCGGCACGGCTGGCGCTCCAGACCGGGCTTGCCGGTAACCTGGCGGGCGGCACGCATCACGCCTTTGCCGATCACGGCGAGGGGTTCTGTGTGCTGAACGACGTGGCCGTCGCCGCCTCGCGATTGCGCGCGGAGGGTGTCATCGCGCGCGCGGCCGTCATCGATCTCGATGTTCACCAGGGGAACGGCACGGCGGCCCTCTTCGAAGACGTCGGCGAGGTCTTCACGTTTTCAATGCACGGTGGACGCAACTATCCCGCCCACAAGATGCGTTCGGACTTGGACGTGGCGTTCGAGGATGGCGCGAGCGACGGCGAATATCTCGCGGCGCTGGTTCATCATTTGCCCGAAGTCCTCGAGGCTGCGCAGGCGGACATCGCGTTTTATGTGGCGGGCGTCGACGTCGCCGCCGGCGACCGCTACGGCCGGTTGGCGCTCAGCGAAGAAGGCATCCGCGCGCGCGATTGCGCGGTCATCGAAGCGGTGCGCGGCCGCGGTGTGCCGATGGCCATCGTGCTCGGCGGCGGATATGCGGCGACCCGAAACCGCACCGCGGAACTGCACGCCCACGCGTTTCGCGAAGCGGTGGCGTACGAACGCCGCTGATGGGCGGCGTTCGGGCGGCGGCGTTCGTGGCGGCGGCGTTCGTGGCGACGGACTACGCCGCCGCCATCAGCCCCTTCAGCTTGTTGATGGCGTTGCTTTCGACTTGCCGCACGCGTTCCGCGGAAATACCGTACTCGTCGGCGAGTTCGTGCAGGGTGGCCTTGTTGTCGGTCATCCAGCGCCGCTTCAGAATATTGCGGCTGCGGTCGTCCAGCTTTTCCAGCGCGCGCAACAGGCGATCGCTGGAGTCTTCTTCCCACTCCTCGCGCTCCACCTCGAGGGCCGGATCGGCGTTGCTGGCGGGCAAATACATCGCCGGCGAATAGGCCTCTTCCTCGTCGCTTTCCGGCGTCGGATCGAAGGACATGTCGCGCGCCGAGAGGCGCTGTTCCATTTCGCGGACGTCGCTGACTTCGACGCCCAATTCGCGCGCCACCGCCTGCGTCTCCTCTTCGGACAGCCACGCGAGATTCTTCTTCATCTTGCGCAGATTGAAGAACAGCTTCCGCTGAGATTTGGTGGTGGCCACCTTGACCAGACGCCAATTGCGCAGCACGTACTCGTGGATCTCGGCACGTATCCAGTGCACCGCGAACGAGACCAAGCGAACACCGACGTTGGGATCGAAGCGCTTCACCGCCTTCATGAGGCCGACGTTGCCCTCCTGCACCAAGTCGCCCATGGGCAGGCCATAACCCAAGTATCCGCGAGCGATGTGCACGACGAATCGCAGGTGCGAAAGGACCAGTTGGCGCGCCGCATCGAGGTCGGCTTGCAAGCGGAACCGCGTGGCAAGCGCGACTTCGTCATCCTTGCTGAGCACCGGAATCTGAGAAACGCGATCGATGTAAGAGTCCAGGCTGCCGACGGGGCCGGCGAACACCAAACCAGTCTGCTTAGCGACTAAGGCGGCTGTCATCTAAAACCTCCAATCGAATCCGTGGGGCGCATGATAGCACTCCCTGTGTTCGAGTGCTAATGACGGCAAGAGTTCAAAGCCACAAAAAACCATAGAATCCAATGACTTGTTAGAGCTCAGGTGGGTTCGATTTCTCGAATGTGGCGAGTGGCAGCGATCCAGGAGCCGACCCAGCCCAGGCCGACCGATAGACCCAATACGCCGGCTGCCGATCCCAAACCCACCCCGCGCAAACGGAACTGGCTGCCGTACAGGCCGGCCAGATGCTGCACCGGCCCGGCCAGCAACCCGATGGCGGCTACCACCAAGATGAGCGCCACGAGGCCGCCCCCTAAGCCGTACCAGACACCGCTGTAGAGGAAGGGCCGCCGGGCAAAGCCGTCAGTCGCTCCCACCAGCTTCATGACCTCGATTTCCGTCCGTCGGTTCAATATATCCAAGCGGATGGTGTTGACGATGACCAGCAGCACGCCGACTCCGAGCAACGATCCAATCAGCCATATGATGCGCCGCAATATATTCATGACGGCCACCACCCGTTTCACCCAGTCGGTATCGATTTGTACGCTTTGCACATCGGGGCTCGCGGCGATCGCCTGCTTCAGACTCGCGGTTCCCTCGGGCGTACTGCTCACCGCGGCGGGCGTCACGACCAATGTATCCGGCAACGGATTCTCGCTGAGCGCATCCAGCGCGCTGCCAAATCCCGACGCGTTCCGAAACTGTATCAGGGCCTCATCCGCGCTGATGACCCGCACGGCCGCCACATCGGTCCGTGACCGCAGCTGCTTCGCGAGCGCCTCTGCGCGCGATCCGGGTGCCTTCTTGTCGAGATACACAGAGATATCGAACACCTGGTTCCAGTTCGCGGTCGCCGCCCGGGTGTTTTGCAGGAATATGCTGAGGAACAGCGGCAGCGCCAGCGCGACCCCAATCACTGCCATGGTGATCGCCGCCGCCAGGGGATGCTGCACCACGCGGCCCAAGGACCCGACGAGGGTCTGGGCGTGCCGCGCCAGCCAGGTTTTGACGTTCACGGAGCGTCTCGAGCGGTGGCCGCGTCGGGCGCCATTGCGCCGGTCGTCGACATGCCGGGCGAAGCCGTACCGGACGGTGAGGCGATGCGGCCGTCGCTCAACGAAATGCGCCGAGCAGAGAAACGGTCGGATCCCAAGTGTTCGAGCAGGTGAATGTCATGGGTGGCGATGACCACGGTTACACCGACGTCATTGAAACGTTTGAACAGCCGCATGATCTCGAGCGCGAGGGCGGGATCGAGATTGCCGGTGGGTTCATCCGCGATGAGCAGCTTGGGTTTGCCCACGACGGCTCGCGCGATGCCGACGCGCTGTTGTTCGCCTGTCGACAGCTCGAGCGGTCGACTCTTTTCCTTGCCCAACAGGCCGACCTGATCGAGCGCTGCGCGGACGCGCTTATCGATTTCGCGTTTCGGCACACCGGCAATGATGAGGGGCAACGCGACGTTGTCCGCGACGGGACGGTCGTGCAGCAACTTGTGATCCTGAAAGACTACGCCAAGTTGCCGGCGAAACTGTGGAATGCCCCGGGGTTTGATGGAGGCGGTGTTTTGATTGCCGATGAATACCTGCCCACGCGTCGGACGCTCGATGAGCGCAATCAGTTTCAGGATACTGCTCTTGCCGGCACCGGAATGACCCGTGAGAAACGCCATTTCGCCCTCGTCGATGACGAAGGACAGGCCTGAGAGCGCCTCGCGGCCGTTGGCGTAGCGCTTATGCACCTGGTCGAACCGAATCATAGAGGTCGGCCGACAGCGGTGTCCCCGATGGGAGCGTCGCCCTCCGACTTCAGCAGCGCCGAGACGAACTCGGAGGCATTGAACACCCCGAAATCATCGGCTTCTTCGCCTACGCCCACGAAGCGAATCGGGATTTTCAATTTCTGTGCAATGGCGAGCACCACCCCTCCCTTGGCGGTGCCGTCCAGCTTGGTGATGACCAGCCCGGTGACTCCCAGCCCTTTGTTGAACTCCTGGGCCTGCGCGACGGCGTTTTGACCGATGGTGCCGTCGAGCACGAGCAGCACCTCGTGCGGCGCGGTGGGGTCGAGCCGCGCCAGCACGCGCTTGACCTTCTTGAGTTCATCCATGAGATGGACCTGGGTATGCAGCCGACCTGCGGTATCGGCGATGAGCACGTCGATGTTGCGGGCTTTCGCGGCTTGCAGGCCGTCGTAGATCACTGCGGCGGGCTCGGCTGCGCCCGGTTGCGCGATGATGGGGACCTTGTTGCGCTCGGCCCATACCTCGAGTTGCTCACGCGCCGCCGCGCGAAAGGTATCGCCGGCCGCGAGCATGACAGTGCGCCGCTCGGCCAACAGCCGGTGCGCGAGTTTGCCGATGGTCGTGGTTTTGCCGGCGCCGTTGATGCCGACCACCAGGATTACATACGGCTTGATCTTCGGGTCGATGGCGAGCGGCTGTTCTACGGGTTGCAAAATGTCCAGCATCGCCGTATGCAGTGCCCTGAGTAAGGCGTCCACATCGTTGAGTTCCTTGCGCGCCACGCGTTTGCGCAAGTCGTCGAGGATTCTAGTGGTCGCTTCGATGCCCACATCGGCGGTGATGAGCCGCGTTTCGAGGTCGTCCAGGATGTCGGCATCGATCTTTCGCCCGGGCAGCAGTTCCTTGATGTCGGTGGTGAGCCAGGCGGGGCCGGTGTTCAACTTGGCGCGCAGGCGTTTGAAAAAGCCGCGGACTCCGGGTTTCTCGGCTTCGTTGGTCACGGGTGGTTGACAAGGGCGTTGCCGCCCGCTGTGTCGGCTTGATTCATCATGGCGCGAGAGCTTAACAGAGCACGCCGCGGCACGGCCGCCGCGGAGTATGATGCGGCCGGTGACAACCGCAAAGCCTCAAAAGCCGGCGCAGGAAGGCCGCAATTCGGTACGGATCATCGGCGGCGGATGGCGCGGACGACGCGTCAATTTCCCCGATATGCCGGGCTTGCGGCCGACGCCGGACCGGGTGCGCGAGACCTTGTTCAACTGGCTGCAGCATTCCATCGTGGGGGCGCGCTGTTTGGACGTGTTTGCGGGATCGGGGGCCCTCGGCCTCGAGGCTCTGTCGCGGGGGGCGAAGGCCGTGGTGTTCGTCGAGCAGGCCCAAGCTGCCGCTCGGGGATTGGCGGCCGAACTGGAGCGCTTGGGAGGCACCGCAAAGGCCCGTGTGGTGGAAATGGGCGCGTCGCGTTTTTTGCGCACTCCGCGTGAGGCGAGCGGCAATCCCTACGGCGCCCCGTTCGAGGTGGTATTTCTGGATCCGCCGTATCATCGTGACGCTTTGGCGGAATTCATACCCCTGATCGACGTCGGCAACTGGGTAAAAACGGGCGGCTTGGTGTATCTCGAAAGCGAGAAGTCCGCCGGGGCGCCGAATCTGCCGTCGCACTGGGAACTGCTGAAATCCAAGTCTGCCGGCGAGGTGGGGTATCATCTGGCGCGCGTCAACGAGCGCGCCGGCAACGCAAAGACTGGGTGAATGAACAAACGAACAGCCGTATACCCTGGCACCTTCGATCCGATCACCAACGGTCACCAAGATTTGGTGCGCCGGGCAGCGAGTATTTTCGATCGCTTGGTCGTGGCCATTGCTGCCAATCCGAACAAGGCGCCCATGTTTACCTTGGAGCAGCGGGTGGACATGGCGCGCCGCGTGCTCGTGGACGTGCACAACGTGGAGGTGAAGGGCTACGTGGGCCTGACCGTGGATTTCGCGCGGCAAAACGGTCTGGCCGTGATCGTGCGCGGTTTGCGGGCCGTCTCGGACTTCGAATTCGAGTTTCAATTGGCTAATATGAGCCGGCACCTGACTCCTGAAATCGAGTCGGTCTTCATGACACCCCAGGAACAATACACATTCATCTCTTCGACCTTGGTACGCGAAATCGCAGTCTTGGGCGGCAACGTGTCCGAATTCGTCCATCCCATCGTCGAAACCGAGCTGAAACGGCACCGCAAGCTTTGAGGTGCTCGTGCCTGGGCGCCATCCTCGTCGGCCTTGCCCTGGCCGGCGGGTCGCTGCCCTCGTTCGCCGACGAGCCGTCCCGAGGGCACCCGGCCCTGCACAAAAGCGCCATCGCCAGCGCCTATCCGCTCGCAACCGAAGCGGGACAAGAAATTCTGGCCAAGGGCGGTAATGCGTTCGACGCCGCGGTTGCCGTGTCGGCCGCCCTCGCGGTGGTCGAGCCCACCAGTTCGGGCCTGGGCGGCGGCGGGTTCTACCTGCTGCACCGTCAGGCAGACGGCTTCGAGACCATGCTGGATGCGCGCGAGAAGGCGCCGGGCGCTGCCACGCGCGACATGTATTTGGATAAGGCCGGCAACCCCATCGAGAACGCTTCCACCCTAGGTTCATTGTCCGCGGCAATCCCGGGCGAGCCGGCGGCCTTCGAGTACCTCGCGCGAAAGTTCGGCAAATTGCCGCTGAAGGAGAGTTTGCAGCCCGCCATCCGCCTGGCGCGCAACGGATTTCCGTTGTATGCCCGGCTGCAGGGCGCATTGCGGTACAAGCGCGATGCCATGCTGCATTCGCCCGACATGGCCAAGGTGTTCCTGACCACCGATGGCGCTGTGCCCGAGCTTGGCTTCGTCATCAAGCAACCCGATTTGGCCGCCACACTCGAGGCGATGGCGGCCCAAGGCGCCAAAGGGTTCTACACCGGGCGCGTCGCCGCGGACCTGGTGAGCGGCGTGCGCGCAACCGGCGGGATATGGACCCTGGCGGATCTCGCGGCATACAGCGTCATCGAACGTAAACCGTTGGTGGGCAGTTACCATGGCGCGCGTATCGTCTCGGCGTCGCCGCCCTCATCGGGCGGGATCGCCGTGATCGACTCGCTCAATATCCTGTCCGGTTTCGACTTGCGCGCAGTCGCTTCGGCTACGCGCAAACATTTGGTCGTCGAAGCCATGCGCCGCGCTTACCGCGATCGGGCCCAGTATCTGGGCGATCCGGATTTCGTCTCCATGCCGCTCGAGTTGCTCACCAGCCCGGATTACGCGGCCGGACAGCGCACCAGCATTCGTGCCGACAAAGCCATGCCCAGCGATCTGTTGCCGGGAATCGGATCGCCGCCCGTTGGGATGCAGACCACGCACTTCTCGGTGCTGGACACGGCCGGCAATCGGGTTGCGGCGACGATCTCGGTGAATCTGTTCTTCGGCTCGGGCGTCATGCCGCCGAAGGCCGGCGTGCTGCTCAATGACACCATGGATGATTTTTCGATCAAGCCGGGGACGCCGAATGCGTTCGGACTGGTGGGCGACGCGGCCAATGCCATCGCGCCCAATAAACGCAGTTTGTCCAGCATGGCGCCGAGCTTCGTCGAGACGCCGCAGGGTGTGATGATCATCGGTACGCCCGGGGGCAGCTACATCATCAGCATGGTGCTGCTCGGCACGCTCGATTATCTGGACGGCATGAGCGCGGCCGACATCGTGAAAGATCCGCGCTATCACCACCAGTATTTGCCCGACGTGATCGACTACGAAAAGGGCGCCCTGTCGGAGACCGAGATCGCACAATTGCAGGCGATGGGCCATCCGCTCAAGGAAGGCGGCCGGCGGTGGGGAAACATGCAGGTAATCACCTGGGATTATGTTACGGGCAAAGTCGAGGCGGCCTCGGATCCGCGCGGCGAGGGCGAAGGCCTGGTCTACTGACGCCGGCGAAGGGGGGTGCCGCTGCGCCCCTGCCCCTGCCCTACTAGCGCTGGCATACCGAACACCAATACGTCGACCGCTGCCCTTGCGCGAACTGCTTGATGCGCGTTTTGCATACGCGGCACGCTTGGCCCCCCCGTTCGTACACGAACAGCTTCTGGCGAAAATAGCCGGGTACGCCGTCGGCATTGACGTAGTCGCGGAGTGTCGTCCCGCCGATCTCGATCGCTTCGGTCAGCACATCCTTGATGGCCCTCGCGAGCGCCGCTGCTTGTGCGCGCGTAACTCGCCCGGCGGGGCGGCGCGGCGCGATGCCGGCCCGAAACAACGCTTCGCTCGCGTAGATGTTGCCCACGCCCACGACCAACCTGGAATTCATGATGAATTGTTTGACGGCCACGCTACGCTTGCGCGTGGCACGAAACAGATACTGGGCATCGAATCCATCGCTCAACGGCTCCGGCGCGAGTTTCGAGAGAAGTGTGTGTTCGAGCGGATTGGATACGGTCCAATGAGCGCTGCCGAATCGCCGCGGGTCGTGGAAGCGCAGCACCTTGCCTGAATCGATGACCATGTCCCAATGGTCATGCAGCCTGGGCGGCACGCGGACGTCCAAAACGCGCAGACTTCCGGACATACCGAGATGCACGATGAGCGTTCCGGCGTCGAAACCGATCAAAATATATTTGGCGCGCCGCTCGACGCGGCGCACCGTTTGGTGTGTGATCGCTGCCTCCAACTCGGGAGCGATGGGCCAGCGCAGACGGCGATCCCGAACGATGACGTCGATGACCCGCCGGCCGATGAGAGCGGGCGCGATGCCGCGGCGGGTGGTTTCTACTTCGGGCAGCTCGGGCATGATTCGGTCATTGCCCGGCGAATACCAGGGGTTCGCCGCGGGAGCGCGCGCGACCCGTCTCTTCGAGCGTTACTTGATCTTCGATTCTTTGTACGGCACGTGCTTGCGCGCCACCGGATCGAATTTCTTGGTCTCCATTTTGTCGGGATGCAGACGCTTGTTCTTCGTCGTCGTGTAAAAGTGGCCCGTGCCCGCCGAAGAGACCAGTTTGATTTTATCGCGCATGAGGACCGCTCCTTAAACCTTGATGCCTTTGGCCCGCAGGTCGGCAACCACCACATCGACGCCGCGCTTTTCGATGGTGCGCAAGCCGCGCGTCGTCACTCGCAGGCTGACGTATCGCTTCTCGGTTTCCAACCAAAATCGGTGGGAGTGCAAATTGGGTAAAAAGCGGCGACGCTTGCGATTGTTCGCGTGGGAAACCGTATTACCCGTTTTCGGGCCTTTGCCCGTGACTTGGCAAACTCGCGACATGGCGTAAACCTTTGGACTTGAACTAAGGGACAGCCGCGCTTTATACCAGGGTAGCTCCGAATGGGCAACGAATCCGCGGTCCCCGGTAGCTGCGCCGCCGGTCCGCAGACCCGCCGGGACCGCACCGCGGACCGAGACCTTGAGTTTGGTTCTCGAATTTTAGTCTTGATAATCAATCAATTACGGCAGGTCGGCGCAGCCGATATATCTTTCCCGGGCGTGACGCTTTGACGTTATGGCGTTATGGCGCCGCTATGGCGCTATGACGCTATGGCGCTATGACGCTATGGCGCTATGGTGTCACGTTTTGAAAAGGCCGCCACGCCCCGGCCAGGGCTACTTCGCGGTCATTTTGGCGTCATAAGGAGGAGTCGGGACTAGAGGAGTCCCCGTTCAGCCAGCGACACGCTGACGCCATCGCCCACGATGATGTGGTCCAGCAAGCGTATGTCCACCAGGGCGAGCGCTTCCTTGATGCGCTGAGTGATGAGTTCATCGGCCTGGCTGGGCTCGGCAACTCCCGATGGATGGTTGTGCGCGACGATGACCGCCGCCGAATTGCGTTGCAGCGCCAGCTTCACGATCTCGCGCGGGTGTACGCTCGCGCCATCGATGGTGCCGCGAAACAGCTCTTGGAATTCGATGAGTCGATGACGTTTGTCGAGATATAGACAGCAAAACACTTCATGCTCGAGATCGCGCAGTTTCGCCGTGAGGAAATCGCAGGTGGCGCGGGGACTCGCCAGCGAGGGTCCGCTTTTGAGCGACTCGGTGAGCTGTCTGCGCGAGAGTTCAATCGCGGCTTGTAGCTCCGCGAATCGAGCGGGTCCAAGTCCGGGTTCGGCACAAAAACGCTGGCGGTCGGCAGCTATCAGTTTGCGCAGCGAGTGAAAGCTCTTGAGCACGCCGCGTGCAAGCTCGACGGCGGAACGACCAGGCGTACCGGTACGCAGCAGGATGGCCAGCAGCTCGGCGTCGGAGAGCGCTGCCGCACCTTTCTCGAGGAGTTTCTCGCGTGGTCGTTCATCGCTCGGCCAATCCCGAATTGCCATGCGCGCGAGCATGACCCAAGCGCCGCGGGACACACTAGCGCCATTTCGCGGGTGTGCGCGGAGATTGGGGCTTCGGCCGATCTATTTGTGTCCCGAGCTGCCGAAGCCGCCGGTGCCGCGATGTGATGCATCGAAATCTTCGACCACGTCGAAATCGAAGTGCACCACGGGCACGACCACCATTTGAGCGATGCGATCGCCGGGAGCGATGGTGAAGGGCGACGACCCGCGATTCCAGCAGGACACCATCAGCGGCCCTTGGTAATCGGAATCGATCAGGCCGACGAGGTTACCGAGGACGATGCCATTCTTGTGGCCAAGACCGGAGCGAGGCAGCAATAGCGCCGCCAGTTGCGGATCCTCGAGATAAATCGAAATGCCGGTTGGAATCAGCTCCGCCGCCCCCGGCGCGAGCACCAGCGGCGCGTCGATGCATGCGCGAAGGTCCATACCGGCGGAGCCTGGGGTCGCATGTTGCGGCAGCGGAAATTCTTGGCCGATGCGCGCATCCAGAATGCGCACCTTGATCTTGCGTCCCATTCAGCGGCGCGCCCGTCGACTTCGCAGCCGCGTGCGCGGATCGGCGGCGGTGGCGCGGCGTTTGCGTGCTCCGCGACGCGGCCCGTCGGTGGGGGGCAAGCGTTCGGCAATGAGCGCGACCAAGGCGCGTGCCACATCGAGCTTGGGACCGCGCGCCACGTCGAGCTTCCCCCCCGGCCAGATGACCGTCAGCGCGTTGTCATCGCAGTCGAATGCAATTCCGTCGCCCACCTGGTTGGCCGCGATCATGTCGAGCTTCTTGCGCTTGAGTTTACTGCGCGCATTGTCCTCGACATTGTCGGTTTCAGCGGCAAACCCGACCACATACGGCCGCTTCGCCATCTCGGCAACCGATTTGATGATGTCCGGAGCAGGCTCGAGGTCGAGCTTCACGGCAACCCCCTGTTTCTTGATCTTCTGTTTGGCGACGGTCACCGGCTGAAAATCGGCAACGGCTGCCGCGGCGATGAATACATCCGCTTCCGCGACGTGGCGGTGCACGGCCGCATACATGTCGCGGGCGCTCTCCACGTTGATGCGTGTGATACCGGGTGGCGTCTGCAGCTGTACCGGGCCGCTCACCAAGGTGACGTGCGCTCCTGCTTCACGGGCCGCAGCCGCCACCGCAAATCCCATTTTCCCCGAGCTGCGGTTGGTCAGGTAACGCACCGGGTCGAGCCGCTCCCGCGTAGGCCCGGCCGTAATCAATACATTGAGCCCGGTCAGCAATCCTGCGTTCACCGGAGGCTCGAGCAGGCTTGCCGCGAGTTCCACGGGTTCCCACATGCGGCCGACGCCGATTTCGCCGCATGCCTGATTGCCGGAAGCCGGCCCCAAAATGCGCATACCTCGGGCGCGCAAGATCTCGACGTTTGCCTGGGTCGCCGGCTTGGCCCACATGATGCGATTCATGGCCGGCGCAAGAGCGATGGGGGCTTCGGTGGCCAGGCACAGAGTCGCCAACAAATCGTCGGCCCGGCCGCCAGCCAAGCGAGCGATGAAATCGGCGCTTGCGGGCGCAATCAACACCAGCTGCGCCCAGCGGGCGAGTTCAATGTGACCCATCGCCGCTTCCGCTGCGGTATCCCACAAGTCGCTACGCACGGGCCGCCCCGATACCGCCTGAAAGGTCATCGGGGTGATGAATTTCTGCGCGGCGGCCGTCATCACGACCTGAACCTCGGCGCCGCGCTCGACCAAACGACGCACCAATTCCGGGCTCTTATAGGCAGCGATGCCGCCGGTCACGCCGAGTAAAATTCGTATTTTTGGCGTCAATGGATACCCTTGAGTTCTCTGAAACGCGCGATATCGCTCTCGAATTGCTTGCTCATGGCCGCTTCCTCGCTGCGCCTCTCGCGAAGATTCTCTTGCTGCGTACGAATGTCGGTGCCGACCCGCACCAAGTCCTCCGCGAACTGATCGGACATGGGCGGCGCTTTGGGATCGCTGTTATAGGGCCTGAAATGCGCGCCGTTGGTACGGAGCTTCTTCAGACGCCCGTTGAGTACCTCGAGAAATTGACCGGTCACCTTGATCTGGTCCGACACCAACGCGAGGCGCTGATCCCGTAGCCGCTCGATTTCCGCTACCGACCCGTACGTGTTCAGCAGATTCTTGTCGCGGCTCGCGCGCTGTTCCGCCACCAGCCTTTTCTGTTCCTCGGCAGCCATCTCCTCCGGGGACCGCTGGGCTTCGATACGCTCAGTTTCCACGCCCCTCGAGTTGATGACATGCTGCTCCTGGGACGCAAATTCCGGGGGGATGTGATCGCCGTAGTGAGTCATGCCCTGTTGGTCCACCCATTTGTACAATCTACGGGAGCTCGACTCCGCGGCGTCTGCCGAAAAGGACGACGTTGCGAACAGCAAAACCACATAGAGAACCCGGGCGAGATTCATTAAGAACGTTATTCCAGTGAGCCTAGGTCATTGTGAAGCGCAGGCGGCCGCTTTTCCAGGGGCGATTCCTCAATACGGACGGCTCGTTAGACGCCGTACCGGGCCCGATACTGCTGCATGCTTGCGACCTCTGCCGAGCGGCCCTGGACCTGCATGTGCCGGATGAGCTCGGTGAGCCCGATGATTGCGATTACCGGGATGCCGAATTGCTCGCGAACTTCCTGGACCGCGGACAGGCCGCCGCTGCCGCGCTCCTGCCGATCGAGGGCAAGCAGCACCCCGGCGGCGGTTGCGCCGGCCGCCTTGATGGTTTCGATGGATTCGCGGATGGCGGTCCCGGCCGTAATGACGTCATCCACGATCAAAACCCTTCCCAGCAATGGGCTGCCGATGATATTGCCGCCCTCGCCATGGTCCTTGGCCTCCTTGCGGTTGAAGGCGAAACCCACACTGTGATCTTGGGTCTCCGCAAGTGCAGCCGCGGTCATGGTTACCAGGGGAATACCCTTGTAGGCTGGGCCAAACAGCATGTCGAACGACATACCGGAGGCCGCGACCGTGGCGGCATAGGCGCGGCCGACCGCCGAAATGGCCGCACCGGTATTGAAAAGGCCCGCGTTGAAGAAATAAGGGCTGTCGCGGCCGGACTTCAGCGTAAAGCTCCCGAACTTCAAAACGCCGAGTTTCACGCACAATTCGATGAAGTCGCTTTGGTAGGGAAGGGGCCGGGCGGGCGATGGGGGTGTCTGGGCCGGTGGTGTCATGGGCGTAAAGTCTCGCAAGGGACGCGTTACGCCGCAAGCTCGCAGTGTGCTGGTATTATTGAACCAATGCGCAACGCCATCACGATACCGAGTCCTCGCGTTTGACGGATAGCGCCGCTTCGAAAACCGTGGCCAAACCCACGGTACTGCAGGCGCTGGGCGATAAGCGCATGGCGGCGATCCTCTTCCTGAGCTTCGCGTCGGGCCTGCCGTTCAACCTCACAAATTTCACTTTGCAGGCCTGGCTGGCGTCCGAAGGCTTGAGCATCAAGACCATCGGCATTTTTTCCTTGGTCGCGCTGCCTTATAACATCAAATTTCTGTGGGCACCGCTGCTGGATCGTTACCTGCCGCCGATCTTGGGCCGGCGTCGCGGATGGATTTTAATTTATCAAGCCTGCCTTGCGGTCTGCATCGGCGTGATGGGCTTCTGCTCCCCCACGAAGGCGCCCTATGTGTTGGGCGGCATTGCCGTGTTATTGGCGTTCTTCTCGGCTTCTCAGGACATCGTGATCGATGCCTATCGGGTGGATGCGATTCCGGCGAGCGAGCGCGCCCTGGCCGCGGCAGCGGCCGCATTCGGTTACCGCACAGCGGCGATGCTGGCCGGTGCGGTGCTGGTGTGGATTGCCGCCAGCCTCGGGTGGCAGATCGCTTTCCTATTCGTCGCCTGCCTCATGGCCGCCACGATGGCGGCGACGATCTGGGCGCCGGAGCCGGCCGTGCCGGGTCGCGCGCCGCGCACATTGGCCGATGCGGTGTGGCAGCCGCTGCGCGCTTTGCTGAAACAAAAAGGCATGTGGGGCTTTCTGCTCTTGGTGCTGCTCTACAAGCTTGGCGACGCCCTGGCACTCAGTTTGTACAGCACCTTCATGATTCAAGGGGTGGGGTTTTCCCTGAAGGAATTGAGCATCGCCGGCAAGCTCAACATGACCATCTCCACCATGATAGGCGTGGCTTTCGGCGGCATCATGTATATCCGTTGGGGGGTGTTTCGGTCACTCCTGGTTTTCGGTATCGGTCAGGCGCTGACCAACTTGCTCTATATGTGGCTGGCACTGGCCGGTAAGCAAGTCTGGCTGCTGGTGCTGGCGACGTGCTTGGATACCATGATCGGCGGCATGGGTCAGGCGGCTTTCGTTGCCTTCCTGGTGTCGCTGTGCTCGGTGGATTTCAGCGCCACCCAGTACGCTTTGCTGTCCGCTCTCGCGGTCTTGCCGCGGAACGTGACGGGTGCGATCGCGGGGGCCATCGTACCGATGATCGGATGGGCGAATTTCTTCGTGGTCACCTGCCTGAGCGCCGTGCCGGGGCTGATATTGCTGGTGATATTGCGCGGGCCCCTGAACGACCTTGCGGCCCGCGAAGTCGCAAACGCCAAACGGTAGGGACTCGCGTATCGCCGGCAACGGCGCAGGGCCGAGATGTAGGCCTCAGCGGCGCAGCGATCGGTCCTCCGGTACGGACCATGCCATGCGGGCAGTGTCCTCGAAGTCGCGATCCAAATCCTCGGTTTCCACGTCGATTGCACCCGACCAATCCTCCGGTGCATCCGCCGCGTCGAGCATCCGATCCAGCAACTGCTCGTTCCAGGAGTCGAAATCCATTTCGGTGACCGTACCATCGAAATACTGGATTTCGATGGTCTCATCTCCATCGTCGATCGCGACGACTTCGAACAGCTCGTTGGTGGCGCCACGGTACCATTGACCCACGATCGGCTTCATCGCGTTCATTGCAGCCTCCGTCTGTTATCCTCGTGTCCATTCAACTCTCAATGAATCCTCCGCGCAACGACTAATTTTTGCGCGCAGCAACATGTTTATGGTCGAACAGCTCTTCAAATTCTTCGTCGTTTTCTTCGTCGTCGTCGAGCCCATTTCCCTGATCCCGCTGTTTGCCGGATTGACGGAAGGCGCCACCGAAAGCTATCAACGAAGCATGGCGCGCAAGGCGTCCGCCATCGCGCTCGGTATCTGCTTTCTGTTTGCGGTCGCGGGCGCGAAATTTCTCGATGTCATGGGAATCACGCTGAGTTCTTTCCGGATTGCGGGGGGAACCTTGTTGTTCCTGATCGCGTTGGAAATGGTATTCGCACATCCGTCGGGTTCCCGCTCGACCACGCCGGAGCGGGAAGAATCCCTGAAACGCGAGGACATATCTGTTTTTCCGCTGGCGTTTCCCTTCATCGCCGGCCCGGGGGCCTTGGCGACGATTCTCCTGACCGCCGGAGAGATCTGGGGCAAACCGGTATTGTTCGTCGGATTTTTGGCCGTGGTGACCGCGGTGGTGATCGTTTGCTGGTCCCTGATGACGGCGGCACCGCGGCTGATGAAGGTGCTGGGGGTGACGGGCGCCGCCGTGATGAGCCGGCTGTCAGGCGTCGTGCTGGCGGCGCTCGCCGTGCAATTCATCACCGATGGGATTCGCGGCAGTTTCTTGAGGTGATGGCCCTCTCGACTCACCCGCTGCGCTTGCGGTAGGCGAGATCCCAAACCCCGTGGCCCAATCGGGCACCCCGTCTTTCGAACCGCGTCGCCGGCCGGAAGTCCGGCCGCGCCACGTAGGTTCCATCGGGACTCAATGATTCGAGTGTGAGCGTAGCGCTGCATACGGCAAGCATCTGTTCGGCGTAGTCCTGCCAGTCGGTGGCGAGGCGCAGAATGCCGCCGTTTCGCAGTTTGGCGGCCAACGTCGCGACGAATTGAGTGTCGATCAACCGGCGCTTGCGGTGCCGCTTCTTGTGCCAGGGATCGGGGAAGAAGATGAGGATTTCGTCGAAAGTTTCCTCTCGGATTCCATTCTTCAGAACCTCAACGGCATCGTGACACACGATCCGCACGTTCTTGAGTTTTGCCTGCTCGGCATGCAGCAACAGTCGACCGACACCTGACCGGTGCACCTCGATGCCCAAATAATCGGTATGCGGATTAGCCTCCGCCAAGGTGCCAATGACCTCGCCCGCACCGAACCCAATCTCGAGGCAACGCCGTGCGGTCACCCCTCCGTGGCCGAACGCAGCATCAAGATCGATGAGTTGCTCGCTGAATTCGAGTCCGTACGCGGGCCAGAGTTCGGTGAGCGCACGCTCCTGCGCTGCCGTGAGTCGGCCGGCGCGCAAGACGAAACTGCGAATGCGACGTTGTGCATGCATGGCCGTAAAGTGTGCCTGATATGATGACGCTATGCGCAAACACTGGATCGGTGCTTCAGCGGGCCCCGTCAGGCTCGTGCCGGGATTTAGGAAGGGCGCCGGCGTCGCGTGCATCGTCTTACTGCTCGCCGGCTGCGCGGGTTTGCCAAAACACGTGCAAAAGTATCCAAGCGAGGCACTGCGCCGGCCGGATACCACGGCGCTCGGCCGGATCGTCGAGCACGCCAAGGGGGGGCGCAACCTGTCCGGAATCCGTCTGCTGGCGTCCGGTGACGAGGCCCTCGCAAGCCTGATCGCACTCGCGGACCGTGCTCAGCGAACGTTGGACATCCAGTACTACATCATTCATCAGGACGAGTCCGCCAGTGTTCTGCTGCATCATTTACGCGGGGCGGCCGACCGCGGCGTCCGCGTACGGGTGCTGGTGGATGATCTCAATACGGCGGGCGAGGACCGCCGCTTCATGCACTTGGGTGAGCACGCCAACGTCGAAGTGCGCGTCTTCAATCCGTTCGTAGGGGGCCGGTCCGCGTTGTGGACTCGCATCGTGGCGTCGGTTTCGGAGATCCCGCGAATCAATCACCGCATGCATAACAAGCTATTCGTGGCCGACAACGCGCTTGCCATCACGGGCGGGAGGAACATCGGCGACCAGTACTTCACGCGCGATCTACACAGCAATTTCATCGACCTCGACGTGGTTGCCGCCGGATCTATCGTACCGCAGCTATCCGCATCCTTCGATGCCTTTTGGAACAGCAAATATGCATATCCGATTGCCTCGGTGGCCGCTCCCGTGCACGCGGAGACGGTGCCGCAGGCACTCGAGGAGAACGTCGTCGCGGGCGAGTCGAGCTGGTTGGCGCACGAACTCGACATGGACGATTTACAATTGACATGGGTGCCTGCCACGGTACTGGCGGACAAACCCGCAAAAATCGCAAGTGACGCCGTCCCCAACGAAGAGGACTTGATCGCCAATAACATCAAGACATTGATGCGCTCGGCGCAACAGGAAGTCATCGTGATCTCACCGTACTTGGTACCCGGCGCCGAGGGGGTTGCCCTGATGCAGGAGTTGGTGGGCAGGGGCGTGCATATTCGCATTCTCACCAATTCGCTGGCGTCTACCGACTCTCCACTGGTCCACAACGGCTATTCTCGCTACCGCGTCGCCCTGTTGCGACTCGGTGTCGAACTCTCCGAAGTACGGCCCAAACTCGGGCAGAGGCGCCTGCGCTTCCATCCGTTCAAGAGCTCCAACGCGAGCTTGCATGCCAAGGCGCTGGTCATCGATCAGCGAACCGTCTTCATCGGATCGATGAACATGGATGCGCGGTCGGCGCGCACCAACAGCGAGTTGGGTCTGGTGATTCGCAGCCCGGAAATCGCGCGGCAAGTCACCAGCCTGCTCGACGACGTCAGCGCGGATGGGAGCTACAAATTGGAACTCGACCGGAATGATCGCATCGTGTGGTCGAGCGGCGAACCGGGCGCCGAGAAAATATGGCATACCGACCCGGAGACCACGCGTGCACAGCGTTTCATCTTGAAGACGCTCGCGCCGTTCGCACCGGAGGAGCTCCTTTAGCCTTTAGCGGCGGAGCGGACGTCAGTCGGCGGTCGGCCGTTTTTCCTGACCGGAATACCGCTTGATGCCCTCGAGGATTTCAGCGTGTGCAACGTCCAGCCCCGCCCAGCCCACGACCTTGACCCACTTGCCGGCTTCGAGATCTTTGTAATGCTCGAAGAAATGTTGAATCTGGTGTAAGCGAATTTCAGGCACGTCTTCGATGGACTTCCAATGTGTGAACAGCGGGCAAATGTCGTCGGCCGGCACAGCGAGCAACTTTGCATCGCCCCCCGACTCATCGTCCATCCGTAGCACCCCCAGAGGACGGCATCGCACGACGACCCCCGGCATCAATGGAAACGGCGTGTGGACCAGCACGTCCACCGGATCATTGTCATCGCCAATGGTGCGCGGTACGTAGCCGTAATTGGCCGGATAATGCATGGCCGTCATCATGAAGCGGTCGACGAACAGGGCTCCCGAGTTCTTGTCTACTTCATACTTCACGGGATCTGCGTTCATGGGAATTTCGATGATCACGTTGAATTCATGGGGCACGTCGTCGCCGGGCGTTACTTTGCTGATGCTCATCTGATCTGGGATCCCTTTCTCGTCTGACGGAGGCATGGCTACTATAACCGCTCATGCCCGGGGGGAGTTGCCCGCCCAGCGGATCCACGGCGATCATGCCGGAATTTCTGGCCGCCGCCGGCGGGGCAGCCAGTTGCGGGGGTGCGAGCCAATCTACCCCGCTGCAAGACGGCAGGATAGACTCCCGCTGGATGAATACCGCCTCCCTGCAACTCGAATACTTGTCCTGCGGCGAACTCGCCGCGCAGTCGGCCTCGTGGTGGCGCACGGTGCTGGGTGTAGTCGGGTTCGAGAAGGCGCCGCAACTCGCTCTTGCGCAGGTTCCTATCACCGCGAGCATGACGCCCTCGCTGGGGAATACCGATGATTTATGCGAAGTCTGGCGAGTGGCCGGGGGCCAAGATGTGGAATTGTCCACGGGATCGCTCCGTCAGGGCCGCGTTCACTACCGATACTGCGGCGAACTTCTGTTCGGCTCGATAACCGTCGATGAAAAGAGCCTCGACGGCCCCAATGGCGATGGCGGCTCAGCGGCCTTACTGCGCGCGACCACGACGTCGTATCAAGATATTTTCGGCGTCCTCCAGGAAACGCAGCACTGCCATCTGATTCGGGTTTGGAACTATTTGCCGGAAATCAATCGTGAGGCCGACGGTGACGAGCGGTATCGCCACTTCAACTCCGCGCGCCAGACGGCCTTCCGCACTTCCGGCCGAAGCACGGTTGGGACGGTGCCCGCCGCCAGCGCGTTGGGGTCGCCCGCCGGCAGCCCAATCTCGATTTATTTTCTCGCCTCGCGCCGTGCGCCGAAGATGATCGAAAACCCGCGGCAGATCAGCGCCTACTACTACCCGCCGAAATTCGGCAGATTCACTCCCACCTTTTCCCGGGCGTGCGTCCTGAGCGACTCGGCGGGCACGAATTTGTTCGTCTCGGGTACCGCCAGCATCGTGGGCCACGAGACCATTCACCCCGGTGACGTGAGGGCGCAGACGCGCGAAACGTTGGCCAACATCGATGCCTTGATCGGCGAGGCGAATCGGGTCGTCGGAGCGGCGCAGTACTCGCTCGCCGGACTGAAATTCAAGGTCTACGTGCGGCGGCCTTCAGACCTCGCGGCTATCGAGAGTGCGTTGTCGGATTCCGTGCGCGCGTCCACTTCCATCGTCTATTTACAAGCGGATGTATGCCGCGAGGATCTGCTCGTGGAAATCGAAGCCGCCGGCGAGTCACGACCCAATTGAAGGAGGGGGAATCAGCATGCGAACATGGGTTCGGATTTTATATGCCGGTATTGCAGTTGCCGCATTCATCGGTGTAGCGGCAGCGGCGCCTACGCCTCGGGAGCCGGCGTTGATGGACGCATTGGCGGTGTTGAAATCCCATCGCTTCGTCGATCTGACCCATGAATTCGGCCCGGGAATTCCGCATTGGAAGGGTGCGCCCGACGAGCGGGTGAAGACGCTCTATACCGTCGACAAGGACGGCTTCCGCATCAACGAATATTGCCACATCGGGCAGTGGGGCACACATGTCGATCCGCCCGCGCACTTTCATACGGGCCTGCACAGCGTCGACCAGATCGATCCCAAAGATATGTTGATGCCGCTGGTGGTCCTCGACGTGCATGAGAAGGTCGCCAAGAATCCGGATTACGTACTGACGCTGGAGGACGTCGCCGTCTGGGAGTCGCGGCACGGAGTCGTGCCGAAGGGCGCGTTCGTCGCGATGCGTACGGATTGGTCGAAACGGTGGCCGGACGATGCAAAACTCGCGAACAAGGATTCGGCCGGCGTGTTTCACTATCCCGGCTGGAGCAAGGAAGTCTTGCAGCTTCTCTATGAGAAGCGGGGTATCGCGGCATCGGGGCATGAGACCACCGACACTGATCCGGGCTCATCGACCACCAAGGACGACTATTCCCTGGAGTCATACGTTCTCGGTCTCAATCACTATCAAATCGAGTTACTCGCCAATTTGGACCAGGTACCGGAGGCGGGTGCGGTCGTGTGGGTCGCTTTCCCGAAAGTACAGGACGGCTCGGGTTTTCCAGCGCGCGTGATCGCGGTGGTGCCGTGAGCACGAGTGCCGCCTCGCCGCTCGAATACGCCGACGCATCGGCCGAGGTGCGTGCGGTGTACGACGACATCATGGCAACCCGCAAGACCGACTGGGTCAACAATTATTGGAAAGTGTTGGCGCATCACCCGCCTACCTTGCGACGGATGTGGGCGAATTCAAAAGAGGTCATGGGCCCCGGTGCTTTGGATCCGCTCACGAAAGAACTCATTTATATGGCCGTCAGCGTGACGAATGGCTGCAAGTACTGCATCGCCTCGCACGGTGCCGCCGCCCGCAACAAGGGGATGACCCCGGAGCAGCATGCTGAGCTGGTGGCCATCATCGGTCTCGCGAATGAGACCAATCGGCACGCGGCGGCGCTCGATCTGCAAGTCGATGAGCAATTCAAATGACGGCTATTTGACCTGCAAGACGCGAAGGCGGCAGCATCCCAGTACGTCAGCGATGAGCCCGGTGAGGGTTAGGGGTGGTCGCAGCCGAAGCGCAAACACGCCCCGGCGACCGTCGGAAATCACCCGGGTTGGCAATTGCCCTAAACCCGCTTAGACTTCCCGACGAAGCGGGCGTCGTATAATGGTAATACCCAAGCTTCCCAAGCTTGAGCCGTGGGTTCGATTCCCATCGCCCGCTCCACTTTTCGTTGTCTGGCGTGTCCCCGCGTTGTCGTAGCACGCGACTTTGCTTATCGCCCGGTTCCCACAGTCTTGACGCGGCTACAACGGTTCATTTGATCGAATGCGTGGATAGACCGCTCGGCCGAGTTTGCACGAGGGAGCCGTGGCTTTGCTGAATAGTGGCTGTCTGTCCGCAACCAAACGTTTCGATTTACGACCGGCTCCAGACTCTTTTGGTTGTAGGTGGGGTTACTTTTTTGGGCTTTGCCATCTTGACCATTTGATTGAACATGAATTGGGGGGCGATCCTGCTCATAACCTTCAGCACGTTGCTGAGACCGGGGCGAATTTCCAGCCTTCCAGCTTCGATCCCTGCAATTGCCTTGCCCACCAGAATCTTCACGTCCATTCCTTTCTGCCCTCTCAATTCATCCGCGAACTCTCCTCGAAACAGCGGCGTCTCGACACCGGGCGGAGCCAGTTCAATCACGGTAACGCCTGTGCCCGCGAGCTGCACGCGCAAGGACTGAGTGAATGAGTGAATTGCGGCCTTTGTAGCGCAGTAGACCGGCGATATGGGCATCGGGATAAAGGCTAAGCCGGACGAAACGTTGACGATCAGGGCACCCTTGCGAGATTTGAGATGCGGCAAGAACTGCTGAACCATCCGGACCGGCCCGCTCAAGTTAATTTCAATTTCGCGCGTTACGTCGTTCAGGTCGCGATCTTGGTTGAGGTTCAGGTTGCGCATGATCCCGGCATTGTTAACGAGCGTATCGAGCGTCGGAAATTGGTTAAGCACAGCGTCGCGCAGCGCCGCAATTGCACCCGGATCGCTCACATCGCTCTTGAAGACATGGACGCCAGCGAGCGCGCTCCTGGCGGTATCAAGCTTTTCCTGGTCGCGGCCAGTAACAATGACCGTGTTTCCACGCTGTTGAAGTTGCTTGGCCAACTCAAGGCCAATGCCGCTCGTTCCGCCGGTTATCAGAACAGTCCTTTTCTGAAGTTTCATATCAGACTCCTTGCTTGTGATTGATCGTTAACATCCTAGCGGCTACACTCTCCAAGTGAAAGAAGGCACCATAAAGATTTATACTTACCAAAAAGAGAGCGTAGAAATGCCACGGATTTCCGGTTTCACCCACGAACAAATCGCGAAAGCCAAGGCGTACGCCGCAAGCACTCCGCCCGAGGATCTCGACCCCCGGATTGAGGCCCTAGTCACCGACTTGATCGGCCGTGTTGCCGACAAGTGGACGATGCTGATCCTTGAGGTATTGGCCGAAAAGGGGGTGCTGCGATTTACGCGGCTGAGCGAGTTCGTCGAAGGCATTAGCCAAAAGATGCTCACGCAAACTTTGCGCCAGATGGAGCGCGACGGGCTGATTACGAGGACCGTACATCCCGTCGTGCCGCCAAAGGTCGAATACGCACTAACGAAAATCGGCTTGAGCCTTGGCGCAGCGTTTTGTGGGGTGTGGGTGTGGGCCGCGGAAAACCTCAAAGAAGTTGAACGTGCCCGCCGCAAGTTCGAGAAATCGGACGGGAAATAGTGATCAAATGCGCAGTTGGCCGGCGTCAAATATTAGTTGAAGGTGTTTGGAGACCGTCCGCTAGGCGAATTTCTAATGCCTGCTTTCAGCGAGCGTATGGCGCCCTTGGGATCTCGCACATCGATGTATCCCTACGTAGCCGTACGTGGCCCCACGTACCGCGAAAATTCACACGCTAATCACACTTGGCTCCGCAATCGCACCAAACCGCTTGTTTCAAAGGCCCAAAACGGCCTCCCGTGTGGGGTTCGATTCCCATCGCCCGCTCCACTTCTCATTTCCCTGCACCTCGCAGGCCAGTCCATTGCGCCGCGGTATTGTTTGGAGTTAAGGCTTGACGGCTATCCCGATGCTCGCTGCCACTGCATTGAGTCGCTTGTCCAAGGTCCAAAACTGGCATCGGTCAATGGCTGCGGCAGCGAGCAGGTGAACGTCCACATACCCAACGCCTCGGCCGTAAAGTTTTTGCGCGCGGATGAAGGTCATGACCTCGTCGTGTTCAGCGACGGTCACCGAATGTAGTTGTTGGAGAAGTTCAAGCGTTGATTCACGGTGCGAGAAGTTGCCGCAGGCGAGTTCGCCCACGACGAACGGATGCATGACCACGTCGCGGCGGCGGAGACGCTCGCCGAGCTCCGGCAGGTCCTCGCGAAAGTAGTCAATCCAGACTGAAGTGTCCGCGAGAATCATGTTGCCGCGGCAGCACGCCTTCTGGGGACTGGTTGAAGCTGCGGCTGAGTGCCGCCAAGCTTGGCGAGCCGCATGGCGCTTTCTCGCTCGATGAGCGCCTTCAGACCCTCACGTAACACGGTCGAGCGATCAAGACCGCCCATCATTTTGGTCGCTTTGGCGAGCAAGTCATCGTCCAGCGTTACCGTCGTGCGCATCGCGGTACTCCATTCCGGAGCACCTATAATAGCATCAATTGATCCCGTAAATGGTGCAAAAAATGTACGTGAATGCGTAGATTTGAGAACGGTTACTGGCTCCAGAGCGATATATTCGATTCCCATCGCCCGCTCCACTTCCGGCCAGCGCCAGCCAACTTGCGCCATCGCCAGCGTATCTTTCGTGATTTGAAGACGACGGTTCGGCGCCAAAGTCGCTACCCGAAAGGGGGGTGCCCCTCATCATCTCGAGACCGGGGGCCACCAACGCACATTCGCCCGAATATGACGATCATGTCGTGGTCCGATCGCTCATTGACTTCGTTTCGTCAAGGTAGTAACTTCTGACTACCTGCAATTTCGATGTTGAAACGTATGGCAGCCACCAGTCTGAAGATCCCCGATAATCTCAAACGCCGCATCGAGCGACTTGCCGGCGCGGCGAACAAGACGGCCCATGCCTTCATGGTCGATGTGTTGAGCCAGGAAGCTGACCGGGCCGAGCTTCGCATGCGATTTTCCGAAGATGCAGCGCTTGCCGAGAGGGAAGCGACGGAGAGCGGTAAAGCCGTTCCAGTTGACGCCGCTTTTGATTATCTCGAAGCGCGCGTGGCGGGCAGGTCAGTTCGACGACCGCGAGCGCGCGCGTGGCGCGCGTCCAAATAACAACTAGAGCGCTCGCCGACCTCGAGCGGCTCTTCGATTTTCTCGCCGAACACAACCCCAAGCTCGCACGCGAGCGGATTGTCAGTGTTCGGCGCGCCTTCGATTTGCTCGCAGACCATCCTCTGCTGGGCCGCGTGGCCGAGGATGGGCGCCGGGAATTGTTCCTTTCCCGTGGCAAGTTCGGCTACGTGGCTAAGTATCGTTGGGTGCCGTCGGATGACGCCGTGCTGATACTGGCAGTTCGCCATCAGCTGGAAGCGGG
>JALYHU010000011.1 GCA_030776345.1 Pseudomonadota bacterium | reverse complement strand
ATCTTTCACCTCCGGCTCTCCTGTAGGCGACTCGGGAGTAGCGGCCCCCGGGGGCGGCCTGAACGTGACCCTCGAGCTCGAGGATCAGCATCATCGAGGACACGGCTTCTGGTTTGAATCCGGTACGGACGACCAAGGTATCGAGGTCCACAGGATCAAAGCCGAGCGCATCTAACAAGATTTTGTGATCCTTGTCCATGCCCGCCGCGGACGGGAGTCGCGGCGCCTCGCCGGCGGGCGGCCGCAAGTCATTGTTAAAAAAGGCAGAAAAGTTCAATTCCTGCAAAATATCTGCAGCCGTTTCCACCAATTTCGCACCCGCTTTGATGAGTTCGTGGCAACCGCGGCTGAGAGGACTGTATATGGAGCCCGGGATGGCAAAGACTTCCCGGCCGTAGGTGTTGGCCAGCCTCGCGGTGATCAAGGAGCCGCTGCGACGGGCGGCTTCCACCACCAGGGTACCCAAACTCAAGGCTGCGATGATGCGGTTGCGCTGCGGAAAATTCCCCCGTTTCGGCGGCGTTCCCAGCGCGAACTCGCTGACGAGGGCTCCTTGTTGCACGATCTCCTCGTAAAGCGATTGATTGCAGCGGGGATAGACGATATCCACGCCCGTGCCCAGAACGCCCAGGGTACTGCCTTGGGCCTTGAGCGCGCCGCAGTGCGCGCTCGCGTCGATTCCCTCGGCGACGCCGCTGGTGATGCCGAGGCCACGCTCGCTCAAGGCCTCGGCGAATGCATGCGCCGTTTCGCGACCCTGGGGGCTGGGATTGCGGCTGCCGACGATGGCGAGTTGGGGGTTCGCAAGCGCGTCGACGTTGCCCGAGACATAGAGAGCGATCGGGCAATCCGGCAGCGAGAGCAGCAGACGGGGATAGCGCGGGTCGGTGAACGGGATGAGCGTGTGGCGCGCCGAGTCGAGCCAGGCTTGCTCCGCCGTTGACGGGGAAGCGGCACGGCTCGCCAAAAAGGCACGTGAAACTGCCGGGATCGCGGCTCGGCTCCATTCGTCATCGGACGCCAAAACCAGGGCCGAAGGGCGTCCCAGCACGTCGAGCGCCGCCGACACGGTGGCCGCGTCGAGCCCCGGCGTCCGAGCGAGCGCCGCCCAAGCGAGCAAATCGTGCCTTTCCTCGTCCTGCAACATCGGCGGGATTATGGATAAGGAAAGACCGGCGGCCGCCATGCCGATCTGGCGGCTTCGTGCAGATTGCCGACCTGCTTACGGGTTCCCGACTCGGTCGGCGACGCGGATGAGGTTCTTCGCCTCCATGATGAGGCCGTAGCTGATCTGATCGAACGTCTTGAAAACCATGAACGTTCCGCTGCGCTCGTCCGGCAGGTACACCTTCTTGCCGCCCAGACGGGATACACCGCTCAAAAAGCCCTTGTTCACGGTGTCGCGAACCGAGCCGCCGAGTTCGAAAATCGCCAGCACGTTGCCGGGCGCCAGCCCGTCGCGGGCCCCGCGGTTGATGACGACGACTTGATACTGTCCGATGACGGTCACGCCATCGGACACCGCCATGATGCGGCCGTCGATTTTCACTTTCGGCGGACTGGGGATGAAATCGAGCGCGACATCGGAGCCGCCCTCGAACAGCTTGTCCCCGGGGACCGTTTCGCGCGTCGATTCGGTCATGATGAGCGTGGCCGGATCGCCGCTGCGAGTCACGTGTCCCGAACCCGTGAAGATTCCGTCGTAGCCGACGACGCGGCCGTCATCCGGATCGCGCAGCGCGTCGCCGACACGAATGACGTTGTAGTGGGTGCCCAGTTCGGCCGGATTCGAGAAGCCGCGCGCATAGACGGTGTCGCCGTTGGAGAGCACGATATGGCTGTCGCGGCTCGCGAATACGTACGGCGCGCCCTTGATCTGTTCGTTTGCCAGCACCGACGGCTTGGACATGAATGCGGCCACGGCCTCGTAAGGAATGGTGGTCACCGCCGCTTCGAGGGGCTGACTGCGAACGCGCGGCAGGACGCGCGCGGCATCGCCGCGTTCCATGTTGCCGCGCTGTAAGGTAATGCGGGGCTGGCCGTCGATATACACCAGCCGCAACGTGTCGCCAGGGTAGATCAGATGCGGATTTTGGATCTGGCGGTTTACCTGCCAGATTTCGGGCCAAAACCACGGATCGCGCAAGAAGACCTTGGCAATGCCCCACAGCGTATCGCCTCGCTTGACGACATAGCTCTCCGGAGCGTTGGGCGCGAGGGCTACCGGGCCGCCGCGGGCCACATCGGCGCCCGTGGCCGGAGCGGGCAAGCTGCCCGCCCCTGAGTCGATGGCGGCTTCCATGGCGGTTCGATCGTCGCCGACTACCGTACCTTCCACCGAACTCTCGGTGGTGGGTAGCGCAGTTGGCGCCGTGAGCGGCCGTTCAGAGCGGCAACCCCCCACCAGCACGACTGATAAGGTTAGGGCAATTAACTGATGGCCTTGCATTCGTTTCGCTCCCTTGAGTCGTCTGTCTTATGGTGCCGGGCCGGCTGGTATACTGCCGGCCTGCCGCCAAAGACTGGGACGTATCGCCCGTTTTTGCCGATTAACAGCGCGCTGGGCGCCTCCATAATGGGCATTAAGTTAAGCAGCGGCGGAACTTTAGCAACATTCTTCGGCCAAAAACACGACGCCCCTCGCATAACTCCCATGACCAAGCTCGCAATTTTGGAGTATCCGGATCCCCGGCTCAGGAAGACGGCGAAGCCGGTCGACGCTGTTGATGACGCGGTGCGTCAACTGGTGGCGGACCTGCTGGAAACCATGTATGCGGCCAAGGGCGTGGGACTTGCCGCGACCCAGGTCGATGTGCACCGGCGCGTGCTCGTTCTCGACGTGAGCGAGGGACGCAATAACCCCATGATATTCATCAATCCGGAAATCTTGAGCGCGCAGGGGCGAGGTCCGGGCGAGGAAGGATGCCTGTCGGTGCCCGACATCTACGAGAAGGTGCAGCGCGCCACGCGTATCCGCGTCCGCGCTTTGGGACTGGACGGACTGGCTTTTGAAATGGACGCCGAGGGGCTGCTGGGGATTTGCATTCAGCACGAAATGGATCATCTCGACGGCAAGCTGTTCGTCGACTATCTGTCCGAACTGAAGCGTCAGCTGATCCGCCGGCGCCTGGAAAAAGAGCGCAAGCAACGGTCCTCGGAAACCGGCCCTCGCGCCACGACGGCGTCCCGCGCTGCGACGTCCGGCCCTTCAGCACCGGCTCTTTAGAGCCTTGAATACCGTTCAGAGATCCTTGAGGCTGGGATTTGCCGGCACGCCGGAGTTCGCCATTCCATCGCTGGAGGCCCTGCTGCGCTCCCGCCACCGGGTCGCAGCCGTATTCACTCAGCCGGACCGGCCGGCGGGCCGGGGGCGATCCCTTCATATCAGCGCAATCAAGCGGCTGGCGCTCGAGCGCGGCCTCGACGTACACCAGCCGGCGAGCTTCAAAACTCCCGACGCCGAGGCGCTGCTGCGCCGCATCGAGCTGGATGCCTTCGTGGTGGTGGCGTATGGACTGATTTTGCCGCCGGCCGTGCTCGCCGTGCCCCCATTGGGTTGCTTCAACGTCCACGCCTCATTGTTGCCGCGGTGGCGCGGCGCAGCGCCCATTCAGAGGGCGTTACTCGCCGGCGATGCCGCCACCGGTGTCACCATCATGCGCATGGAGGCGGGGCTGGATACCGGTCCGATGCTGGTTGCTCGCGAAGTGGCCATTAGGGATCGCGAAACGGCCGCAACGCTGCACGACCGCCTGGCGCGCCTCGGCGGTGAACTCATCGTCGAAGCACTCGACGCGGCCGCGTGCGGCGCGGCGCATGAACTGCCGCAACCGGCGAGCGGCGTCACCTACGCGGAAAAGGTCGATAAGGCAGAAGCGCTGGTCGATTGGCGCGAGGATGCGGCCGGCATCCTGCGCCGGGTGCGTGCCTTCAATCCCTGGCCGATCGCCGAAACGACATTGGACGCCGCGCAATTGCGCCTGTGGGAGGCTGAATTGGCGCCCGGTGCCGTCGATGGCTCCGCGCCGCCGGGCATCGTCCTCGCCGCTTCCGACCGCGGCATCGATGTCGCGTGCGGCGGCGGCACATTGCGGATACTGCGGTTGCAACTTGCCGGCCGCAAGCCGCTGGCGGCACAGGAATTCATCAAGGCTCAACGGCTCACGGGCGTCAGACTGGGCAGCCATGAATAATCCGGCCGCGGGTGCTCGTTCCCTGGCCGCCTATGCGGTGGCGCGCGTATTGCGCGAGGGTGTCACGCTCGAGGTAGCCTTGCACGATGCGTTGGCGACGGCAGCGGCCGCCTTGGGCCCCTCGGTGCGCTCCTTGAGCTATGGGGCGGTGCGCGGCTATTACCGCCACGAGGCGATTCTCGGCAAGCTGTTGTCGCAGCCGGTGCGCTCGTTGGATTTGCACCTTCGGGCGCTGCTCTCCGTGGCGCTGTTCGAACTGGAGGACGCGCGCACGCCCGAGTACGCCGTGGTGGATGCGGCGGTGAAAACCGCGAAGGCCACGGATGCCGCACGGGCGAGCGGCTTGGTCAATGCCGTATTGCGCCGCTATCTGCGCGAGCGCAAGACTCTGGATGTCGAAATCGCACGCAACCCGGTGACGCGGCACGCATCGCCCATTTGGTTGGCCGACCGATACCGGGCCGATTGGCCGGTACGCTGGACGCAGCTGCTGGCGGCCGGAGATACCCAAGCGCCGATGTGGTTGCGGGTCAACGGACGGCGCACGACGACGGAATCTTATTTGGAAAAGCTGCGGGAAGCGGGGCTTGCCGCTCACGCCGACCCGCGAGTGCCGCTGGCAGTGGTCCTCGATTCACCGTGCGATGTGCATGAGCTCCCCGGGTTTCTCGAGGGAATGGTTTCGGTGCAGGACCTCGGCGCGCAGTGCGTCGCCTTTCCCTTGCAACTGGCCGCCGGTCAACGCGTACTCGATGCGTGCGCGGCGCCGGGCGGCAAAACCGCTCTGATGGCGGAACGTGAGCCCGAACTCGCTCGGTTGGTGGCGGTGGACATCGACCCGCAGCGTCTCGCGCGCGTGCGGGAGAATTTGCGGCGCGGCGCTTTGCACGCCGAACTGGAGGTCGGAGACGCGGCGAACTCAGGCGCGTGGTGGGACGGCGTGGCATTCGACCGGATTCTGTTGGATGCGCCGTGCTCCGCTCTCGGGGTGATCCGGCGGCATCCGGATATCCGCTTGCGCAAGTCGCCCGCGGAAATAGACAAGCTGCCTCTGCTGCAGGGGCGATTGCTCACCTCGGCTTGGCGCATGCTGGCGCCCGGCGGACGCCTTATCTATGCAACCTGCACCGTGACCCGCAGCGAGAACCGCGATGTCGTCGCGGCATTTCTGGCAGGCACCCCCGATGCGAGCATCGTTGCGCCCGAGAATTGGCCGGGATGGCCGGGTTTCGGGGAGGCGGACGGCGTCGGCCGACAAATTCTCCCGGGCGAAGCGGGTGCCGACGGCTTCTATTATGCTGCCGTACAGAAGCAATGAAAGCGATCATGCCTAGTTCCGCGCCATCGATCCATCCGCGGCGGACGCGCGCTGCAGCAGCGTTGCGCATGGGGCCGCTGCTTGCGCTGGGTTTGCTCACCGCTGCCCTGTGCGCGCGGCCGGCGCATGCCGACGGACTCGAGGGGCGCTTCGATGTGCGGTCGGCCGATCTGGAGCTGAAGGACGGCGTCTATCATTTGAATGCGCGGCTGGATCTGCCGGTGAGCGATGCGGTGCGGCGCGGTTTGGCCGAAGGCGTGCCGCTCACCATCGAGCTGGACATCGATATCGAGCGCGTGCGCCAGCTGCTGCCCAATTCGCGTATCGCCGAGCTCATCCAGCGCTATTACCTGCAATACAACGCGGTGAGCGCGCGCTACATCTTGCGCAACGTCAACAGCGGTCAGCAAGAGTCCCTCGGGACGGTCGATACCGCCTTGGAGCAACTTTCCGAAGTCCACAGCCTGCCGCTGCTCGACAAATCATTGGTGGCGGGGGACCGCCGCTACGAGGCCAATGTTCGAGCGAAAATCGACTACGGTTCGGTGCCGTTCTCGCTGCGCGTGCTGATGTTCTGGGTCAACGAGTGGCATCGCGAAAGCGATTGGTATACATGGACGTTCCAGCCTTAACCCGCAAGTACGGCTCGAGCGTGCTCGGCACGATCGGCGTCGCGCTGTGGCTGGTCGCGCTCTACTTGCTGGGCTCCGCCGCGCAGAACTCGGCGGAGTTCGACAAGTGGCTGCCCTGGATTCTGCTCATCAACATCTGCGGGTTGATTACCCTGTTCGTCTTGCTGGCCGCCAAACTCACTCGATTGGTGGGCGACTACCGCAAGCACGTACCGGGGTCCCGCCTCAAAGGCCGCACCGTCGCCATATTCAGCGCTCTGGCGGTCGCGCCGATTTTGATCGTCTATTATTTCTCACTGCAGTTCCTCAATCGGGGCATCGACAGCTGGTTCGAGATCGAGGTCAGCCAAGGGCTGAAAGACACGCGCGAGCTGTCGCACGCGGCGCTCGAGGTGCGCGTGCGCGAATTCCTGCAGCACACGCAAAGCGTGGCGCACGAGCTGTCGCCCTTGTCGGATTTCGAGTTGATCGGCACATTGGATCGTGAGCGGCGCGAAAGCACGGCCTTGGAATTCACGGTGGTGGGTGCGCAGACGCGCATCATCGCGACCAGCTCCGATCGTCCCATGGATATGCTGCCGGTACCGGCCACCGACGAAATGATGCTGCAAGTCCGTCGCGGCCGGCCCTACGTGAGCTTGGATACCGATTCCGTCGGCGGCTACGTGATACGCGCGGCCTCGCCGCTCGAGGGCAACGGCAGCGCGCCCGCACGGCTCTTGATCGCGCTCTATCCGGTCCCGCAGCAGCTCTCGCAGCTGGCTGACACCGTGCAACGCTCGTATACCCAATACGCGAATCTGGTGCAGCTCCGTCAGCCGCTCAAATCCACCTACGTGCTGATTCTGTCCTTCGTCGTGTTGATGTCGTTGATTGCCGCGGTGTATGGCGCTTTTTTTGCTGCACAGCGCCTCGTGCAGCCGGTGCAGGACTTGATCGCGGGCACGCGAGCGGTGGCCAAGGGCAACTACGACACCAAGGTGCCGCTGCCCTCGCGCGACGAGCTGGGTTTCCTGGTGACCTCGTTCAACGACATGACGAAGCGTTTGGCCAGGGCGCGCGAGGAGACCCGCCGCAGCCAGCAGGCGGTGGAAGCGGAGCGCGCGGGCCTCGCGGTGATTTTGGCGCGTTTGTCCACGGGCGTGGTTTCACTGGAGCCGGATCTGACGGTGCGCACCGCCAACCAGGCTGCCAGCGCCATTCTGGGAGTCGATCTGGAGGCGGCGGTTGGTAAAAGATTCGACGAGGCCATCAGCGACAGCACGCTGTTCACGCAGTTCATCGCGGCCGTCAGGCTGCGTCTCGGTGCCGACCAGTCGGATTGGCGCGAGCAGATCGAACTCATCGCCGATTCCGGCAAGCATGTGCTGATGTGCGCATGCACGGCGTTGCCCAATGATGTCGGGGGTGCGCCCGGCGTGGTGCTGGTGTTCGACGATATCACCACGCTCCTTCAGGCGCAGCGTGATGCCGCGTGGGGCGAGGTTGCGCGCCGGCTGGCGCACGAAATCAAGAATCCGTTGACACCCATCCAGCTCTCGGCCGAGCGCATACAGCGAAAATTCTCGGGCAGCATGAACGCGGAGGACGCGCAGGTGCTCGAGCGCGCAACCCATACCATCGTGGCCCAAGTGGAAGCGATGAAGCAAATGGTCAACGCCTTCAGCGAGTATGCGCGCGCCCCGGACATGCACTTCTCGCGCTTCGACCTCAATCAGCTCATCACCGAGGTCGTGGACCTATACCGGGTCCAGGCGAGCGCCGCCGACCTCAAGCTGCTGCTCGATCCTCACTTGCCCGTCGTATCTGCGGACCGCATCCGCATCCGCCAGATCCTGAACAATCTGGTGACCAACTCGCTCGAGGCTCTCGAGGGCAAGGCCGATGCGCGCGTGGACATCGAAACTCACGTCATCGAGGATGGTCTGAAGCAAGTAGCGGCGATCGTGGTGACCGACAACGGCCCCGGCTTCCATCGGGACCTGATAGGCACCATCTTCGATCCCTATGTCACCAGCAAGCCAAAGGGCACGGGCTTGGGGCTCGCCATCGTCAAGAAGATCGTGGAAGAGCACGGCGGACGCATTGAAGCGGATAATCAGCGCACAGGCGGCGCCCGAGTGCGGATTTTATTGCCGTTGGGCGAGGCCGCACGATCGTTGAGTGGCCGTGAACCGCGAAAGGCCGAACACAGGAGAGAACGCGTATGACCGCTTCGAGAATATTGGTGGTGGACGACGAGGCGGATATCCGCGGCCTTTTGAAGGAGATTTTGTCCGAGGAAGGGTACGACGTAGAGATCGCCGCCGATGCCGCTCAGGCTCGTTCCTCGCGCGCCGTCCAGGTGCCCGACCTGGTGCTGCTGGATATTTGGATGCCGGATACGGATGGCATCACGCTGCTACGCGAATGGTCGGTCACCGACGGTTATGACTGTCCCGTGGTCATGATGTCGGGCCACGGGACGGTGGAGACCGCGGTCGAGGCCACGCGCCTGGGGGCGTTTGATTTCGTCGAGAAACCGCTGTCGCTGACCAAGCTGCTACGGACCGTGGAACGTGCGCTCGATGCCGGCCGGCGCAAGCGGCTTTCCGAGCGTACGCAGGGGTCCAGTCTGGCCGTTCCCATCGGCAAAAGTAAGGTAACCCAGGCATTACGCGAGCAAATACAAAATGCGGCCTCCAGCTCCTCGCCGGTGCTGCTGGTTGGGGAATTGGGTTCCGGCCGCGAGGCCTATGCGCGGTACCTGCACTCCCTCAGCGCCCGCTCGGCGAAGCCTTTTTTCATGGTGGTGGCGGCGAGCTTGAGCGGAGATCCCGCTGCGGCCCTCTTTGGCAGCGAGCGCGACGGCAAACTCGAGCTGGGTGCGTTCGATCAGGCGGCGGGCGGCACTTTGTACTTGAGCGGGCTCGAGGATCTGAGCGGCGACGCGCAGCGGGCGCTGGTGGGCGCGATCGAGCAGAACGGTTACACCCGAGTGGGTGGCCGCGAGCGGTTGCCCATCAATGTACGCTGGATCAGTTCGGCCCAGGAAGGCTTTGACCTGCGTGCCGCATCGGAGCTGTTCCGGCGCGACTTGCTCGCGCACCTCAACGTCATCACCTTGCGCGTGCCGCCGTTGCGCGAGTACGCCGAAGACGTGCCGGATCTGCTGCGATTCTACGTCGATCGTTTGGTGGACGATCAGCATCTGCCGCTGCGGCGCTTCAGCGTGGCGGCGCAAAACCGCCTGCGCAATTACCCCTGGCCAGGCAATGTGGGAGAGCTCAAGAATTTGGTCCAGCGGGTGCTCATCCTGGGCACGGGGGAGGAGATCCGGCTGGAGGAGATCGAGCGGGAACTCGCGGTCAAACTGGCGATCGACGAGCCTCTGGTCAAGCAGGACCTGCTGGCCCTGCCGCTGCGCGAGGCCCGGGAGCAGTTCGAACGCGCCTATCTTCAGCAGCAGCTGCTGCTCTGCAACGGCAAGGTGGGCCAGCTGGCGAAACGTGTGGGCATGGAGCGCACGCATTTATACCGAAAGCTGCGGGCATTGGGTGTCGATTTTCGCCAATTAGGCGAGGATTAGAATGAGACGGACCAGCGAGGGTACGGGCGCGCCAAGGAAATACCCCCGGGGGGGGCGGTCCCATAGGTCTAATTGGCTAGTCCCCGACCCGGATCACCAGCACATCCACGTCTGCCTTGCGCAGGATGGTGCGCAGCCTGTTGAGTTCGTCGAGCTTTGAAATGGGCCCAATGCGGATGCGATGCCAGGTGTCGTTGTCGACCGAGACCTTCTGGACCTTGGACTCGACACCTTGCAAAGCGAGCTGCGCGCGGACACGGTCGGCGTCGGCGAAATTCTTATACGAGCCCGCCTGCAGAACGTAGGTGCCGCGACGCGTCTCGGGGACGGCCCGAGTATCGGGCTTCACGTCCTTTTCTTTTTCCGGCACCACTACTTCGAATTTGGGCAGCATGCTGTAGAAGTCATAGGACTTCGCGGGCTCCTCCGCAGCGCCCGAATCGCCGGATTCGGGGTCGGCAGGTTCGCTGCCGCGCGAACGCTTCTTGTTGGCTTTGCTGGCCTGGACGATGGGAGCGTCGGGATGGCGGTCTTTGAAATAGACGATGGCCGCGACGGCCAATCCGAGGCCAAGTCCGCAGATGGCGCCCAGCCAGCCGGACAAGCCGCCACCGGGCTTGCGTCTGGACTTGTAGTCCCGTGCCACAGGCGCGCGTTACATCGTGTCGGGCGCTGACACGCCCAACAGCGTGAGGCCGTTGCGGATGACGATTTGGGTGGCCAGCGCCAGAGTCAAGCGGGCGTCGCGCAGCGCCGCATCATCGACGATGAACTGGTGCGCGCTGTAGTAGGTATGAAAATCATTGGCCAGGTCGCGCAGGTAGTGCACCAGCGTGTGCGGGGCGCGCTGCGCGGCACACTGCTGGATGAGCTCAGGGAAGGAGGCTAGGCGTTTCACCAGCTGCAGTTCCTGCGGCTCCGCCAACCGGCCAAGGGAGCGCGCACCGCGTATGCGGTCGTAAGCGATCCCACGCTCCTGCAGCTGCCGCTTCACGCTGGCAACGCGCGCGTGTGCGTACTGAATGTAATACACCGGGTTGTCGTTGGAGCGAGCCTTCGCCAATTCCAGGTCGAAATCCAAATGCTGATCATTGCTGCGCATGACGTAGAAAAGCCGTGCCGCATCGTTGCCCACCTCTTTGCGCAGATCGCGCAGCGTCACGAACTCTCCCGATCGTGTCGACATCTGGGCTTTTTCGCCGCCGCGAAACAACGAGACGAACTGCACGAGCCGCACCTCGAAGCATTCGGGCGGGCCGCCCAGCGCAATCAAGCCGGCACGCAATCGCGTGATGTAGCCGTGATGGTCGGCGCCCCATATGTACAACAGATGCTCGAAGCCGCGTTCGCGCTTGTTGAGAACAAAGGCGATGTCGGACGCAAAATAGGTCTTGATGCCGTTGTCGCGCACCATCACGCGATCCTTCTCGTCGCCATAGTCCGTGCTCTTGAACCACAGGGCGCCATCCTTGCGGTAGGCGTGACCCGCCGACTCCAGCGCACCGACCGCTCGGTCGACCGCTCCGCTGTCGCTCAGGGTCCGTTCCGAGTACCACGAATCGAACGTTACACCGAACTGCGCGAGGTCCTCGCGGATGTCGCTCAAAATCACGTCAAGGGCCATGTCCAAAACGCGACGGAAGGCGGCGTCGCCGATCAGCAGGCGTGCGCGCGTTATTACGGCATCTATGTAAGCGTCTTTGTCGCCCCCGTGCGGTTCGTCCGCAGGCAAGCCTTCGAACACCTCGGTGACGCCGCGCAGCAGCGAGGTTTCCTCGGCCTCATACAGCCGCTGAGCGATGGCGATAATGTAGTCGCCGCGATAACCGTTGGCCGGAAACGCACAGTGCTCGCCGCAGCGCTCGAGGTAGCGCAGCCAGGTGCTGACGGCGAGAATTTCCATCTGGCGTCCAGCGTCGTTGATGTAGTACTCGCGCGCCACGCGATAGCCGGTGGCCTCGAGCAGGTTGGCCACCGTGGCGCCGAACGCTGCGTGGCGCCCGTGCCCCACATGCAGCGGCCCGGTGGGATTGGCCGATACGAATTCCACCAGCACCGTATGCCCGGCACCGAGCAGCGACTTGCCGTACTCGGAATTTTGCTCGAGCACACGGCCAAGCTCCGCGTGGTACGCATCTTCCTTCAAGAAAAAGTTGATGAAGCCGGCACCCGCGATCTCGACTTTCGCGATGGCGTCGTGCGCCGGCAGTGCCGCCACCAAGGCAGAGGCGAGCTTGCGTGGATTCTGGCGCGTGACTTTCGCGAGCTGCATCGCCAGGTTGGTGGCGAAGTCGCCATGCTGGGAGTCGCGCGTGCGTTCGATTTCGATGGTGGAATTGCGCAGCGCCGCGGGCGCGAGATCTTCGGGCAGCCGCTGGAGCGCTTGGCGCAACAAGGTGTCGATCAAGGTCTTCAAGGATTATCCGTGAGTGATGTGTCAGAGGGTCGGCAGTTTACCGCCCAGCGCCGCGTGGCGCCCATCCGCATGCGTCCCGCTCAATCCACTTCCACGGGATCGACGTCGATGGACCAGCGCAGTCCCGGGGGGCGGTGCAGCCCCTCGACTTGCGGCAACCAGCGGCCCAGAAAGCGCTGCAACGCTGGGCGGGTGGCAGATTCGATCAGCAGATGGGCGCGGAAATGGTCGGCCCGCCGTGCAATCAGGGCAGTCGCCGGCCCCAGTATTTTCATGGATGCATCCGCGAGAGGGGATGCGAGTCCGGCGGCGCTGCGCAGGAATGCATCCAACTCGCCCGTGACCTTGGCCTCCGCGCGCAGCATGGCGAGGCGTGAATAGGGCGGCCACGCGGCTTCGCGCCGCTCTTCCAGGGCGCTCGCGGCGAATCCTTCGTATCCCTCGGCGATGAGGCGCGTGAGCAGCGGATGGTCGGGAAATTGCGTTTGGATCATGACCTCGCCGGGACGGGCCGCGCGGCCCGCCCGGCCGGCGACCTGTGTGATGGTCTGCGCCAGGCGTTCGGTGGCGCGAAAATCGCTCGCAAATAGGCCTTGATCGGCATCCAGGATCACCACCAGGCTGACCTCCGGGAAATGGTGCCCCTTGGTGAGCATCTGGGTGCCGACCAGGATTCGCGCCTCGCCGCTATGAACGCGGTCGAGTACGGCCTCCAGGGACCCGCGCCCCGCGGCCGTGTCCCGGTCCAGGCGCGCCAGGGGTGCATCGGGGAACAAGCGTGCCAAGGTTTCTTCGACCCGCTCGGTACCCTGCCCGACCGGGTTCAAGGGTTGCCCGCAGCTGCCGCAAGTAGCCGGTACGGGTGCGTGCGCGCCGCAGTGGTGACACCGCAATTGCGCGGCGCGTCGATGCAGCGTCATGCGCGCGTCGCAGTGGGCGCAGGGGGCCACCCAACCGCATGCGTTGCAAAACAGGGAGGGCGCGTAGCCGCGGCGGTTCAAGAACACGATGACTTGGCCGCCGGCCGCCAAATGCCGCCCGATTGCCTGCATCGCCGGCTGCGACAGACCTTGCTCGCTGGCATGTCTGCGCAAGTCGACCAGTGCCAGCCGAGGCGCCCGTGCGGCCCCCGGCCGCTGCGGCAGCAGCAGTTTCGAATACCGTGACTGAGCCACATTTTCCAGTGTCTCGAGCGACGGGGTGGCCGACCCCAAGACGATGGGTACCTGAGCCCGCTGGGCCCGCCATACGGCAAGGTCGCGCGCCGAATAGCGAAAGCCTTCGTGCTGCTTGTATGAGGCGTCGTGTTCCTCGTCGACCACGATGAGAGCGAGCCGCGGCAAGGACGTGAACACCGCCGAGCGCGTGCCGATCACGATGCGCGCTTTTCCGCCATGAGCGGATCGCCACGCATCGCGTCGCTCACTGCCTGTCAAACCAGAATGCAGCGCCACGACACCCGCGCTGAAGCGGCTCCGGAAGCGCTCTACCAGCTGCGGCGTGAGCGCAATCTCGGGCACGAGCACCAATGCCTGGCCGCCGTCGGCCAACGCTGCCGCGATGGTCCGCAAATAGACTTCCGTCTTGCCGCTGCCGGTCACGCCATACAGAAGATACGCGGCGTAATTCCCCAAGGAGGCGATGATCGCCTCGACGACCCGGGTTTGGGCATCCGTCAGAGTCACATCGCTGGGGCGCAGCTCGAACGGTACCGGCAGGGAGACGATGCGCCTGGCGGTGACCCAGCCGCGGGCCGCGAGCGCGCGCAGCTGTGCGCTCTCGAACGCGGCGGCCAGGTCGTCGGCCGCCACCGGTCCATGTTTTGCGAGCCATGCCAACAGGGCGCGCTGCCGCGGCGCTCGTCGCTTGGTGGGACGTTCCAGCTGCTGCCGCCCGGGTTCGCTCAAGGCCCAGACTTCCGTCATTTCGTCCGCCGCAGCACCTGACCGCAGCGCAACCGGCAGTGCGGCTGCGATGACCTCACCCAGCGAATGGTGGTAGTAGTCGGCTGCCCAGCGCAGCAGTTCGAACGTGACCGCATCGAACACGGGCATCTCGTCCAAGATCTCGAGTGCCGTCTTCAGCTTGTCCGATGCCAACGTGGATTCCCGGGCGACCCCCACCAGCACGCCGATCAACTGCCTGCGGCCGAAGGGTACCCGGACCCGTACGCCGAGTTTGGGCGGCTCGCCCAAACCGACGGGAGGCAGGTAATCGAATTCGCGGCGCAGCGGTGTATCGAGCGCGACCTGCAGGATCAAGGCGATCCTTTTGTCCACAGATCCTGTGGATAAGTCTGTTGAGAAGCCGGGATCATAGACCCTAAGTGCCCGTTCTATTTCGGGTCCTATTCAAATTGGCGAAAATCTATCCTAAATCGAAATGAACACTTATAAATCAATCACTTATCGCACCCTCTGGATACCTCCCCGAGATGTCGGTTGCAAATATTGCAAATGAAGTCATCAACGATGTGCGTAAGTCGCTGATCTTGCGCGGACCGAGTTGTGGATCAGAGTCAACGTCGGCCGAGGTTAAGCGTTGTTTATATAGTGTAATGGGATGGGTCGTCGACGCAACAGAGGACGAGGTATGCCGCGCTTTGATACGCTCCCGAGCGCTTGCATGGCCTGGGATGTTCCGGTTCCAGCATGCAAGGGAGCCATTCTGGACCAGACGCGAGAACTCGATAAATTCTTGGCCGAGATCGAGCGCCGTGCCTTTCGCATGGCGCAGGTCGCGTTGCGAGACCCCGACGATGCCATGGACGTGGTGCAAGACACGATGTTGAAGCTCGCGCGCAGCTACTCATCGAGACCCAGCGCGGAATGGCGGCCGTTGTTCTATCGAATCCTGGAAAACAGCATCCGCGATCTGCAGCGGCGCAGAACGGTGCGCAAGAAATTCATGGTGTGGTTGCCGGGACCGAAGGAAGATCCGGAGAACGAGGCACAAGACCCGCTCGACAACGTGGCGGATGCCGGTCCGGACGTGCCCGAACTGCTGATGCGAGACCAGGCCATGGTGAAACTCGAGGGGTCCCTGCGCGGACTGCCGGCGCGACAACGCCAGGCCTTCATGCTGCGCAATTTCGAAGGTTTGGACGTCGCTGCAACGGCGCAGGCGATGGGCTGCTCGGAAGGCAGCGTCAAGACGCATTACTCGCGCGCCGTGCATGCGTTGCGCGCCCAACTCGGAGAGGTTTGGTGATGAATGAGCGGAACCAAGACGCAGCGCGGAGCGCCTTTGAAGATCGGGGGCGTCAGCTGTTCCAGGACAGCATCGACGACCTGGACATGCGCGTACGCTCGCGGCTTACCCACGCGCGGCATGCGGCCGTCGAGGCAGCTGCTGTATCCTCGCGCCGGCCATGGCTTTTTCGCATGGGGACGTGGACGCCGGCGGGTGTGACCGCCGCTGTGCTGCTCGGTGCGGCGCTCTGGTTTGCGCTCCCGGCGGGGAACCGCTATGGCATGACGGCCGCCGACCAGCCTAGCTTGGAAGACTTGGACATCGTGGCCTCGGCGGACGAGTCTTCGGCCGATGCGATAGAGATGCTGCAGAACGATCTCGATTTCTATGATTTTGCGGACAAAGCGGCGAATCCCGAGCCGGCCGCTTAGGGTTCCGAGGTAAGTCCGGTTGAAGGCAGCGCGGTACTGGCTGATGAGCGCGGTGTGCTGCGCGGTTGCGTTGGCGGCACCGCCGCCTTCGGCGCCTCCATCCGGGCAGCGCTCGTCGCCCGCGCCGGTGGTATCCGGCATGGAGGCACCCGATGGGGGGACGGCCCGCGCCGCCACGCCCGGCGCAGGTCCCCCCAATGATGATTTCATCGAGTTCTTGGGCGCGGATGATGTCGAAGATGCCGCTTGGTGGGAATTCTTGAAGAAGTCGGCGCCGCGTAAGGACCGACCTCCCGTAACGCCGCCGCAGGATTCAAAGCAATGATTAGGGCCTCGTTTCTCTGTGTAAGTGTGATCGTCGCAGCGGCGAACTTGGCCTGTGCCCAGAGCGCGCCGCCGGCCTCCGAGGCGCCATCGCCAGCGTCGCGGGAATGGCAGTCGCTGTCGCCGCAGCAGCAACATCTGCTGCAGAACTACCAGGACAAATGGCAGAGCCTGCCCGCCGACCGCCAGCAGGCACTCGCCAAGGGCAGCCAGAAGTGGCTCTCGATGACGCCGGATCAGCGGTCGAGCGCGCAGCAGCGCTTCGGCCAGTGGCGCTCCATGCCGCCCGAACAGCGCCAGGCCGTGCGCCAGCGATGGCAGGAATTCAAGAGCTTGCCGCCCGAACAGCAACAGCGGGTTCGCGAGTCGTATCAGCGGTTTCGGCAAATGCCGCCGGAGCGGCGCAGCGAATTGCGCCAGCAGTGGCGTCAGATGAGTCCGGAGCAGCGGCGCAGCATCATCCAGCGGTCACCGCCACCGCCGCGGCCGCACGGTCGTTGAGCGGCGGCGATCAGGGAATACGCGAGTTGGCGATATATCATTTGACGGCAAACATCATATCGAGAGCCCGCGGCCAGCGAATCGTTGCGGCGGCGGCCTATCGGGCGGGTGCTGTATTACGCGACGAACACTACGGCGTGACGCATAACTACGCCGGACGGCGTGACACCATGCACGCGGAGATCATGGCGCCTCCCGGGTCGCCGAGCTGGGTGCAAGACCGAGAAGTGCTCTGGAATGCCGTTGAAGCTGGCGAAGTGCGCAAGGATTCGCAGCTGGCACGCGTGATCGAGGTCGGGCTGCCGATCGAGTTGTCCGCCGACGAACATGTTGCGCTGGTGCGCGATTACATCGCCAAGGAGTTCGTCGCCAAGGGCATGATCGCGGACTTCTTCATCCGCAAGAATGCCAATAATCCGCATGCACACATATTGCTGACCCTGCGCGGAGTGACGCAGTCGGGATTCGGCCCCAAGGAGCGGCGCTGGAACGGCAAATCGGCGCTACTCGAGTGGCGGTCTGCCTGGGCGGTGCGCGCCAACGAGCATTTGGCTCGGGCGGGGCATGCGGTGCGAATCGATCATCGAACTCTCGAGGCGCAGCAGATCGAGCTCACGCCGGGACGCAGGATTGGGCGGGCACGGCGGAGGGATGCTGTCTTGCCCAGCCACGTAAGCGAGCGCATTGCCGAGCAGCAACTCATCGCCGGGGAGAACGGCCGGACCATTCTCGACGACCCGACGGTGGCGCTGCGGGCCATTACCCAGCAACGGCCGATGTTCACGTTTCAGGAACTCGCGCAATTTCTGCGCTCGCGGACGGAAAATGCCGCGCAGCTGGACGCCGCTTTGCTTGCCATCACCCACTCCGCCGACCTGGTTGCCTTGGACCCTGTGGACGGCATGCGAGGCCGCTTCACTTCGCGGGATATGATCGAAGCACAGCAATCGCTCATTCGGCGCACCGCGTCGATGCTCCTGCGGCCGGGGCATGCCGTAGACTCCGACCGACAGAGTGCTGCGTTGGCGCAATTCACGCTGAGCGATGCCGAGCAGCGTGCCTTCCGATACCTGGTGAGCGAAGGTGCCATCAAGGCCCTCGCAGCGGCTGACGGCGCCAAGGCGACGGTGCTGGCAGCGGCGCACCGGGCGTGGAACGCGCAGGGGCTGGCAGTCAAGGGTGCGGCGCCATCTGCCGCCGCGGCAGGCAATCTCGAAGCCGCCACCGGTATCGTCTCGCAAAGCCTTGCGCAGTGTGAGGACGAGTGGCGACGTGGCCTGGGGCTGTTGACCCGCGGCGCCGTGTTCGTGCTCGATGTATCGCAGGTTTTGGGCCTCAAGCAACTGGAGAGCGCACTCGCGGCCGCCGACAACGCCCGCGCCAAGATCGTGCTCATGGCGGATGCGGATGAGCTGCAGGCCATGAAGGCCGAGCCGCCCTTTTGTACCGTACTGAGTCAAGCCGCCCGCGCTTCGACTCATCGGTGATAGTTCGGGAACGGCGGCCTCGCCGGTGGGGCGGCGGGATGCGCCGCCAGTTCCCGCAAAGCGATGGCAACCGCGGCTTCCAACTGAGGATCGTGTCCATCGCTCACCGCCTTCGGATCCTGCTCGACGGCGACGTCTGGATCGACGCCATGATTTTCGACCTCCCATTCGCCTTGGGGCGTGAAGAAGGCGACGCTCGGCGAGGTGACTCGGCCGCCGTCCATCAACACGGGAATCTCGCTGATGCCGACCAGACCACCCCACGTGCGCTTGCCGACCAATGTGCCCAGCTTGGCTCGCTTGAACAGCCAGGGCAGCGCATCGCACGCTGTCGAGCGAACCAAGAAGTTCAGGCTGGAATGCGCACCGGCGGCGAGCCGCACACAGCTCGGGAGCGACGGGGGAGAGCTGATCCGCGGCAAGCACGATGGCATAGATGTTCGAGCGTACCTGATACAAGTCGCTGGTCATGTCGAGGCCATCGGAGGCGGCGCCGGAATTCGTGCTGGCGGTGAAATAAAGATATTTACCGTTGCGATCGAAGGCGGGGAGCCGGGAATCCGCCATCTCATCGGTGATTTGCGTGGACTTTCCGCTATCGACCGAGTAGAGAAACAAAGCATGCAAATGATTTCCAGACTGCGCATATCGGGACCGTCGTTATGCACCGCTTCGCTGACCTGCCTCGTGCCCGGGTCGTAGCGAAAGATTCCAATTGCGCCGCCGCGACCCGATAGAAAATAAATGTGCCCGCCGCTGTAGACCGGAGAGAAGTCGGACGCCAGCTCGTGGGGAATTTGGACCGAATCGAGGCCTGGCAGGGAGGTGACCCAAATGGTGGTGGCGGCTCCGCCGCGGTAGCTTCCCCACGAAACGAAACTCGTATAGTCGAAGCCGAACGCGGACGGTAAGGGGGAGTAGGCGATGTGCGAGGCGTCAGGCGACATTTGTCCCTGATAGGCGGTGGGCAACGGCAGTTTGACGGCCTGGCCGCCGGTGCGCGGGACCGTCCACAAATCTCCTGCATAGCCGAAGGCGATCAGTTCCCGGCTGAGAGCCGGTGTCTGAAATAGAGGGTGTTTCGAACCCGCGGGAGCGGCGGAAGCGGCACAAGCCAAGATGCAGAGCAATCCCCACATGACGGTCGAACGATACATGCGGTGCAAGACACGCTCCTGGCCTCGAAGATACGAAGCGGCGATGGTGCGGCCGGAGATAGTTTATCAGGCGGCGTTCGAGTCGCTACAATGGAGATTGCTTCAGCACCTGCAACGGTAAGCAATCACCGGCCGTCGCTCTGTATTTTTGCCAAGGGGAGACCAAGAACATGCCTCAGGTCATCGGGGTTCCGAAGGAAATCTTTCCGGGCGAGAAACGAGTCGCGACGGTACCCGACGTGGTCGAGAAGCTCCTGAAGCTCGGCTTCTCGGTGATCGTGGAGGCCGGCGCCGGCGAGGCCGCCACCATCGGCGACGAAGCGTACCGGGCGGCGGGCGCGACGATCGTGCCGGACGCCGCCAGCCTGTGGTCGCGCGCCGACATCGTGTTCAAGGTGCGCGCGCCGAACGGGGACGAAGTGAACCGGATGAAAGAGGGTCAGACGCTGGTGAGCTTTGTCTGGCCCGCGCAGAATCCGGACCTGTTGCAGCAGTTCGCGGCGAAGAAGGCCACGGTGCTTGCGATGGACAGCGTGCCGCGCATCTCACGCGCACAGAAGCTCGATGCCTTGTCCTCGATGGCGAACATCGGCGGCTACCGCGCCGTAATCGAGGCCGCGCACGAGTTCGGCCGCTTCTTCACCGGGCAGATCACCGCCGCGGGGAAAGTCCCGCCGGCCAAGGTGTTCATCATCGGCGCCGGCGTCGCCGGCCTCGCGGCCATTGGCGCGGCCTCCGGTCTCGGTGCCATCGTACGCGCCAACGACACCCGTCCCGAAGTCGGGGATCAGATCAAGTCCTTGGGCGGAGAATTCGTGCCCGTCGACTATGTCGAGGAGGGCAGCGGGGTCGGCGGCTACGCCAAGGTGATGAGCGAAGGCTTCCAGCAAGCGCAGCGCGAAGTGTTCGCGAAGCAGGCCAGGGAAGTCGACATCATCATCACCACCGCCTTGATCCCCGGCAGGCCGGCCCCGAAGCTCATCACCGCAGCGATGGTGCAGTCGATGAAACCGGGCAGCGTGATCGTCGACATGGCCGCCGAACAGGGCGGCAATTGCGAATTGACCGAGCCCGGTAAGATCACCGTCAAACATGGCGTCACCATCATCGGCTACACCGACCTACCCAGCCGGCTGCCCCGGCAGGCAAGCAATCTGTATGCGACCAATCTGTGGCGTATGTCCGAAGAGCTGTGCAAGGCGAAGGACGGCCAGTACAACGTCAACATGGACGATGAGGTCATCCGTGGCACGACGGTCGTCAAAGAGGGCGTAATCACTTGGCCGCCTCCGGCCCCGAAGCTGTCCGTGACGCCGGCGGCGGCGCAGACTCGCGCGGTGACGCCGCCCTCGCCCGAGAAGAAGGGCCACGGCCACGGTGGCGGCGGTCAACCGATGCCGGCGGGTACGACGGCGCTGCTGTTCGGCGCCGCCGCACTGCTCTTCGTGCTGATCGGCGTGTTCGCGCCGGCGGCCTTCCTCGGCCACTTCACGGTGTTCGTGCTGGCGTGCTTCGTCGGTTACCAAGTCGTTTGGAACGTGACGCCCTCGCTGCACACGCCCCTGATGAGCGTCACCAATGCGATCAGCAGCATCATCATCATCGGCGCGCTCGTGCAGATCGCGCCGCCCGCGATCGCCGCGCTGGCCGGCGAGAGTACGCGACCCGACGACATGATTCGCTGGCTCGCCGTCACCGGCATCGCATTGACGGCCGTCAACATGTTCGGCGGCTTCGCGGTCACGCGTCGCATGCTGTCGATGTTCCGCAAGTAACGGAGAATAAGAATGTCAGGGAGTCTCACCTCGGTTGCGTATATCGGCGCGACCATCCTCTTCATACTGAGCCTCGGCGGACTGTCGAATCCCGAAAGTTCGCGTCGCGGAAATCTCTACGGCATGATCGGCATGGCGATCGCAGTGCTCGCCACCGTGCTGGGGCCGCGCGTGAGCGTCGGCGGCTTGGGTTGGATCGCCGCGGCCCTGGTGGTCGGCGGCGCCCTCGGCCTGTATCTCGCGCGCATCGTGCAGATGACTCAGATGCCCGAACTGGTCGCGTTCATGCACAGCCTGGTGGGGTTGGTGGCCGTGGTCGTGGGCTTCGCGAGCAACATCGACCCGACGGCATCGGCGGGCATGAGCCCGGCCGAAGAAAGCATCCACCTCGCCGAAGTCTACCTGGGCGTGTTGATCGGCGCCGTCACGCTTTCAGGATCGGTGATCGCGTTCGGCAAGCTGTCGGGCCGCATCGGCGGCAAGCCGCTGCTCCTGCCCGCGCGGCATTGGCTGAATCTCGCGCTTCTGATCGGTGTACTCGTCCTCGGCTATAGATTCCTCTCGGCCGGATCGATCGGTCAGGGCATGACTCCCTTGATTGCGATGACGGTCCTTGCCCTGCTGTTCGGCGTGCACATGGTAATGGCCATCGGCGGCGCCGACATGCCTGTGGTCGTCTCGATGCTGAACAGTTATTCAGGATGGGCGGCCGCGGCGACGGGATTCATGCTGTCGAACGACCTGCTCATCGTGACGGGGGCCTTGGTCGGTTCGAGCGGCGCGATCCTCTCGTATATCATGTGCCGTGCGATGAACCGCCAATTCCTGAGCGTGATCGCGGGAGGCTTCGGCGGCGGCACGCCCGGTGCCGCGAAGGCCGCGGGCGACGCTCAACCCGCCGGCGAAGTAGTCTCGATCAGCGCCCAGGAAACCGCGGACCTTCTCAAGGAGGCGAACAGCGTCATCATCGTCCCTGGCTACGGGATGGCCGTCGCCCAGGCGCAGCATACGGTTTACGAGATCACCAAGTATCTGCGCGACAAGGGCAAAAATGTGCGGTTCGCCATTCACCCGGTCGCCGGGCGGATGCCGGGCCACATGAACGTGCTCCTGGCCGAGGCCAAGGTACCGTACGACATCGTGATGGAGATGGACGAAATCAATGCGGAGTTCCCCGATACGGCTGTCGCGATGGTCATCGGCGCCAACGACATCGTCAACCCCAGCGCCCAGGACGATCCGACGAGCCCCATTGCAGGTATGCCGGTGCTCGAGGTGTGGAAGGCGCAGACGACGATCGTCATGAAGCGCAGCATGGCCTCCGGTTATGCGGGCGTCGACAACCCGCTCTTTTATCGGGAGAACAACCGGATGCTGTTCGGTGACGCGAAGAAGATGCTCGAGGACGTGCTGGCGGCGCTAAAGAGCTGACGCCCGGCGGCCCCCGGGGCGGCGGTCAGCAGCGATATCTCGCCAAACATTGAACAATGACATAAAAGTCGACTATCTTTAGCATGTCATGGAGCCGATGGTTCAAGAAAAGCCGCATTCGCTCGACTGGGCGGACGACCTTGCGGTCGTCCCGCAGGGATATCCCTTGTCTCAACAGATCCTGAGGACGGACGTGTCCGGGATGCCGCTGGAGTGGGTGGACTACCGCGAAGCTGCGAGCTTGTACCACACGGAACAAGTCGCCTACACCTGCGGTACGCTCCTGTATCGATTATTCGGCGGGACGTGCGCGAGCACCGGCTTGCGCACGGTGGTCGATGTAAATTCCATCATCGCGACGCACGGACATACCGGGAATCCCGGTAATCTACGAGGCGCCGCCTACACGCCGCCGCTCAACAATCAAACCTTGTTTCGGCGCGATGCGTATCTTTGCCTGTACTGCGGCGCGCGCTTTACCTATAGCTTATTGTCGCGGGACCACGTGACGCCGTTCAGCCGCGGCGGGCGGGACACGTGGGGCAATGTCGTGTCGGCATGCCGCCGCTGCAACAATGCCAAAGCCTCCCGAACGCCGGAACAAGCCGGCATGCAGCTTTTGGCGGTACCTTTCACGCCGACCTATGCGGAGTACATCTTTCTCAAGGGCCGTAGGGTGTTGGCGGACCAAATGGAATACTTGATCGCGCATTTTCCGCGGTCCAGCCCGCTGCACGAGCGAATGCAACGCTGGCCGATGTGAACGGCTTGCGTTCCGGCGTCGTTTACCACGTCGACGCCAGCTATTTCGTTTTTCGGGCGTATCACTCGATGCCTCCCGACATGGTGGATGCTGACGGCAATGCGACACATGCCCTGTACGGGTTCGCACGCTTCATTTCGGATCTGCTCGAAAGGGTCAGACCCGAACGCATCGGCATTGCGTTCGATCAGAGCGCGCGCAGCGAAACCTCGTTCCGCAATGGAATATATCCCGCATACAAAGCCAACCGGGAAGCACCGCCCGCCGATCTGGCGCGCCAGTTCGTCTTGTGCCGCGAATTTTGCCGCCATATGGGCTTGGCGGAGTTCGCGAGCCCAGAATATGAAGCCGATGACATCATCGGCACCCTCGCGGCCCGCGCTCGATCCGCGGGGCTGCGCAATGTCGTGGTAAGCCGGGACAAGGATTTATCGCAACTCATCCGCGACGGCGACGTCTTTTGGGATTACAGCGGAAACACGCGCTACCAATACCATGAGATCGGACCGCGCTTCGGCGCGATTCCGGAACTGATTGCGGATTTTCTTGCCCTCACGGGAGATACCGTCGACAACATTCCCGGCGTGCCGGGCATCGGGAAAAAGACCGCTGCGGAGCTGTTTGCGATATTCGGCTCGCTCGATGAATTGTATGCCAATCTCGAACGCGTGGCCGCGATGAAATTGCGCGGTGCCGCCGCAGTGGCGGCGAAGCTATTCGCCCACAAAGAGGCGGCTTATTTGGCCAGACGCCTCACGGGCATAGTTTGCGACATCCCGCTCGAATTCACGCTGGACGGGTTGAAACCGCGGCCGCCCAATACCCTTCTCCTCGAGGCGTTCTTCGACACCCACGCCCTCGGCAATATTTTGCGCCATCAGGCGCGGCGTATCGCAGCCGCGCAGACAACCCTCTAAACTGGAGGCCAATTCAACCGGTCGGGAGTAAAGGCTGTGGCCGAGAAAAATATTCAATCCGTGCTGCGTGAAGATCGTGTGTTCCCTCCCCCTGCGCGATTCCGGCGAAATGCGGCGTTGCGGGCCGCGGATCTGGAGAAAATGTACAAAAGGGCTGCGGAAGACTACGTGGGCTACTGGGCTGACCTGGCAGTGGCACACATCGCCTGGCGCCGCCCGTTCACCGTACCGCTCGATGATAACGATGCCCCCAACTACCGATGGTTTACCGATGGGCAGTTGAACGTATCGTACAACTGCCTGGACGTGCATCTCGAAGATGCCGCCGACAAGGTGGCAATCATATTCGAGGGAGAGCCGGGCGACGTACGCAAGCTGACGTACCGGGATTTGCACACCGAAGTCTGCCGGTTCGCGAACGCGCTCAAGGCCCGCGGTATCGGCAAGGGCGACCGGGTCGTCATCTACATGCCCCTGATTCCCGAAGCCGTAATCGCGATGCAAGCCTGCGCCCGCATCGGTGCAGTGCATTCGGTAGTATTCGGCGGGTTTTCGTCCAACGCGGTCACGGACCGTATCGAGAATGCCGGCGCGACTCTCGTGATCACCGCCGATGGCGGCTGGCGCGGCGGTAACGCCGTCGACCTCAAACGCGCCGTGGACAAATCGCTTGCGGACGGCTGTCCGACGGTGCAGAGCGTGATCGTTTATCGCCGCACCGGCGGCTATTGCGCCATGCAAGCGGGCCGCGATATCTGGTGGCACGATGCCGTGGCCGGACAAAGCGCGACATATGAACCGGAGTGGGTGGATGCAGAGCACCCGCTGTTCTTGCTCTATACCTCGGGGTCCACGGGCAAGCCCAAAGGCATTCAACATTCCAGCGCCGGGTACTTGCTCAACGCCAAAATGAGCACCCTCTGGACCTTCGACCTCAAGGACAGCGACGTGTTCTGGTGCACGGCCGATGTGGGCTGGGTAACCGGGCACACGTATGTGGCGTACGGACCGCTTGCGGCCGGTGCCACGCTGCTGATGTACGAGGGCGGGCCGATGTTTCCCGACGGCGGGCGCTTCTGGAAGATATGCGAAACACACGGTGTCAGCATTTTTTACACCGCACCCACTGCCATCCGCGCCCTGATGAAATTGGGCGACGACATCCCGGCGGCGTATGACTTGAGCAAGTTGCGTCTTCTCGGCAGCGTCGGGGAGCCGATCAACCCGGAAGCATGGATGTGGTATCACCGGGTCATCGGTAAGAAACGCTGCCCCATCGTCGACACGTGGTGGCAAACGGAAACCGGCGCGATCATGATGACGCCGATCCCGGGCGTGACGCCGACCAAACCCGGCTCCTGCGCCAAACCTCTCCCGGGCATCTTTGCGGACATCGTCGACGAAGAAGGCCGCTCGGTGAAAACTCCGGATGCCGGCGGCTACCTGGTGATCAGACGGCCGTGGCCTTCGATGCTGCGCACCATTTTTGGCGACAATGAAAGGTATTTGCGCACCTACTGGGAGAAATTCAACAACCGGTACTACGTGGCGGGCGATTCCGCCAATCGCGATGAAGATGGCTACTACTGGATCATGGGGCGCATCGACGACGTGCTGAATGTGGCCGGTCATCGCCTCGGAACCATGGAGATCGAATCCGCCTTGGTTGCGCATCCGCGGGTCGCCGAAGCCGCCGTGGTCAGCAAGCCCCACGATATCAAGGGCGAATCCGTGTTTGCCTATGTGGTGCTCAATGTCGGCCGCCCCGAAGGGGCGGCAGCTGCCGCGTTGACCGAGGAATTGCGCGCGTGGGTCGCAAGCCAACTCAGCCCCATCGCCAAGCCCGACGACATCCACCTCACCGACAATCTGCCCAAGACACGCTCGGGCAAAATCATGCGGCGTTTGCTGCGTTCCATTGCGCGTGGCGAAGAGATCCTTCAAGACGTGTCGACGCTCGAAAACCCGGCGATTCTCGAACAACTGCGGGGGATGTCGCACCCGGCCGTGCAAAAGCCGCCAGCGGCCGCCAAAAAGGCAGCGGCCGCCAAAAAGACAGCGGCGGCCAGGAAGAAGCGGGCGGCCGTCGGCAAAGCGCGGGCCACGAAAAAATCCGCGGATCGGGCGCGCAAGCAGGCCCCTGCGAGGGCCCTGAAGCGTAACCCAAGAGGCAGGTCCAAACCGCGCGGGAAAAAGTGAACTAGAGGGAACTAGAGGGAACTGGAGGGAACATGCTCACATTGATCGCTGGCTTGGTGATTTTCCTCGGCATGCATTCGATCGCGATCGTCGCCCCCGGGGCCCGCGCTCGCATGCTGAGCAGCGTGGGCGAAGGAGCTTGGAAGGCCACCTACGGGTTGGTCTCGCTGCTCGGCTTCGTGGTCTTGGTTTACGGCTTCGGGTTGGCGCGGCAATCGCCGGTGGTGCTGTATACGCCGCCGCACTGGATGCGGCACGTTACCTTTCTTCTCATGCTGCCGGTGTTCCCGCTCATGCTCGCCGCCTATCTGCCGGGGCGCATCAAGGCCGCGATGAAGCATCCGATGTTGGCTGCCGTAAAGTTTTGGGCCCTAGGCCATTTGCTCGCCAACGGAACGTTGGCCGATGTGTTGCTCTTCGGGGGGTTTCTGGCCTGGGCGGTCGCGGATCGAATTTCTTTGAAGCGCCGGTCGCAGACCATACGTACCGCTCCCGCGGGCCGGTTCAATGACCTCATCGCCGTGCTGTTGGGACTCGCCCTCTACGGATTCTTCATAGCCTGGGCGCATCTGCGCCTGTTCGGCGTGTCGCCGCTTGGCTGATATTCCCACCTACGCGGACGTCCAGACTGCTGCAGGCAGGCTCCACGGCGTCGCCCATGACACACCCGTGATGACATCGCGCATCGTCGATGAGGCGTCGGGTGCCGCGGTGTTCTTCAAGTGCGAGAACTTCCAGCGTATGGGGGCGTTCAAATTTCGCGGCGCGTTCAACGCCTTGTCCAAACTCGAGCCGGGGGAGCGTGCTCGAGGCGTGGTCGCTTTCTCTTCCGGAAACCATGCACAAGCGGTCGCGTTGGCGGCACGCATTCTGGGCATCCAGGCCACTATCGTCATGCCCGACGATGCGCCGCCATCCAAACTGGCAGCCACCCGAGGCTACGGCGCGGCCATCGTGGCGTACGATCGTTACCGCGAAAATCGCGAGGAAATCGCCGAGGCGTTGGCCCGCGAGCGAGGTGCGGTGGTCATCCCGCCTTACGATCATCCCGACGTCATCGCCGGCCAAGGCACCGCGGCGGCCGAACTCTTCGAACGGACGGGCCCGCTGGACAGCTTGTTCGTATGTCTTGGCGGTGGTGGCCTGCTGAGCGGCTCGGCGCTGGCGGCCAAGGCCCTGTCGCCCGGCTGCGCGGTATATGGGGCCGAACCAGAGAGCGGAAACGATGGCCAACAATCGCTTCGACGGGGCTCCATCGTCCGTATCGCGGTTCCCCATACGATTGCCGACGGCGCGCAAACGCAGGCTCTGGGCCGTTATCCGTTCGACATCATCCGGCGCGACGTGGCGGACATACTGACCGTATCCGATGATGAGCTGATCGAGTGCATGCGGTTTTTTGCCACTCGAATGAAGATCGTGGTAGAGCCCACCGGATGTCTGGGTTTCGCGGCGATGCGCGCACTCGGTACCCGGCTCGCCGGGCAGCGAGTCGGGGTCATGGTCAGCGGCGGGAACATCGATGGCGAACGCTTGTCGGACTTGCTGCGGTCGCACGGCTCGTGAACAGAGCCCGGCGACTCGCCGGCGCGACCGTCGCGGTCGTCGCCTGCTCCCTGGCCGCGCTGGCAACCGTGCTTCGGATCTGGCCTCCGGAACTCATTCGCGTAGGCGCCAACTTCACTGCCAAGATCGTCTGTTCGAATGCGTTCTTGACCGGCCGCGATCCGGCCGAGGTGCTGCAAAACGATGTCCAAGCGCCGGGCCATCCGCTCCTCAGACTCATGCGCGTCGAGGTCGATCGAGAGCGTGGTGTGGTACGCGCGGGCTTGTTCGGATTCATCGGCGGCGGCTTGGCCGTGGCGCGGCCCGATGTGGGTTGTGCTGTCGTGCCGGACCATGACCTCGACAAAGTGCGCGTCCTGTCCGCCTCCGTGCCGATCGCCGCGGGCGCCACCGGCGCGCGCGATGCGGGCGAGGCAATTGAAGACGGCGCCCCGTCGGCGAGCAGCCCTGCGTTGCAGAGCGATGCCGGGTTCAAAAGCATCATCGCGGACGACACGCTGGCCGGTCCCGGCATCCGCGCCATCGTGGTCGTGCACAACGGCCGGCTCGTCGCCGAGCGCTACGCCGATGGCTTTGATTGGCGAACGCCGCAATTGGGGTGGTCGATGGCCAAGAGCGTGACCGCAGGAATCATCGGTGTGCTCGTCAAGGACGGGCATCTCAGGCTCGACCAGCCGGCCGGCTGGCCGGCAGGTGATGGACGTGCGCACATCACGATCGCGGATCTCTTGAGCATGTCGAGCGGCTTGCAGTTCGATGAAGGATATGGCGCCGTTTCCGATGTCACGCGCATGCTGTATCTGGAGCCCGACATGGCCGCCTTCGCGCGCGCCAAGCCGCTCATTCACCCCGTCGGCGAGGTGTGGAGCTATTCGAGCGGATCCGTCGTCCTCTTGTCGAGGATCATCCAGGACACCCTGGGCGCGGACACGGTTCCTTTCATTCGCACTCATCTCTTCGATAAGTTGGGAATGAAAACGGCCGTCATGGAGACGGACGAGGCCGGCACGTTGGTTGGATCCTCTTACCTGTACGCCGCACCGCGCGATTGGGCGCGCTATGGACAACTGCTCGCGCAAGAGGGCGTCTGGCGGGGGGAGGAATTGCTGCCGCGAGGCTACGTTGCCATGATGGCATCGCCGGTCGCTGGATCGGGCGGCGAATACGGCCACGGTTTGGTATGGCGCTGGGCAACCCATGGCGATACGTCGGGCCAGAATTCCGATGCACCGTTCCGCCTACCCACCGACACCTTTTGGATGGGAGGGCACGACGGGCAGTATGTTGCGGTCATCCCGTCGCGCCAATTGGTGGTCGTGCGGATGGGGCTCACCCCGTCGCGCCTGCACTATCAGCCGCAGCCCTTGGTGCGGGCGCTGCTCGCGGCAGTTAAATGACACCTTTTAGAAGGGAGTTGCGTGAGGCGAATGCCCTTAGATGCATCGCTAAGTGTCGATGAGGCCGACAGGTCAACCATTCGGCCGTCGCGATTCAGGAGCTGATGCACATAGTCGGCGTTCTAAGTCCGGCGGATGCGCGAACGGCGGGCGTCATTTCCGAAATCGGCAAGCAGATAAAGGCCATGCCGCCGCATCGGATCTTTGCGCCGGATGCAGAAGTTCTCGGCAGAGCGGCGCTGCTTTCGGGGATCCTGTGTCGTCTTCAAGGGTACGAGAAGGACGGCAAGCTGCGCGCGCTTCAAAACTGTGTGCTATTTCTGCAGGCGCAGAAGCTCGGCTTGGTGGCGCTGACTGCGAATGTCGGTGACTACGATATTCTGCTGCAACTCGTCCCGGCGGGACGAGCGCTGTTCTACCGCAAAAAATGCGGTCGGCGCCGCAGGGCCTCACCTTGTAGCTGAATTTGACAACTGCCCCGCCGGATTCGCCGACGGAGCGGTACAGGTGGTGTGCGCGACCGCAGCTTGTCAGGCCTGTTTCAGCCGCCCGCGCCGAAAATCCGCGATGATTTCCCTGGCGGCATTGTGTCCGGGTGCGCCCGTGACGCCGCCTCCCGGATGCGTACCGGAACCGCACATGTAAAGGCCTTTCAGCGGCCCGCGATAGTCGCCGTGGCCGAGCATGGGCCGGGCGGAGAACAATTGGTCCAGAGACAACGCGCCGTGGAAAATGTCGCCGCCAATCAGGCCGAAAGTGCGCTCCAGATCCAGCGGACTCATGATCTGCCGCCCCAGTACGGACGCCTTGAAGTTCGGCGCATGAGTATTCACCAAATCGATCATGACATCCGCGACATGCTCGCGATGGTCATCCCACGACGCGCCGTTCGGCAGCACCGGCGCCGCGTGCTGGCAGAACAAGCTTGCCACATGCTGGCCGGGAGGGGCGAGTCCGCCGTCCAGCGTCGAGGGAATGAGCATCTCGACGATGGGCTGCTTGGACCAACCGCCCGACTTGGCATCCAGATAGGCGCGATCCATGTACGCAAGGCTCGGCGCCATGATGATTCCGGACGTATGGTGCTCGGCGAGAACGCGGCCCGGCAATGCCGTGAAATCCGGCAACTCGGAGAGGGCGACGTTCATTCGGAATGTGCCGGAGCCGCAGCGCCAATTGTTCATGCGATCGCGAAAGTTTTTCTCGAGAACCGACGGGTCGATCAACTTGCCGTACAGCAGTTTCGGGTTCAGATTCGAGGCGACGCTGCGCGCGCGGATCGCCTCGCCGTTCTCCAGCGCCACGCCGACCGCGCGGCCCGCCTCGACGATGACCTCGCGCACCGGACTCGACACTCGAATCTCCACGCCGCGCTCGGCGGCGGCCTTGGACATCGCCTGCGATATGGCACCCATGCCGCCGATGGCATGTCCCCAGGCGCCTTTCTTGCCATTGACTTCACCGAACACGTGATGCAGCAGCACGTAGGCGGAACCGGCGGCGTAGGGGCTCGCGTAATTGCCGACGATGCCGTCGAATCCGTAGGCCGCCTTGATGGGCTCGCTCTCGAACCAGCTATCGAGGTAGTCGCCGGCCGATTTGACGAACAAATCCAGCAATTCACGGCGCATGGCCATATCGAGCCTTGCAATTCTCTTGCCCAGACGCGCGCTTCGCAGCAGTTCGGGCAGGGCTTCGAGCCAACTGCCGGCGGTGACATTGGGGGGCGTTTCCAGCACCAGATCGCGCAGGACATCGGCAATCACATCGAGCCGCTCGCCGTATTCGCCCAAGCGCGCGGCGTCCCGCGCGGAGAATTTAGCGACTTCATGCTCGGTCTTGCCGGTACCGATTTTGAGATACCGCGTGTCATCCAACGGCAAGAAATTCGACAGCTTGCGCTCCACCACGCGCAAGCCGTGCCGGGGGAGATCCAGGTCACGAATGACCTTGGGGTTCAAGAGCGAGACGGTGTATGCCGCCACGGAATTTCGAAAGCCCGGGTGAAATTCTTCGGTCACCGCCGCGCCGCCCACCACGCCGCGCCGTTCCAGCACGGTGACTTTGAGCCCCGCGGAGGCCAGGTAGGCGGCGCATACCAGGCCGTTGTGGCCGCCGCCGATGATCACCACGTCGCGCAAGGCCGAATCAGCCATGGAATGGCCTGCCCGCGGCGCCAGCGGCCCACCCGGGTGCCGGTGCGCGCTCCAGCCGGCTTTCCGGAATGAGACCGCGCAAGCGGCGCGCGAAGCTGCGCAGCGAGACCTCGTTGCGCCCGAGGGGCCCGGGGCTATAGCTGCGCGAGCCCATGCCGGTCTGGACGCGCTCGATGAGCGCTTTGTCCTCGGCGCTGACCCGGCGATTGATGCGCCAATTCAGATAGCGGGCGGCGCGCATTTCACGGCGGGCGTCCGGGTGAGCGTATGCGATCTCGCGGATCAGTGTCTCGGTCGGCGAGACCGGTATCATTTGCATGAAGTCGACTTGATCCGGGTAGATGTCGAATGCAACGTTTGGCCATAGCTTGAAGTAGACCCACAAGCGCTGCCGTTCATCGGCGAGATGCGGCGCAGGCGGCAGCAGCGACTGGTACATCCGCTCCGAGAGCTGCGAGGAAGGGGCTTCGCGCAAATGGCCCGACATCTTGTCTACCCAGGGCTGCGCTTCGATGCCATAACTCTGTCCGAACAAGCGCGTGAGGCCGGGATGCGCGACGGTGATGTGCATGCCGTCGGAGTAGTTGTCTGTGACGTTCTTCCAATTCACATGGCGGGTGCGCAGCGAGAGGCGGCCCAGCGGCTGCAGTTCCTCGAACCGGTATGCGGCCAATTCGCTCTCGTATGGCGCGAGCATTTCTGCGACGCTCGGCAATCCCGGCTGGAGGCGCACGAAGACGAAACCCTTGTAGATCTCGGTTTCAGCCGTCTTCAGGCCATAATGATCCGGCGAGAAACCGTCGAATTCCTTGCGGTGCGGGATGGTCGTCAGCCGCCCATCCAAGGCGTAGGTCCATGCATGATAGGGACAGACGACCCGCCCGGCGCAGTGGCCGGAGCCGCCGTCCAACAGCCGTGCCGCACGGTGCCGGCACACGTTGAAAAACGCTCTTACGCCGCCGTCGTGGCCGCGCAACGCCACCAACGGCTCGCCCAGGAAATCCAAGGTGTGGTAGTCGCCCGGCTGTGGAATGTCGCTCAAATGGCAGATGACTTGCCAGGACGGCGCAAAAACGCGCTCTGTTTCGGCCTGGAAGAAATCCGCATCGCGGTATATCCATCCCGGGAGACTGAATCCGTCTTGGCCCGTAATGTTTGCGGCCGATTCGTCGGGTCGAAGCGAGCGTCGTGCATCCATGATGGTCGGTCCCTTAAAAACCTTGTTGAACGGTAGTATAACAAGATCGCCATCGCCGCGCAGCGGCGCCCGGCGCATTGGCGCCCGGCGAACTGGGGGTCCGGCGCAGCGGCGGGACTGTCGCTGCGGCCTACGCCGGCAACGATTTGCGGCGTGTTCCGGCTGCGACCGGTTTGCGGCCGGCGGCGCCGGTTCGCAGCAATCGCGTAAACGCGCCGTTGCACAGGGCATTGACCCAGTCCTCGCAGAGAGCAATGGCCTCCCGCGGCTTGAACGTCGCCGGGCTCAGGCTGAGTTCAACCCACAGCCCATCGAGGAGGGCAGCCAGCGCGATGGCGGCCGGACGCAGCTTGAAGTGCGGGGCAGCACCGGACTGCGCGAGCTGTCCCAACAGGCTCTCCAGCATTGCGCGATATTGGCCATAGGTGCGGTCGTGCACTTCGCGAATTTCAGGCGAGTGCGCCACCATGCTCCAAAAGACCAGCCAGACATTGAATAACTGCGGATCGAGGATTTCCGGGGCGAATGAGGCGCGAAAAAATCCGCTCAGACGCTCGCGCGGGGATGCTGCACGATTGTGGGCCTGACGACGGATGGTGTCCTGCAGCGATAGGGCGAGGGTTTCGTAGGTTTCAGCCACCAGCCCGGATTTGCTCGGGAAGTGGTGGTTGATCAAGCCGATGGATACGCCCGCCGCAGCGCTGATGCGGCGTACGGAGACGCCTTCGTGACCGTACTGCTTGAGGCAGCGCAAGGTTGCCTCAACCAGCGCTTCCCGGCGCACGGCGGGAGTTTCACGATGAAATTTGGGCACCGAACGCTTGGTCGCCATGCAATTCCCGGTTCTTGTCGATTAGGCTGAGATGCACGCAACGAGCGCGATGTCCCTATCCAGGGTGGTAATTCTACATACTCGCGGCACATTCAAGGCACGCTTCGGCGCAGCCCGGCCCTATGCGCACCGGTTCGAACAACACATCGAAGCGCGGATGGCGCGGCATGACGGCTCCCTCGAATGCGGCGGCTGCAGCAGGAGGCGAGCGCAATTGATCGATCGTACAGTAGCAACCAGGCGTCGGCACCCGTTGATGCAGCGCCGCCGCCCCGCGACGGTCAGGCGGCGCGATATGCCCGATAGTCGAGCCGCAACGCGCTCGCGACCGCCTCATGGGTCAAGATTCCGTCATGAACGTTCAGGCCGCGTGCCAGACCGGCGTCCTTGGCGATGGCCTCCTGCCAGCCAAGATCGGCGAGGGATCTGACATACGGGAGCGTTGCGTTGGTCAACGCGAACGTCGACGTGCGTGGCACCGCACCCGGCATATTGGTCACGCAGTAATGGATCACACCGTCCACCACGAAAGTGGGTTCCGCATGGGTGGTGGGGCGGCTGGTTTCGAAACAACCGCCTTGATCGATGGCGATATCCACCAGCACGCTACCGGCTTTCATGCTCTTTACCATGGCGCGCGTAACCAATTTGGGTGCGGCCGCACCCGCGATGAGTACGGCACCGATGACCAGGTCCGCCTCGCGCACCTGCGCTTCGATGGTATGCGCCGTCGAGTAAACCGTCTTCAGCTGGTTCCCAAAGATCGCCGACAGTTCGCGCAACCGCTTGACCGAGCGATCCACCACGGTGACGTCGGCGCGCATTCCGACCGCCATCTCGGCGGCGTGGGTGCCCGAAACCCCGCCGCCCAAAATCACGACCTTGGCCGGCGCGACGCCCGGCACGCCGCCCAACAACACCCCCAAACCGCCGTTGGCCTTCTGCAAGCAGTGGGCGCCCACTTGCACCGACATGCGCCCCGCCACTTCGCTCATGGGGGTGAGCAGCGGCAGCGACCCATCGACCGCCGTTACGGTCTCGTACGCGATGGCGGTGGCGCGGGAGGCCAGGAGCGCTTCCGCTTGGGCGGCATCGGCCGCCAAATGGAGGTACGTGAACAGGACTTGACCCTGACCCAACAAACGGCACTCCGCAAGCTGCGGCTCTTTGACTTTGATGATGAGGTCCGAGGCGGAGAAGACGTCCTCGGCCTTCGCCGCAATTCTCGCGCCGGCCGCCTGATAGTGTGAATCTTCGAATCCGATTCCGGATCCGGCGCCGGTCTGCACCAGGACTTGATGGCCTGCATCCACCAATTCGCGAACCCCCGCGGGCACCAGCCCTACCCGATATTCGTGAATCTTGATTTCTTTCGGGACGCCGATTTTCATGGATAGCTCCGCTGCGGTGGGCGAATGAGGGAAGGCTTAGCTTAAGTCGCAACCGAGGCGGAAAATTGCAAAAAGGGGTTCTACTGGCACTATAAATCGCAGAATCTGCATGTTATTGCCATGTTTGCACAATAAACTGCCGGTTTTCGCCAAAGTGCAGTAAAATGCTTCCCATTGCCGGCGATGACCGCCACTTGCCGGCGGCCCCCCTCCCAGGAGAAGCGCCCATGGCGTCCGACCTACGTCTGAAGTTGGATCGTTACGATCGGGCCATCGTCCGGGTGCTGCAGCTCGATGGCCGCATGACCAACAGCCAGTTGGCTGAAAGCGTCAGCCTCTCGGAATCGGCCTGCCTGCGGCGCGTTCGGGCGCTCGAGGAAGCCGGATTCATCGAAGGTTATACGGCGCTCATCAACCAACAGAAGGCGGGCTGCCCCGTGAATGTCTTCGTTAACATTACGCTCGAGCGCCAGGAACAGGCGCAGCTTCACGCTTTCGAGGAAGCGGCGCGCAAGGTCCCCGAAGTGATGGAGTGTTATCTCATGTCAGGGGAATACGACTACCTCTTGCGGGTGGTCCTGGCCGATACGGCCGACTTCGAACGCTTGCATAGCCAACACCTGACACGGCTGCCGAACGTGGCGCGCGTGCATTCGAGTTTTGCGCTGCGCACCGTGCAGAAGTCGCGCGAGTTGCCGGTGCGCTGATCAAGGCTTGGCTTTCAGTACCAGCGAAAAAGCCACTTTCACCGCGTCCGCCACCCATTCGGTGCTCTTCCAGTCGCCTTGCCCGGCCCCGAAATCCAGCCGTTTGAGCTTCGCGGTGCCCTCGAGTTTTGCGGTGCCGGGAGTCGATGTGAACTGAAACTCGATGGGCACTTCCTTGGTGACACCGTGCAAAGTCAGCGTTCCGGCGGCGCTATACCCCGTGGCCGTTTTGGTGAAACCGGTGGTAACGTAGTGAGCCGTAGGAAAATGCGCGACATCGAAGATGTCGGAACCGCGTATGGTCTTGTCGCGGTCCTTGTCCATGGTGTCGACCGAATTCAGATCGATCTGAACGTCGAGATGCGAATTCGCCAGCGCATCGGGCGCGAAATCGACCGCGGCGGTAAATTTATGAAAAGTCCCTTTGAACTCGGCGCCGGCCTGGACGCCGACGAATTCCAGACGGCTGGCCCCGGGGTCTGCGGTGTAGCTCGTCGCCGCAGCTGCGGCGTGCGCCGCGCTCGCCGCTGCCCCCAGCGATAGCATCGCAACCCATACCCGAACTCGACTCGTCATGAGCGTCTCTCCGTCTTCGCCAATTTTGTCAGGGGCAGCATACGCAGCAATACATCGTCCTTGTTCCAGTAATGATGCTTGAGAGCCGCGGCCATGTGCAATATGGCAATGACGAAGAGTGCATCGCTCAAATAATCGTGCGTCGATTTCAGGAATCCGAAGACTGCGTCGTTCGGTGCAATGAGATTGGGCCAGGTGAATAGCCCGAACCAACTCACCGAATAATTCTTCGCGGAGGACATCATCCAGCCGGTGACCGGCATGGCGAACAGAAATACGTAGAAGGCGACATGCGTCGCCCGTGCCAGCACGAGTTCGATCGGCGACATGCCGGCGGGCAGTTCGGGCGGGCGATGCCAGAGCCGCCAGAGGAGGCGAAGAATCGCCAGCATGAGAACCGTCATCCCGACACTCTTGTGCCGCGCCAGCAGCGCGAGCTTGTGCATCCCAAGCGGTAGGTCCTCCCCCATCCACCCCAGTACGAACTGTATGACGATGAGCGCGGCGATGACCCAATGGAATACTTGTGCAATGCCGCTGTAGCGGGCCGGGGGAATCGTATTTGGCATCAAGATGCTCCAAGCGCAGACTGCGGCGAAACGTAGTCTAACAAGACAACCGGAATTCCATCATGTTCAAAGCGTGCGGTGTGATCTGTCTGGGAACGCTGCTGGCCGCGTGCGGCGCGCCGCCGGTCCGGCAACCGCCCGTCACGAGCCCATCGGCGACGCCGCCTGAGCCGGCGGCAGGAGCGGCTGCTTACCGCATCGATGCGGCCCGCTCCGAACTCAGGATCCTGGTCTACCGCGCCGGGCCGATGGCGCAGTTCGGCCACAATCATGTCATCGTCAACCGCGCCGTCGAGGGTTGGGTGGAGGCCGTGGAGTCTGCGGCCGCGGCATCTTTTTCGCTGCGTGTGCCGGTCGCCGAGTTCTTGGTGGACGATCCCCAGGCACGCGCCGATGAGGGGCCAGACTTCTCCGAGCCAGTTCCGGAGGAGGCAAGATCCGGAACTCGGCACAACCTGCTGAGCGCGGCCTTGCTCGACGCCGCGCACTATCCAACCATCACTCTGACCAGTAGCGCCGTGACCCCCGCGCCCGGCACCGCGGCGCCCCGCGAATTGGTGGCGAAAGCGACCGTCGAGCTGGCGGGTCATAAGTCCACGCTGCTCGTTCCTTTCACCCTCCAGACTTCGCCGGGCGAGGTGGCGGCATCGGGCACGGTTGTTTTGCGCCAGTCCGAGATGGGACTGATACCGTTCAGCGTGATGCTGGGCGCGCTCCAGGTGAAGGACGAATTCACCGTCAAGTTCAAATTGGTCGCGCTGCGGACGCAATGACGGCTAAGCGTCCCCTGCCGCGGATAAGAGAATGGAGGTTCCTTCGGGCGCCCTCAGCATCACCGCGGACATCTGTCGCAAGGGCGCCGGCACGCGCCGGTCGACCGCGATGCCGATCGCATCGAGACGCGCCATCGTCCCGTTGAAGTCATCGAGCTCGAACAGCAGCGTCGGCTCTCGCAAGTAAGCGGGCTCATACAGCCCGATGTCTATGGTATCGCTGGTGCAGGACACGTGCGGCAGCACGGCCTCCGGCTCGTCCAGTCCGACGAACCCGAATTGTTCCCAATGGCCTTTGGCCACACCCGGCTCCGGCGCAGGCAGCGCGATCTCGAGGAAGTAGCCGCACAAAGACCTCTCGCCGGTCTTGTGCTTGGTCGGCGAGAAGGTTCGCGCTTCGACCAGCCGAATCAGGTGACCCGATGGATCGAGCCAGCCGATTTCGTTGAATACATCGTTTGCAAGGCGCCGAAACTCGAACTTCACTCCCAGGCGTTCGAGCGCGCCCAGGTGTTTGAGGAGGTCAGGCTTGACGAATGTTGCGGAAGGCGCGAAGTCGGGTTGCTGATGCAATCCCAGGCAAATTCTGCCGTCGGTCAGCACGGCGTAGGGATGCGGCCATGCTTCGCCGACGTCTGCCTGAGAGAATCCGAGCCTGTCGTAAAAATCCAGCGACGCCCGAATATCCGGCGTGACGATCGAAAACTCGAGGAATCGGCCGAGCACGGATGTCAGGTGAGCTGGGAGCGGCGCCTAGCTCACCCCACCCACGCAGATGTATTTCAGTTCCGTGTAATCCAACATCCCGTACTTCGAGCCCTCGCGGCCGGTTCCGGATTCTTTTACCCCACCGAAGGGCGCAACTTCGGTGGAGATGATTCCCGTGTTCAAACCCACGATGCCGTATTCGATGGCTTCGGATACGCGCCAGCTGCGCGCGAGATCGCGAGTGTACAAATAGGCCGCAAGTCCAAACTCGGTGTCATTCGCCATGGCGATGGCTTCGGCTTCGGTATGAAACTTGAACAACGGGGCGATCGGTCCGAACGTTTCCTCGCGCGCCACCAGCATCTGCGATGTCACGCCCGTCAAAATCGTCGGTTCGAAGAAGGTGCCGCCCAATGCGTGCCGCTTGCCCCCCAGCGCCACGCTCGCGCCTTTACTCACCGCGTCCGCAATATGCTCTTCCACCTTGGCGATTGCATTGGCGTCGATCAGCGGCCCTTGATCGGTGACCCCCTCGAGGCCGTCGCCTACCCGTAGTTGTCCGACCGCCGCGGCCAATTTTCCGGAGAATTCCTCGTACACGCCAGCTTGGACCAGCAGCCGGTTCGCGCAGACGCAGGTCTGTCCCGTGTTGCGGTATTTGCTGGCGATGGCCCCCTGCACCGCGGCGTCCAGGTCGGCATCGTCGAAGACGATGAATGGCGCATTGCCGCCGAGTTCGAGCGACAGCTTCTTGACGGTGCCCGCGCATTGCGCCATCAATTTCTTGCCCACCTGGGTGGAGCCGGTGAAAGTGAGCTTGCGGACCTTGGGATTGCCGGTCATCTCGCCGCCGATTGCGCTGGCGGAACCCGTGACTACATTGAAAACCCCCGGGGGAATGCCGGCTCTGTGGCTGAGCTCGGCGAGCGCCAGGGCGGAATAGGGAGTCTGGGTAGCCGGCTTGCATACCATGGTGCAGCCGGCCGCCAATGCCGGGCCGGCCTTGCGCGTAATCATCGCGGATGGAAAGTTCCAGGGCGTGATGGCAGCCACCACGCCCACCGGCTGGCGCAGCACCAGAATCCGCTTGTCCGGCTGATGTCCGGGAATGATATCCCCGTAGAGCCGCTTGCCTTCCTCCGCGAACCATTCGATGAAGGAGGCTGCGTAGGCGATCTCGCCTTTGGCCTCGGCGAGCGGCTTTCCTTGTTCGGCGGTCATGAGGATGGCGAGGTCGTTCTGATTGGCCATCATGAGATCGAACCAGCGACGCAGCACCACGGATCGATCTTTGGCGGTGCGCGCCGCCCAGGGCGGCAAGGCCGCCGCCGCCGCCGCGATTGCGCGGCGCGTTTCCGCCTCTCCCATCAATGGGATCGAGCCCAATTTTTCAGCCGTGGCCGGATTGTGCACCGGCAGTGTTCCGCCGCCATCGGCCGCAACCCAGCCGCCGTCGATGAAGCCGAGCTCGCGAAACAAAGTGGGATCTTGAAGTTTCATGATGGGACCGGGTCAACCGACGCGCTATGGGGCGCAGAGGATAACGCGTCCATTCCGCAGCGCTCAACATTCTTGGACTCTTGGGACCGTTCCACGGGAAGGGCCTCAGCGCTCCAGAATTGCCGTGACCCCCATGCCGCCCGCCGTGCATACCGAAATCAAGCCGCGCTTGGCCCTGTATTCATCCAAAATCTTCGCGAGGGTGGCGACGATGCGCGTGCCGGTGGCGGCAAACGGGTGACCGATCGCGAGACTGCCTCCCTTTACATTGAGCCTCGAGCGGTCGACGGCACCGAGAACGCCCTTCAACCCGAGCCTATCGCGGCAGAATGCGGGATCGGTCCATGCTTTCAGCGTACACAGCACTTGACCCGCGAAAGCCTCGTGGATCTCATAAAAATCGAAATCCCGCAGCTCCAAGTTGGCCTCGGCCAGCATCCGCGCTACGGCGTAGGCGGGTGCCATCAGCAGACCTTCCTTCTTGCCGAAGAAATCCACCGCGGCGACTTTCCCGTGGGTGAGATAGGCAAGTACCGGCAGGTCGCGTTCTCGCGCCCAGGCCTCGGAGGACATCAGCACCGCAGAGGCGCCGTCCGTCATGGGAGTCGAATTCCCCGCCGTCAAACTACCGGCGCCTGACGCATCGAACACGGGGCGTAGCTTGGCCAGCTTCTCCAAGGAGGAATCGCTGCGAATATTCGTGTCCTGAACCACCCCGAGGTAACCACGTACGAGATCCGCATAAAAACCGGCCGCATAGGCAGCCGCCGCCTTTTGATGGCTTTCCAAGGCGAGCTGATCCTGGTCCGCGCGGCTGATACTCCAGGTTTTCACCATCAGTTCCGCGCTTTCGCCCATCGACAGTCCGGTTCGCGGTTCGGCGATGCCCGGAAGTACGGGCCGCAGATGCTGCATACGCAACCCGAGCCAGGGAGCGAGCCGCTGCGACGCCGTTGTGCCGCGCAAGCTCTTGAGCAGCAGCTGCTGAAAGCTCTTCGGAAAGGCTACCGGCGGATCGCTGACGGTCTCTACACCGGCGGCAATGGCACAATCGATCTGCCCCAGCGCTATTTTGTTGCCGACCAGAATGGCCGCTTCCAGACTCGTGCCGCAGGCGCGCTGCAGGTCGACCCCCGGCGTTTCCGGGGCCAGCCCGCTGCCGAGTACGGCTTCGCGAGCCAGATTCCATTGGCTCGAGTGCTTCATGACGGCGCCGGCCGCCACTTCATCCAGACGCTGGCCTTGCAGACCATAGCGATCGACGACGCCGCCCAGGGCGGCGCTCAACATCTCCTGATTGCCCACCTGCGCATAGGCACCGTTGCCGCGTACGAACGGAATGCGTACGCCGCCTATGATCGCCACGCGGCGCACGCTTGACCCGACCAGCATAAGCGTCTCCCCTCAGACCTGGCTTCGATTGCTTCATTGCGAATTATGACCCCGGCCGGCAGCCTATAATCGCATCATGATTCGTTTTTGCTGTTTGGCCCTATTCGGAGTTGTCCTGACCCTCGAGGCGTGCGGCGCACGGCCGCCCCCGCAACCGGATCAGACGACCGATCGAGGAGCGCAAAGCGAGCAGCTGGGCCAGATCGTCGAACGGTATTGGACCGAAAAAACCGAATTGATGCCTTGGTATTCCTGGGGCGCCGGCGACATGGAGTTCGGTGAGACACCCGCTGAGAATATCGCGCCGCAGACCTTGGCGGATTCGCTGGCGCTCGAGCAGCGCGCCCTTGCGCAGGTACTGGCCGTTCCGCGTGCCACCCTCGACTCCGACTCGAAATTGACGTACGACATCTTCCGGCAGGAGCGCGCTCTGGCCATCGAAGGCTTCACCTATCCTTCGGAACTCATGCCGGTCAACCCCTACGGCGCGCTGCCCGAACGGTTCGCGCTGATGGCATCCGCCGGGGAGCGGCTGGCGCTGTCGACAGCCAAGGACTACGACGACTGGCGCCGGCGGGCGATGAGTTTCGTGCGCTGGTCGGATCAAGCAATCGCGAACATGCGCGACGGCATGCGCCGGGGGTACACCCTGCCGCGCGTATTGGTCGAAAAGACGCTGCCGCAGCTTGCCGCATTGGGAGAGGACACACCGGCGAACGTGTTCTATCAGTTCCTGCGGACCGGTTCCGCAGGGGTCGCGGACCCCGGGCAAACGCGATTGGCCGATGCGCTCGAGGCGTTTCTCAAAGAGCAAATATTCCCGTCATACCGCCGGCTGCACGATTTCATGCAAAAGGAATATCTGCCGCGCACGCGAAGCAGCGCCGGTTTGTCCGCGCTGCCGCTCGGCGACGCATGGTATGTGCATCTCGTGAAGCGCGCGACCGGCGGCACCTCGAACCCGGCACAGCTTCATGCGCTCGGCGTGGCGGAGCTCGAGCGTCTGCGGCAAAGCGCTCAGGCGCTGCTGGCCGAAGCGTCATTCCCGGGAAACTTGCAGAGCTTCTTCGAGCACCTGCGCAGCGATCCGGGATTTTCGTATAAAACGCCCGCCGAGCTGTTGCAGGCGTATCAGGACATGAAGGTTCAGGTTGGCGGCAGCGCGCCGGCTCTGTTTGCCTCCTTTCCGCGCGCCGAGTTCGCCATCCGCCAAGTCGAGACCTATCGCGATCCGGTAGCGCCGGCGCTGTCCTATCGACCCCGAGCTCCAAACGGCATGATTGCCGCCGTCCTTTACGTCAACCCCGCGTCGCAGCCGTCGCCGCTGTCCGCCGCGCTGGTGCCGTCACAATTTCTCCGCGAGGCCGTACCCGGGCACCACTACCAGCTCGAACTGCAGCGCGAGCGAGCCGATCTACCACGGTTTCGTCGGTTCGGCGGCGCGCCGGCGTTCATCGAGGGATGGGGCCTGTACGCCGCAACGCTCGGCGACGAGCTCGGGCTGTACCGCGGCCCGGAAGAGAAATTCGGGGCACTGCTCGCGCAGATGAATTGCGCGGCGGGACTGGTGATCGATACGGGTCTCCATGCTCAAGGATGGACCCGTCAACAGGCAGTCGAGTATCTGCGTGCCCAGCTGTCGATCGACGAGGCAGCGGCCGCCGACACAGTCGACCGGGCTCTCGCACGACCGGCCGAATCGCTGGCCTGCAGCGTCGGCTTCCTGAAGATCCAGCGATTACGAACGCTTGCTCAGCAGACTCTCGGCGCCCGTTTCAACCTGCGCGATTTTCACTCGGAAGTCCTCAAGGACGGCGCGATCCCGCTGGATGCATTGGAGGCCAACATCAAATCGTGGGTGGAGGCGGGCGGCTCAGCCATGGACGCACCCGCCGGCGTAGCTGCGGAATCGAAATTGGATTAGCCTGTACCGCCTGGCGGTGCTTCAGGTGAACGGGAAATGTTGGTCGGAGTCAGACTATGCCGTGCGTTCCTCCCTAGTGCTCTCATTCTGCTTGTTGGCCCCCGCCGCTTCGTTCGGCGGGAGCGTCGCGCAAGAGGCTGAGCAGCATGGCGACATAGACGTCAACGTGGTACTCGATGCCGCTGAGCAGTCCGGCAGGGCGAGCGCGACGGTGCGAATCCACGCCCACCGGGCGGCCGTATGGGCCCTGATAACGAATTGCAGCGAAGCTTTGAAATTGGTGCCCGGGCTCGTGGATTGCGAGGTACTGGAAACCGCACCGGACGATTCGTGGCAGAGGATTCGGCACGTGCTCGATTATTCTTGGTACGTGAGGAAGCTCACATACGAGGTGCGGGCAACGTATGACAGACCGGCTGCGGTGTCCATCGAGCGGGTCTCGGGGGATTTGAAAACCTTGAAGGCCTCGTGGATCCTGAAAAGCGATGGCGATTACACCATCGCCCAATACGCCGTCGATCTCGCCCCGGGATTTTGGGTTCCGCAGTGGCTGGTTCGCGTGGCTTTGAGGCGTGATCTACCGCGGATGTTGCGTGCTTTGCGTACGCGGGCCGAGTTCATGGGCGGACGATAATCGAAGCGAGGATCGCATTGGGCAGGCGAAGCAGGGGGATTGCTGGGCTGATCCTTGCACTAGGATTCTCGGCCTGCAGCCCCGATAAAGAGCCCGAGGCGCGGCCGCCGCGCGTCAAGCAGGTGTTCCACCTCAACGCCTACGAGCCGGACTTCGGATTCTCGCAGGCGGTATTGGTCGACAAGACATTGTATATTTCGGGCTCGGTGGCCGCGGATCACGACGGGCGATTGGTGGCGCCCGGGGACATGGCGGGGCAGATGCGCGCGGCTTATTCGAACATACAACGGACGCTCGCGGCGCATGGCGCGAACTTCGAAGAAGTCGTGAAGGAGACGATCTTTACCACGAATATGGATGCCTTGCTGAAAGCCTCGGATTTACGCTTCGAGTATTACGCCAGGGAGCGCCTGCCCACGACCTCATGGGTCCAGGTGCAGCGCTTGGTTGACCCGGGTTTCCTGGTGGAGATCGAGGTGATCGCAGAGCTGCCGTAGCCGTCAGGTGCTGCGCACCGAAAAATGCGCTCGAGTTCAAGTATCCTAACCCGCTGCAGCTGGCGGCGTGTCCCTTGAGGTTCGGTGTTGCGTAACGTGGTCGACAAGAAATTCGAGCGCCGGATTGCCGGGCTCATCAACTCGGGCGAACGAGCGGTGTTGCGCGGCGGCCGCAAGGGCGTCGAGAAGGAATCTCTGCGCGTCTCGCCCGCCGGCGAGATCGTCCAGACCCGGCATCCCCATGCACTGGGTGCGCCCCTCACCAACGACAACATCACCACGGACTTTTCCGAATCGCTGATCGAACTGGTGACACCGCCGTTCCTCGAGAGTTGGGAGTTGCTGCAGTATCTGTGCAACATCCACCAATTCGTCTACCGGCACTTGGATGACGAACTGCTGTGGGCAACGAGCATGCCCGGTGCGATCGAAAGCGACGCACGGATACCCCTGGCGCAATTCGGTTCCTCCAATGTGGGCCGGATGAAGACGGTGTACCGCCACGGCTTGGGCGTCCGGTACGGTCGCGTCATGCAAGCCATATCCGGCGTGCATTTCAACTATTCGTTCTCGTCGGATTTGTGGGATGTGCTCGCGCACGTCAGCAAATCCACTCAATCGCGCCAGGACTTCGTTTCCGAACAATATTTCGGCGTGCTGCGAAACTATCGACGCTACGGATGGCTCGTCTTATATCTGTTCGGTACGTCGCCCGCGGTGTCGAAGAGCTTCTTCGCCGGGCGCGAGTTCAATTTGCCGTCGTTCGACCGCGACACCGTGTACGAACCCTACGGCACCTCGCTGCGCATGAGCGACATCGGCTATCGCAACAAGAACCAGGCGACGGTGAGCGTATCGGTCAACAGCCTCGACGAATACGTTCGCGATCTGTCGCGCGCCATCAGTACGCCCTACCCTCCGTACGAAAAAATCGGCGTGAAGGTGGACGGCCAATATCTGCAGCTCAATGCCAACGTCCTGCAGATCGAGAACGAGTACTACAGCTACATTCGGCCCAAACGCATCGCTCGATCGGGTGAGCGGCCCACGAAGGCGCTGCAGCGGGCCGGCGTGGAATACGTCGAAGTTCGAGCTTTGGACGTGAGCGCCTTCGACCCCGTGGGTGTCAATCAGAACAAGCTGCGCTTTCTCGAGGCATTTCTGGCGCTTTGCCTGCTGCGGGAGAGCGAACCCATAGGACGCGCCGAGCAAGAAGCGCTCGATGCCAATCACCTCAAGGTCGCACGCCACGGCCGCGAGCCCGGACTTACGCTGAATCGCGAGGGCCGCAGCTTCCCGATGAAGGACTGGGCGCGCGAGCTGCTCGATTCGATGCAGGGCTTGAGCGAGATGCTCGATCACGGCGAGGCCGCTCGTCCCTACACCGCGGCGTTGGAACAGCAGCGCGCGAAACTCGACGATGTCGAGCGTACCCCGTCGGCGCGTCTGCTCAATGAAATGCGCCAGAGCGGCGAAACATTCCTCGAACTCGCGCTGCGTATGTCCAAGGTACACAAGGACTATTTTCTGGGCCTCTATCCTCCGAACGAGCGCCAATTGGCTGAATTCGCGGCCGCAGCCGATGAGTCGCATGCGGTGCAGGAACGCATCGAAGCCACCGACAAGACGGACTTCGATACCTATCTGGCCGAGTATCTCGCCGATTGAACATGACGGCGCGTGCCGCCGTGCTGCGGCGCACCGTAACGATGATTGACATAATGCGACAGGCCCACCACGGGCTGCCCTCTTTTTTCCAAACGTGAGCCTCGCGTCATGGAGCCGGGACCCCAGGCTGCGTACGGTATAGGCGATGTACACCGCCCATCAATGGACCGCCGAAGACCTGCCCGACTCACCGCACTCGCGGCAGATGCGCGCGGGCTTTCCGTGGCTCACGTTCGACGCGGAACTCGAAGGTGAATTTCGTCACTGCCACCTCGATGAAAACCTGCACCACGTGCGTATCAATCTCTGCCTCGCGATCACCATCACCCTCTCGTTTGCGGCGGTGGAAGCGATGGCCCTCGGACCTGCGCTCAATCGCATTCCCAGCATGATCCATATGTTGGCAATGGTCCCCATCTTGCTGGTTGCCCTGGCAGCGAGCTTCTCGGCACAGCGTCACCGCTTCTACCCGCCGCTGGCTTGGGCGGCGGCCACCGCCTTCGGCACCAGCGTGGTGGCGATTCAACTCATAGCGTCGCTCGGCGGGGTTTCCTTGCTGTTTCCCTCCTTGTTGTTGACTTCGATATTCATTTATTTCATGGGGGGGCTCGGGTTCTATCGTGCGCTTGCATCCAATGTCTTCGTGCTGCTCGTTTACCTGGCCGGCGGCATGGCCTTGCAGTTGCCGAGCCGCGACTTCGGATTCGACGCGATCGCCATCTTGGTTGCGAATATATTCTGCGCCTCAGTGGTTTATATGCATGAAAAGACCAGCCGCATGCGCTTTCTCGAGGCTGGAATGCTGCGCGAAATGGTGGCCCGGGATGGGCTGACGGGCATACGGAACCGCCGCATGTTCGACCAGCACATTCGGCGCAGCTGGCATCAGGCGGTCAATGAGAGCCAACGGGTGGCGATGCTGCTGGTGGATATCGATTGCTTCAAGGATTACAACGACCGTTACGGGCATCAGGCGGGCGATGAGTGTCTGCGCGCCGTCGCCGTATCCTTGAGTCAGTGCGCCCGTCGGCCGCTGGATTTCGTCGCCCGCTATGGCGGGGAGGAATTCGCACTCGTCCTGTACGGGGCCAGCCGCGAGTACGTAGCCGAGATGTCGACGCGAATACAACGATCGATTGCCGAACTCAACATTCCCCACGAGGCGTCGCGGGTGGCGAGCCGGCTCACGGTGAGCATTGGTGCCGCCAACGTTCTGCCGGGCGCAAACCGCTCGCCTGATGGTTTCATCCAGCTCGCCGACGAGGCGCTTTACAGCGCGAAGGAACAGGGCCGCAATCGGGTCGTGGTTCTGGAGGCCGAGTACCAGACGCTGCGTACGGGTCGTTTCGAAAAGCGCCTCGGCGTGCGTCAATCGGCCCGGCAGCATCAATCCGGGCGGTAAATGTGTATCTCCGGTTCTGCGCCGGCTCGGCGGCAGGCGCGGAACATTCCCTCCGAGTTGAATTCCATCGCAATTTCACCGGTGCGGTCGATCGCGACGACGCCCCCTTCTCCTCGCAGAGCGCGAAGTTCCTCGAGCACCACTTCGCGCACCGCCGTGGCGAGATCGCGCCCGCCGTAGCGCATGCGGGCGCTGATGTCGTGCGCCACCGCGGCGCGAATGAATATTTCGCCATGTCCCGTCGCCGACACCGCACACGAGCGGTCGTCCGCGTAGGTGCCCGCACCGATGATGGGCGAGTCTCCGATGCGGCCATAGCGCTTACCCGTCATACCGCCGGTGGACGTGCCGGCGGCCAAGCGGCCGCGCGCGTCGAGCGCCACGGCACCGACGGTGCCCACGTGTGAAATGGTCAAGGCCGAAAGGCTGGTATCCCCGCTGCGGATTCGCTCGAGCTGCTGCCATCGTGCGGGGGTAAAAAAATACCCCTCGGGTACGAATTCAAAGCCGTGGCTGACGGCAAAAGCCTCCGCACCGGTGCCGCTCAACAGCACGTAGTCGGATTGCTCCATGACGGTGCGGGCCAGTGCGATGGGATTCTTGATACGGGTCAGACCGCATACCGCTCCCGCCCCCAAGGTGGTTCCGTCCATGATGGATGCGTCGAGTTCGTTGCGTCCATCGAGCGTGAACACGGCGCCGCGGCCCGCGTTGAACAATGGATTATCTTCGAGCAGCATGATGGCGCCGGTCACCGCATCGAGACTCGTACCGCCCGCTTCGAGTACCGCGTAGCCGGCCTGCAGAGCGGCGCTCAGGCCCGCCCGGTAGCGTGCTTCGTGTTCGCCGCCCATTTCCGATCGCGGCAGGGTACCCGCGCCGCCGTGCAGTGCTAAACCGAACATTCGTTGTTTCGTTCCTCTGGCCCGTGGATCGTCACAAGGCTATCATCATTCCCAGATGAATCCATTCCCGTCGTTGGGCTCGATCAAAAGCCTGCTCATTGCAAATCGCGGCGAGATTGCCATTCGCGTGATGCGCGCTGCGGCCGAACTCGGTCTTCGGACCGTGGCCATCCATTCGCGGGAAGATCGTTTCTCGCTGCACAGGACCAAGGCGGACGAGAGCTACCTGGTCGGCGATGGCAAGGGGCCGGTTGAGGCCTATCTCGACATCGCCGACATCATTCGCGTCGCCACCGAAGCCCGCGTCGACGCCATTCATCCCGGCTACGGATTCTTGTCCGAGAGTCCCGAATTCGCCGAAGCCTGCGCGGCCGCGAACATCATTTTCGTCGGCCCGCTGCCCGACACGATGCGGCGTCTGGGCAATAAGGTCGAAGCGCGCAATCTGGCCGCCGCGGCGGGCGTTCCCGTGATGCCGGCTACCCCGCCCTTGCCCGCCGACGACGTCCAGGTCAGGGCAATGGCGCAGCGCGTCGGATTTCCGGTCATGCTCAAGGCGAGTTGGGGCGGCGGCGGGCGCGGCATGCGCGTCGTCGAGGATGACCGTGAACTCATCGAGACGGTGGCTGCCGCCAGGCGCGAGGCCAAGGCAGCTTTCGGCAAGGACGAGGTGTATCTCGAAAAATTGATACGGCGCGCTCGCCACGTGGAAGTCCAGATCCTGGGCGACTCGCACGGCAATCTCGTCCACCTATACGAACGGGATTGTTCGGTGCAGCGGCGCAATCAAAAGGTCGTGGAGCGTGCGCCCGCGGCGTTCCTGACCGCCGCACAGCGCCACGATCTGTGCGAGGCGGCTCTCAAGATCGGTCGAGCTGTGGGCTATCGTGCGGCCGGTACCGTGGAATTCCTGCAGGATGCGGATACGGGAAAATTTTATTTCATCGAGGTCAATCCGCGGATCCAGGTCGAGCATACGGTCACGGAGTGCATCACCGGCGTGGACCTGGTCAAGGCGCAGATCCGAATTGCTGCGGGCGCGCGTATCGGTACGCCCGAAAGCGGAGTGCCGCTGCAGGAAGACATCCACGTCAGCGCACACGCCTTGCAGTGCCGGGTCACCACCGAGGACCCGGAAAACAATTTCGTGCCCGACTATGGCGTGATCACCGCGTACCGAAGCCCGGCCGGCTTCGGGATCCGGCTGGATGCCGGCACGGCCTATGCCGGCGCCATCATTACCCGCTTTTACGACTCGTTGTTGGTGAAGGTGACCGCCTGGTCGCCCACGCCGGAAGAAACCATCGCCCGCATGCACCGCGCCTTGTGGGAGTTTCGAATCCGAGGGGTGGTGACCAACTTGCGCTTCCTCGACCAGCTCATCATGCATCCGCGCTTCGCCAACGCGGACTACACCACCAAATTCATCGACCAGACGCCGGAACTGTTCGACATTCCGCGCAAGCGTGATCGCGCGACCAGGCTTTTGGGATTCATCGGCGATGTCATCGTCAACGGCAACTCCGAGGTGAAGGGAAGGGCGGCGCCGGCTGCTCCTGTGTTCCCGCGCCCGCCGCGCACCGTGCTGCCCGCGGCGCCCGCGCCGGGCACGAAGCAGAAACTGGACGAACTCGGTCCGGACAGGTTTGCCGCGTGGATGCTTGCGCAGACGCGCGTGCTGATCACCGACACCAGCATGCGCGACGCGCATCAATCGTTGCTGGCGACGCGCTTCAGAACGCACGATCTCCAGCTGATTGCGCCGTACTACGCAGCGCTGTTGCCGCAGTTGTTCTCGGTGGAATGTTGGGGCGGTGCCACCTTCGATGTAGCCATGCGCTTTCTCAAGGAGGACCCCTGGGCGCGCTTGGCGGCGTTCCGCGAGGCCATGCCGAATCTTCTCTTGCAGATGCTGTTTCGTTCCGCCAATGCCGTCGGGTACACGAATTATCCCGACAATGTGGTGCGGCATTTCGTCGAACGTGCGAGCGATGCCGGCATCGACGTGTTTCGCGTCTTCGATTGCCTCAACTGGGTCGACAACATGAAGGTGGCAATGGAAGCGGTCAGGCGGGCGGATCGCTTTTGCGAAGCGGCCATTTGCTACACGGGCAATTTATCGAATCCGCGCGAGACGAAGTACGATCTGAAGTATTACGTGAAACTAGCGAAAGAACTGCAAGCCATGGGCGCACATGCAATCGCCATCAAGGACATGGCCGGGTTGTGCCAACCGCGGGCCGCCTTTGCGCTGGTCAAGGCGCTCAAGGACGAAGTGGGATTGCCGATTCACTTTCATACCCACGATACCAGCGGCATCGCAGCGGCAAGCGTGCTCTGCGCCATCGAAGCGGGAGCGGATGCGGTCGACGGCGCCATCGACGCGCTGTCGGGGCTGACCTCGCAGCCGAATTTAGGATCGATCGTCGAGGCCTTGCGCTTCGGCCCGCGCGATTCGCTGCTGGATCCCGAAAAGCTGCGTTCGATCTCGGTGTACTGGGAACAAGTCCGGCGCGGCTACGTCGCGTTCGAAAGCGATATACGGGCGGGTGCGTCGGAGGTATACGTGCACGGCATGCCGGGTGGTCAGTACACCAATCTGCGGGAACAGGCGAGAGCATCGGGGCTCGACGAACTTCGCTGGCCCGAGGTGGCGAACGCCTATGTGCAAGTGAACGAGATGTTCGGCGACATCGTCAAGGTCACGCCCACCTCGAAAGTGGTCGGCGACATGGCCATCACCATGGTCACCAGCGGCCTGACGCGGCAAGCGGTGCTCGATCCCGACATCGAGATCGCGTTTCCCGACTCGGTGGTGCAGCTGTTTCGAGGAGATCTCGGCCAGCCGCTCGGCGGCTTTCCCCCAGCCTTGCAGAAGAAGATCCTCGGGGACCAGCAGCCAGTCACTGCGCGACCGGGTGACTTGCTGCCGCCGGCGGATCTCGAGGCTGAACGCGCCGCCGCCGAGGCCAAGGTTGGGCGAGCCATCACCGAATTCGAACTCGCTTCGTACCTCATGTATCCGAAAGTGTTCGCGGGATACGCTGCGGACCGTGCGACCTTCGGCGATGTGAGTACGCTGCCAACGGCCGTGTTTTTCTATGGCATGCAGCCGGGTCAGGAAATCAACATCGATCTGGAGCGCGGCAAGACGCTGATCGTCCGATACGTCACGACCAGCGATGCCCACGAAGATGGCACCCGTACGGTGTTTTTCGAGCTGAACGGACAGCCGCGCCCCGTTCGGGTAGCGGACCGTAGCCAGGTCGCCAAACGGCCGCCGCGACGAAAAGCGGAAGACCGAAACGCGAACCACGTGGGTGCGCCCATGCCAGGTACCATCGCTACCGTGCCGGTGCACGCCGGTCAAAAACTGAGCCGGGGCGACGTGCTCCTGACCCTCGAGGCCATGAAAATGGAGACCACGGTACGCGCCGAGCGCGATGGTGTGGTCGAGGAAATTCTGGTGAAGCCCGGTTTGCAGGTCGACGCCAAGGACCTGTTGATCGTCTTCGCCTGAGCCACGGCGGATCCCGAACAGCGCGGCGGTTCCCCGAAGCGGTCCCCCGAAGCGGTCGCGCGAAGCTGCCGCGCAGCGGGGGCCCGGCTACACCGAGTCTTTCAATGCCACCAGCGGATCGGCCAGCTTGTCGATATCAGGGCATGCGCGTGCGGCGATGAGCTTGCGCGCCGCCATGTAGTCTTTCGAGTGATTGACGGCTTCCACGGCCAGTAGCTCGCCACCCTTCAGGTAGCACACGGTAAAGGTGCGGGTGGCGGGATCGCCGCGCGTGACCTGTTGGTCGTGACCCTGCGAGAGCCCCACGATGAGCAATTTATTGTCAAATTGATCCGACCAGAACCAGGGCACGCGGTCATGGACCGTCGGCCGCCCGAGAATGTTGAGCGCCGCCGTTTTTGCCTGCTCGAAGGCGTTGTCGACCGACTCGAGGCGCACCCGCATGGCGAACCGGATGGACGGGTGATAGGTACAGTCTCCGGCAGCGTAAATGGCCGGATCGCTGGTCCGGCAGTACTCGTCGACCACGATGCCGTTTTCGCAATGTAGGCCGGCGTCGGCGGCGAGCTGCATATTGGCGGTCGCACCCACCCCGACCACCAGTATATCCGCCTCGTGGGAGCTGCCATCGGCGCACACGACGCGTTCCGTTCTGGACTCACCCTCCAAGCGCACGACCCGCGTATTACAGATGATCTTGATCCCCTGGGTGCGGTGCTCATGCGCGAAATATTCCGACACGTTCGATGCAACCACCCGATTCATCAGCCGATCGGCCATTTCCAAGACGGTGACCGCGCAGCCCATCTTGCGGGCCGTGGCGGCGGTTTCGAGGCCGATATAGCCCCCGCCAATGATGACCGCGCGCGCTCCGGGCTTGAGGCCTTCCTGGATCTTGGGCACGTCGGCAATACGGCGCAGGTAATGGACTCCAGGCAAATCAGCGCCGGGACAGGTCAATTGCCGCGATACGGCGCCGAGACACAGGAGCAGCCGGTCGTATACGACGTCCTCGCCGGTCGACAGGCTGACCCGGCGGGCCGCCGGATCGAGGCGAGTCGCCCGAATCCCCAGCTTCAGTTCGATCCGATGGTCGTCGTAGAATGACTGGTGTCGGAACGGCAATCGATCGGCCGCCAGCTCGCCGCTCAGGAACTTCTTCGACAGCGGCGGCCGCTGATACGGCAGCACCGGCTCGTCGCTCACCAGAACGAGGCGGCCGTCGAAACCTTCGCGCCGCAGGGTATCGATGGCCTGCGCTCCCGCTTGGCCACCGCCTATGATGACAATCGTGGAGGTCATGAGCTTCCTCGAGACGGACAAAGCGGCATCTTAACAGCGCCAGGCGCGGGTATGATGGCGAGCCCGGGGGGGAGGCCGCACCGGACCCCACATGTTCGTGCCGGTTGCGTAGAATAGTAATAGGATTGACGGGCCAACGTTCAGCGGAGCCTCGAATGAAATTGATCACTGCCATTATCAAGCCCTTCAAGCTGGACGACGTACGAGCCGCGCTCTCGGAGATTGGGGTGTCGGGGATGACGGTTACCGAGGTCAAAGGGTTCGGCCGTCAACGCGGCCACACCGAACTGTATCGCGGGGCGGAATATGTCGTCGATTTCGTACCGAAGACGCGCATCGAAGTGGCGGTCAAGAACGAGCTGGTGGAGCAAGTGATGGAAGCCATCGTGGGAGCTTCCAAGACCGGCAAAGTCGGCGACGGGAAAATATTCGTTACCGACATTCTGCGCGTACTGCGAATTCGCACCGGCGAAAGCGATAACGCGGCATTGTAGAGATTTGCGGCTCGCGTACCGTCTGCTCACGCTGACGGTATTTGCCGCCGTCGCCTCGCCGGCTCTTGCCGCGAAGCTTACCGACCGCGAGCACACTCGAATAGAGGAACCGCGTCCCGCGGACGTGCCGGGCGATGCCGTGCTGGAGGCAGCCGGCGCGGTCATCGGCACCATCGACATCGATATCCGCAATATTTTCGACGAAAAGGATCCGCGCGAGGCGTCCGGCGTGTTTCGGCTCGCGAATCATCTTCACCTGCGCACCAAACGCTCCACCATCCGCGCACAGCTTCTCTTCGCTGCCGGCGACAAATACAGCGCGCGCGTGTTGGCGGAAACCGAACGCGCATTGCGCCAGCTTTCCTATGTATACGATGCGCACGTCGTGCCCGTGCATTACGCCGATGGACAGGTTGATATCCGAGTGATTACCAACGATGTCTGGACATTGAGCCCCGGTATTTCATTCGGGCGCGCCGGCGGCAGCAACGCCACTGACTTCAAGCTGCTCGACAGCAACTTTCTCGGCTGGGGGAAGATGGTGCAGATTTCACGGGGCAGTTCCGTCGACCGCACCAGCAACACGGTCGCATGGGCGGACCCGAACGTGTTCGGGTCGCACTGGACCGCGGCGGCTCAGCATGTGAATTCGAGCGACGGCAGGACGCGTTCCCTGCAAGTCGCGGAACCGTTCTACTCGCTCGATGCGCCGCACAGCGTGAACGCCGCCGCCGCGGCCTTCGACAGAACCGTGTCTCGCTACAACCGCGGAAAGATCGTCGACCAGTTCAACGATGACCAGGAAACCTACGAGTTGAGCGGCGGCCTCTCGGGCGGCTTGTCCGACGGCTGGACCCGCCGGCTGCTGTTCGGCATGCGCTACGATCGAAATATATTCGTGCCGGCGCCGTACACCGCGAGGCCGGCGAAACAGCTGCCGAGCGACCGAACGCTGTCGTATCCCTTCGTGGGCTTCGATATGCTCGAAGACAACTACAAGAAAGTCGGCGACGAGAATGAAATCGGGCGGACCGAAGATGTGTATTTCGGCACCCAAGTCAGGGGCTCGGTGGGCTTGTCGCAAGGCGTGTTCGGCGCTGATCGCAATGCGCTGATGGTGGCCGCGGCGGCCGTCACGGGCTTCGATTTACCGGCGGAGCAGCAGATTTTTCTGAACGGCACGTTCTCGACGCGCATCGAGGAGAGCCGTGCCCGCAACCTGGTCGCCGACGCCGGGGCGCGGTATTACTGGCGATGGCGTGTGGACTGTCTGCTGTACGCCGCCCTCTCGGGTACGGTCACGCATTCTTTGGATCCTGACCTGCAGCTGCTGCTGGGAGGTGACAACGGCCTTCGCGGCTATCCGCTGCGCTACGAATCGGGCACCGCGCGTTCTCTGCTGACCGTCGAGCAGCGCTTCTTCACGGACTGGTATCCATTTCGCCTGGCGCGCGTCGGTGCGGCCATTTTCGCCGACGTGGGACGTACTTGGGGCAGCGGCATCATCGGCAACAGCGATCCGGGGCTACTGCGCGACGTGGGGTTCGGATTGCGCCTCGGCAATACGCGCACGGGGCTGGGCAATGTTTTGCATGTGGATCTTGCTTTTCCGCTGAACAACATCGCCGGCATTCAGAAATTTCAATTTCTGGTGCAGACGTTCCAGAGTTTCTAGCCGGACGGCCGACTAGTACTCGGTGCTGCGCGCCTCGCCCTTCGGGCCGACTTAGTCTTAGTCTTGGGGGGTGGCGCGGCGGCGGCGAGACCACAGCCACAGGAACCCGATACACACTGCAAAGTTGAGCACCCACCACCAAAGCTGCCGCGCGCTGTTCTTCTCCTCTGGCTTGGATGCGCCATCCGCGACCAGAAGTGTGCCTTTGAGATGCTCCCGGACCGTTCCCTGGACGATCCGAAATTCGATCGACGCGGCTCCCGGCAGGGCGAGATCCTTGTCTTGCAGCGTATAACTGCCGTCCGCCTCCGCCACGGTCGGATGCACCGCACCGCGCACCATGACGGTGAGCACCGCATCGCGTATGGGCGAATTATCGATCAAACGGCTCAAATGGATGGACATGCGGTCGGAATGCAGGATGCCCACCGCCAACACGTCGGCCGATCGGGCTTCGACTCGAGGCGGTGCGGGTGCTTCCGCCGCTCGCGCCGCCGTCACCCCCGCTACCAGAACCGCGAGAATTGACGCGCGGGCGATGCGGGCAGATCCCATCGATCGCCTCAAAGCATCCAGCCCCAAATCCCCATGGCGGTTCCGGCGACCCCGGCGATGATGCCGAACGCCGGAAAAAACGTCTTGCGCGCCAAGAAATATAAGGAACACAAGACCAGACCGAGTTCGAGCAAACCCTCGCCGATATCGAAGCGCAGGGCACGACGCTCCTCGATTTTCTGTTCCGCGTCCTTGGCCTGCGCTTCCTTCATGATTTCCTTGGCATCATCGGAATACTTGTCGCGCGCCGATTCCAGCTTGTGCGTCGTCGCCTCGGCCTTGGCGGCATCGGGCTCCAGGATCCGCAGCAATGTCAGCGCCACGTCGGTGGTGTTCTCGCGGATTTTCTTGGCTTGATAAAATGCCCATTGATCGTTCGATTCGGTCCGTGTGATGACGGCGTTGGTGTGCGCTCGATGCGATGCGATCGTGACCACGGACAAGAGGATGCCGACCACTCCCACCAGAATCCCGACGCCGCGTGTATAGGGATCCGCTGCGTGCTCCGGTTTAACTTCGATTTCTGCCATGACGTAAACTTTTCCTGAAGGTTATTGATCCGAAATTCCACGCCGACGCCCTCATCGCGACGTCTACTTGACGAGATGCAAACGTGGATTTGCGCGTGAAATCCCCAACACGCCGCTGCGAACCACCTCGACGATCTCGCCGAACGAGCCCGCATTGGCGATGAATTCGCTGATTTCGGCCTCGGTGCTGGTGAGTTCCACGATGTAGCTCGATGGCTTGGCGGATAGAACTTTTCCCCCGACTCTGCGCAGCAGTGTGTTGACCGCCTCCACGTGTTCAGACGCAATCTGCAGCTTGATGAGCAGCAGTTCGCGGGCGAGGTGATCTCCGCTGGTCATGTCCTCGACCGCTACCACGTCCACCAGCTTCAGCAGCTGAGCGTTGATTTGCGCAATGACATGGTCCGACCCGATGGTGACCAGCGTGACCCGGGAGACGGTTGGGTCGTTGGTGGGCGCGACCGAGAGGGACTCGATGTTGTAGCCGCGGGTGGAGATCAGGCCGGTGACCCGCGTGAGCGCGCCGGCTTCGTTTTGCAGGAGTATGGCAATGAGGTGTCGCATGGGGCGGAGAGGATACGGGAGGGCGGCACTTGGGCGCCAGGGCGAGAACTGCTAGTCTTTGGAGGTGAAAGACCGCTACGACATGCTGAATCAAGGAACTCATCCGCTGGCCGGCGCCAGCATGACGGGTGCCGATATGCTCGTTCAAGTCCTCGCGGACGAGGGCGTGGACACGATTTTCGGCTATAGCGGCGGTGCGATTCTGCCGATTTACGACGCGGTATTCCGCTATAACCAGGAACACGACTCGTCGATGCCGCTGATCGTTCCGGCCAACGAGCAGGGGGCCGGGTTCATGGCCGCCGGTTTTGCCCGCGCGAGCGGCCGGGTGGGGGTCGCCTTGGTGACCTCCGGGCCCGGAGCTACCAACACCCTCACGCCGGTTCGCGACAGCTTGGCCGATTCAGTGCCGATCGTGGTGATTTGCGGCCAGGTCCCCACCACGGCCATCGGCACGGATGCGTTCCAGGAAGCGCCCGTCCCGAGCATCATGGGGGCGGTGGCGAAGCATGTCTTTCTCATAACCGACCCGACCAAATTGGAGGCGACCGTACGCACCGCCTTTGAAATCGCGCGCACCGGGAGGCCCGGGCCTGTGGTACTGGATGTGCCCAAGGACGTGCAAAATTGGAAAGGTGTTTTCCACGGTTCCGGCCGCCTGCCCATTCCCGGATATCGACAACGCATGAATCGGCTCGAAGCGAGCAAGCTGCCGGAAGCGGCCTGCGCGGCCTTCTTCGACGGATTGAGCGCCGCCAAGCGCCCCCTCATCTACGCCGGGGGCGGGGTGGTCAATGCCAGCGCCTCCCATGGTTTGCGAGAATTCGCGAAAGAGTTTCAGATTCCCGTGGTTACCACCCTGATGGGAATCGGTGCGATCGATACCCAGCATGCGTTGTCCATGCGCATGCTGGGAATGCACGGGGCCGCCTTCGCGAATTACGCCGTGGACGACTGCGACTTGCTGGTGGCGTTGGGGGCCCGCTTCGACGATCGGGTCGCGGGCAACCCGGGTAAGTTCGCGGGCAAGGCGAAATTCATCGCCCACCTGGACATCGACGCGTCGGAGATCAACAAAGTGAAGCGCGTCGATTGGAGCCATGTGGGGCTGATGTCCGACGCCCTGCAGACGTTGCTCGATTATGGCAAACGCCAGGGCTTCAAGCCCGATTGGTCCGAATGGCATCGGCACTGCGATGCACTTCGATCGAAGTACGCAATGAATTACGACCGCGCCAGCGAGACCATTCAGCCTTACTACGTCATCGAAGAGATCAACCGCCTGACCCAGGGCGAGGCCATCATCGCCACCGGCGTGGGCCAGCACCAAATGTGGGCGGCTCAATACTTCGATTTTCGCAGCCCGCGGCTATGGTTGACATCGGGCAGCATGGGCACCATGGGGTTTGGTCTGCCGGCTGCGGTGGGCGCCCAATTTGCGCAGCGCAACCGTCTGGTTATCGATCTCGACGGCGACGGCAGCATTCGTATGAACATCGGCGAGTTGGAGACCGTCACGACTTATGACCTGCCGATCAAGGTCATCGTGCTCAACAACTGCGGCGACGGCATGGTGAAACAATGGCAAAAGCTGTTTCACAAGGGCCGCTTGAGCGGCAGCGACAAGAGCTTGCATACCAAGGATTTCGTCAAGGCCGCGCAGGCCGACGGCTTCAAATACGCGGTGCGCCTCGACAAAAAGGCCGACGTCCCGCGCGTCATCGAGGAATTCATTCGATTCGCAGGCCCGGCCTTCCTCGAAGTAATGATCGACCAGGATGCGGGCGTTTACCCGATGGTCGGCCCGGGACAGGCGTACGAAGAAATGATTACGGGCGACTACATCGCCTCCCGCAGCAAGGTTGACGTCAAGGAACCCGACGCCTCAGAAATGTTCTGAGTCGCGGCATGCCGCGGCCGAGCGGCCGCGGTTACCAGACGCCGGTATTGGGCATCGACTTCCACGGCTCGGCCGGGGGGAGAGCCTCACCGTGCTGCAGCAATTCGATCGATATGTTGTCGGGGGACCGCACGAAGGCCATGTGCCCGTCACGCGGCGGTCGATTGATGATCACCCCGTGATCCTGAAGGCGTTTGCAGGTCGCATAGATATCCTCGACGGCATAGGCCAGATGCCCAAAGTTGCGGCCGCCGTCCAGCTTTTCAGGATCCCAGTTATAGGTGAGCTCGACCTGAGCATGGTCGTCCCCGGGGGCGGCGAGAAATACCAGCGTGTAGCGCCCTTGCGGGAAGTCCCGCCGCGAGAGTTCGGCAAGCCCGAGCGCGTCCCGGTAGAAGTGCAGCGACTGCTCGATATTCGTGACCCGGACCATGGTGTGCAAGTACTTCATCGCAATTCTCCGCAGCAACCTCAGGCCTTCGGGGGCCGGCGAGGGAAGGGCGAAATCTGGCGTAAGCCGCTCAGAAAAGCAAACGCGAGGTCGCCTGGGTCCGAATTGCACGCCCCGGCCGGGTCGCCCCGGCCGCTCACGCGACCCTCACGCGAATGCCATCCCCTCTTGTTGTGCCGAAGTCACAACCTGGACGGGGCTTTGACGGCGCATGACAAAGTGCTCATTTTGTGCGCTAACCATTGGATTTTACGATGTTAGCTGGTAATCTCCCCCTCAATGATGTAACGCAGTCGCTTCTAGGCGTTACTCAGGCGCAACAACTGATAGAAGGTCGAACGTCAGGCACCGTATGTGCCTCGTATCCTCCAATCACGGACGTGTCGAGTTTTTACTCCGCACCTGTTCCCCTCGAATTCCCCGGCAAGTCCGGGGATTCTTTTCAAAACTCTACTCCGACGGCGGGCTCCCCGATGGGCTGTGGCTCGTTTGAGATCGCTGCGCCCGCAATCGGCCGGGCCGTCCGGCCCGTCGAACCCAAGCCATTGTTTACATTGCGAATGGGGTTAACTGCCGAAACCGGCAAAAGATGCGGCACATAGGAATATCGAAAATACGATTATATTTCTATTAATCAAACACTTAAATCGGCATAATATCAGGCACTGTGAAACACGTCTCTGCAATGGAGCCAATGCTGATTCCCGAGAGCGATCCAATCCTGGATGACCTCATTTTTGACCTCAATCATCGAAGTTCTAGTTTGGCCGCGTCCCTTCCGCCTGAAATACAAAGGGAACTCGGGCGGCTCGTTCGTTCCATGAATTGCTACTACTCCAACTTCATCGAGGGGTCCCAAACCACTCCGATAGAAATTGAAAGGGCCCTGCAAAACGATCTTGCAAGAGACGACAAACAAAGGTCGCTTCAACACGAGGCACTTGCTCATATTCATGTGCAGGAATTGATCGATGCGGGTAAGGATCCGCAGGAGTTATGGCCCGCCAGTGATGAATACGTCAGGTGGCTTCACCGAGAATTTTGTAGTCGACTGCCCGCAGAGATGCTGGTTATGCGCACGATCGATACCGAACGAGAAGTTATCGTCGTACCTGGGGAATATCGAACGGGTCATGTTGACGTAGGGCTTCACGATCCGCCCAATCATGCGGCTGTTCCCGAATTTATGCGGCGCTTCACCGAAGCTTACCGGACCGATCGCCTTTCCAAACCCCGGCAACTGATGTCGGTGGCCGCCGCGCATCATCGGTTTGCCTGGATACACCCATTCGCGGACGGCAACGGCCGCGTGGCGCGGTTGATGTCGCATGCGATGTTTCTCAGATTGCTTGGCGGCCACAGTCTGTGGTCGGTCTCACGCGGACTTGCCCGCAACGCCGTTAGGTACAAAACGCGCTTAGCGGCCGCAGATCTGCCCAAGCGTAATTCCCTTGATGGCCGCGGTGCCCTGTCTCTGGAGGAACTCAAAGCCTTCTGCGTCTTTTTCCTCACCGTTTCCATCGACCAGATCGATTTCATGAACAAATTACTGCAGCCACGAGAAATCCTCCGTCGGATGGAGATTTACATTACCGACGAAGTTGTGGCCAAGCGGCTTCCAAAGGGCTCGTTTGAAATGCTGAGAGAAGCATTCTATCGCGGCAGCTTTCAGCGCGGACAAGCTCGGGACATCACTGGATACGAAGAACGGCGAGCACGTGAAACGCTGTCGACTCTTCTCGATCGAGGCTTACTCGTCACAACCGGCCCCCGAGCGCCGGTCAGTCTTGGATTCCCGGCCGAGGTCCTGGACCGGTGGCTGCCTAACCTTTACCCGATCGACGCGCCGAGCCCTGGCGCCTAGCTTGCGAGGCTGGCCGCCGCCAAATGGACCGCCGGACGGGATGCGGTCACAATGCGCCGTGAATTCCGGGGGCCCCCGGGGGCCGATGTTTGGCGCGGAGAATTTTCGATGAATGTGAGCGATGGTTTCACAGGTGCGATCGGCAATACACCATTGATTCGGCTGCGTGCTTTCAGCGAGGAGACCGGCTGCGACATCCTGGGTAAGGCCGAATTCATGAACCCCGGCGGTTCCGTGAAAGATCGCGCGGCCAAGTGGATCGTGCTGGATGCCGAACGGCGCGGCGTTCTGCGGCCGGGGGGAACCGTGGTCGAAGGGACCGCCGGAAATACCGGAATCGGCATTGCCCACGTATGCAACGCGCGCGGCTACAAATGCGTCATCGTCATGCCCGACAACCAGGCGGCGGAGAAGTACCAGATCATCGAGGCCTTGGGAGCGGAACTGCGTAAGGTGCCGGCGGTGCCGTACAGCAATCCCAACCAATATCAGAAGGTGGCGGGGCGCTTGGCCGAGGAGTTGCCTGGCGCGGTGTGGGCCAATCAGTTCGACAACACCGCCAATCGGACGGCGCATTTCGAATCGACCGGCCCGGAGATTTGGCGCGATTCCGACGGCAAGATCGATGCGTTTTGCGCTTCCACCGGAACCGGCGGGACGTTGGCCGGAGTGGGCGCTTTTTTGAAATCCAAGTCCGCCGCGATCCGCATCGTGCTGGTCGATCCGCCGGGCAGCGCCCTGTACCACTACTTCAAGGACGGAGAGCTGAAGTCCGACGGGGGTTCCTCGATCACGGAAGGCATCGGCACGGGGCGCATTACGGCTAATCTGCAGGGCGCGCCGGTGGACGATGCGCTGCGCATCGCGGATGCGGAAACCATGCACTACGTGTACCGGCTGCTGCGCGAAGAGGGACTGCTGCTCGGCAGCACGGCCGGCATCAACGTGGCCGCCGCCGTCAAAGTGGCGAAGCAACTGGGCCCCGGCCATACCATCGTGACGATTCTGTGCGACGGCGGTGCGAAGTACCAATCGCGATTGTTCAACGCGGCATGGGTCGAGGAAAAAGGCTTTGCCGAGGCGATCGGCTTGGGGACCCCCCGCGGCGCCGCGCGCCTAGGCTGATTGGGACAGGTCCGCACGGGCCACCGTGCCGAACCACCCAAGTTTCGAGCGCAGCGCGACGACGTCCCCGACCACGAGCAGCGCGGGCGATTCGAGTGCGGCGGCGGACGCGGCCTCGAGGAGCGTCCCCAGGGTCGCCACGATGACGTCCTGATCGGGCAGCGTACCCTGGGCAACGATGGCGGCGGGTCGCGCGGCACCCGCACCGTGTTCCAGCAGCTTGCCGACGATGTGATCCAATCGCGCCAGCCCCATGTAGAACACGGCGGTGGCTCCCGGCAGCGCCAAGCCACGCCAATCAGGCTCGGTGCCGTTGCGGCCACCGTGGCCGGTAACGAAAGTCACGCTATGGGCATATTCGCGATGGGTCAGAGGAATGCCGGCATAGGCGGCGCATCCCGATGCGGCAGTGATGCCGGGGACCACCGAAAAGTTGATGCCGGCCTGCGCCAGCGCCTCCAATTCTTCGCCGCCGCGCCCGAAAATGAAAGGATCGCCCCCTTTCAGCCGCACCACGCGCTTGCCCTCGGTCGCATAGCGGATGAGCAAATCGTTGATCTCGCGTTGGGTGGTGCTGACGCCGCCGGCGGATTTGCCGACGCAAACCTTGGCCGCATCGCGCCGCGCGAAGTCCAGAATGCCATCCGCTACCAAGCGGTCGTGCAGAATGACGTCCGCATCCTGCAGGGCGCGGAGCGCCTTGAGGGTCAACAACTCCGGATCGCCGGGGCCGGCGCCCACCAGCGTGACTTCTCCCGCCGCGCGCGGGGCGCTGGAAGTCTTCGCCAGCAACCGTTGCGCAATACGCAGCGCTCCTGGGCTGTCGCCAGCGATGAAACGGCGCGCCGCCGGACCGTCGACGATGGCTTCAAAAAAGCGCCGTCGCTCGCCGGTGTCCCGCAGCCGGTCCGCACTGGCGTTGCGAAGTCCCCGCAGCCACAGCGCAAAATCCCCAAGCCGCGCCGGAATGAATGCCTCGAGCCGCTCGCGCAGCCGTCGCGCCAGCACCGGAGATGTGCCGCCCGTGGAGATGGCGACCAAAATGGGGTCGCGATCGACCAGGGCGGGAACGATGAAGCGCGAGGCTTCCCTGTCATCGACGACGTTCACGGGGATGCCGCGCACATCGCTGAGGTTGGCGATCCAGCGGTTGACCGCACGTCGCGACGTCGCCACGATCGCGAGCCGGGCTCCGTCCAAATCGTCGGGGACGAACTCACGGGCCACCACAGTCAGGGTCCCGGCAGCGGCGCGTTCCCGTAGTTCGGGAGCAATCCACGGCGCCACGACGGTGATGACGGCGCCGCTGCGCTCCAACAGCGAAATTTTGCGCAGCGCCACTTCGCCGCCGCCGACGACCAAGACGCGCTGTCCGTTGAGATCGAAAAAGACCGGAAAGTATTTCACGGCGTCAATCCTCGCACGGCGGCGTCCACCGCGCAGCAGCGACGTCGCCGTCAGGGCTTGGCGCCGCCGAGCGCCACCGCCGCCGTCGCCGTCGCCGGAATCTTACGGCGTGGGTGCAGGCCGCACTCGCGCGAATCAGCTCGCTCCCACCACCACCGTCCGGAGCGCTCGTCCTCGCCGGGTTGCACCGCCCGAGTGCACGGCGCGCAGCCGATACTGGGAAAGCCGCTGTCGTGCAATGTGTTGTAAGGCAGCCGCTTCTTGCGAATGTAGTCCCAGATTTCCGTCTCAGACCAGTCGAGCAAGGGGCTGACTTTGTGCAGACCATACTCCTTGTCCCATTCGATCGGCGCCGCAAGGGCCCGGCTGGCGGACTGACCGCGCCTGATACCCGTGACCCAGGCGCCATGTCCGGCCACGGCACGACGGAATGGCCCCACCTTGCGAATGGCGCAACAGCCGCGGCGCTGCTCGAGGCCGTCACGAAACCCGTTGATCCCGTGCTCGCCCACCCACTGTTCGGTCTCGGCGGCGTCGGGGTAATACATGCGCAGAGCCCGGCCGTAGCGCCGCTGCACCCGCTCGATCAAATCATAGGTCTCCGGATAGAGCCGACCGGTGTCGATGCTGAAAATCTCGATTTCCGGCACCGCTTCCCAGATGAGGTCGGTCAGCACCATGGATTCCGAGCCTAAGCTATTGGCATAGCAGACGTTTTTATAGTCGCTGACCGCTGTGCGGAGCTGCGAAATGCTGTGCTCCGCGCGTTCGCGCAATGACTTGGGGAGTTCCGACACGTTAAAGCTCATCAGGCTGGAAAGTATAGAAAGGGGATGAGCCGCATGAAACGAACTAGTTTGTATGACCTCATGCGTTTTAGTGCTAGGGCCGCAGCCTGCGCAAGCGGCGCTAACCTTATATCCTATGGCAATGCCCCTGCCATACACCCGTCGATTGCTCTGAGCCCCCTGCGCGATGAAATTTCAACAGTTGCGCTACCTCGTGGCGGTTCACGAGAACGGTTTGAACATTACCGCCGCGGCGCGGCAGCTGCATACCTCGCAACCCGGAGTAAGCCGCCAGCTCAAGCTCCTCGAAGAAGAACTCGGCTTCCAATTATTCGAGCGTGAGGGACGCGCGCTGACCCGTACCACGGCGGCAGGCGAGGAAATCATTTCGCGCGCCAGCAGCATCCTGCGCGAGATGCAGAACATCAGGCGCACCTCGGCTGAATTGCGCAAAGCCGACGGCGGCACGCTGTCGATCGCCACCACCCACACCCAAGCCCGCTATGTGCTGCCCCAGGTGATACGCGCCTTCCGGGCGAAATATCCAAAGGTCCGGCTGCATCTGCATCAGGGCACGTCGGAGCAGATCGCCGAGATGGTTGCCCGCGACCGTGTCGATTTCGCCATCGCAACCGGCTCCGAAGAGCTGTTTCCGCACCTGGTGCGGCTGCCGGTCTATCGGTGGCATCGGGCGGTGGTGGTACCCCGCGGGCATCCGCTGGCGTCGGCGGGCAAACTGACCTTGAAGAAACTGGCCGATTACCCGATCGTGACCTACGTCTTCAGCTTCTCCGGCCGCTCATCGCTGCCGGCTCTGTTCGAGACCGCCGGGCTGTCCCTCGATGTGGCGCTGACCGCGCGCGACTCGGACGTGATTAAAACCTACGTGCGCATCGGCTTGGGCGTGGGCATTTTGGCGCGGCTCGCGATGGATCCGGTAGTCGATGCGGACCTGGTCGTACTCGACGCCGCGCACCTGTTCGAGGGGCATACCACCTGGATCGGCTTTCGACGCAGCGCCCTGCTGCGGGCCTACATGTACGATTTCATCGAATTGCTGGCACCTCACTTGCCGCGCAAGCTGGTTCGTGAAACTGAAAAGATGGAAACCCAGGAAGACGTCGACAGTATCTTCGCCGACCTCAAGGTTCCACTGCGAGACAACCCGTGACCCCACGTTTCGCCGCCGCGCTCGTCCTTTGCCTATGCCTGTCTGCAGTCGCGCGCGCCGCGACGGTGAGCCTCCTGAACGTCTCATACGACCCGACGCGGGAGCTGTACGACGATTACAACAAAGCCTTCGCGGCGTACTGGAAGGCCAAGACCGGCGACACCGTAATCATCAACCAAAGCCACGGCGGCTCCGGCAAACAGGCGCGTTCCGTCATCGATGGCCTGGGCGCCGACGTGGTGACCTTGGCATTGGCATACGATGTCGACGCCCTGGCCACCCAAGGCGGGTTGATCCCGGCCAACTGGCAGACGCGTCTGCCGGCGAACAGTACGCCGTACACCTCGACCATCGTATTTCTGGTGCGCAAGGGCAATCCGAAGAACATCCATGATTGGGGCGATCTCGCGCGCGGCGGCATTGCCGTGATCACGCCGAGCCCCAAGACCTCGGGCGGCGCCCGCTGGAACTATCTGGCCGCCTGGGCGTGGGCGTTGAAGCAGCCTGGCGGCACCGAAGCCACCGCCGAGGCCTTCGTCAAGAGACTGTACAAAAACGTCCCGGTCCTCGATTCGGGTTCACGCGGGGCCACGGTGACATTCGTGCAACGGGGGATCGGCGACGTGTTATTGGCCTGGGAGAACGAAGCCTATCTGGCGGTGAGGCAGCTGGGTCCGGACAAGTTCGACGTGGTTGCCCCGTCGCTCAGCATACTGGCGGAGCCGCCCGTGAGCATCGTCGACAAGGTCGTCGACAGGCATGGGACGCGCAAGGTCGCTGAAGAGTATTTGCGCTATCTTTATTCCAAGGAAGGGCAGGAAATTGCCGCGAAGCACTTCTACCGCCCCCGGGATCCCGAGGTGGCGGCGAAGTATGCGAACCAGTTTCCGAGCATCGCGCTCGTGACCATCGATAGTGCATTCGGCGGGTGGGCGAAGGCGCAGGCCACGCACTTCGCCGACAACGGGACATTCGACCGCATCTATGGACAGTAGTCGCGCGGCAGTGCATCCAGCAAAGCCGCGCTCGGTGATACCCGGCTTTGGGCTGACCTTGGGATACACCATGCTGTATCTGTCCCTGCTCGTCCTGATTCCGTTGTCCGCCACGTTCATCCGCAGCCTGGGGTCGGGCTGGGGGCATTTCTGGGCGGTGGTGACGGCGCCCCGCGTCGTGGCGTCGCTGCGCTTGAGTTTCGGCGCGGCGCTGCTGGCGGCGGCGGTCAATACGATGTTCGGTCTGGTCGTCGCGTGGGTGCTGGTGCGCTATAAATTCGTGGGTAAACGCCTCATCGACGCCATCGTCGACCTGCCGTTCGCGCTGCCGACGGCGGTCGCCGGAATCGCGCTCACGGCTCTGTACGCGCCGAACGGCTGGCTCGGCCGCTTCTTGCAGCCCCTTGGGATTCAGGTGGCGTTCACTCCGTTGGGGGTGGTCGTGGCACTCATCTTCATCAGCCTGCCGTTCGTGGTGCGCACCTTGCAGCCCGTTTTGGAGGAACTGGACAGTGACGTCGAGCAGGCCGCCGCGACGCTGGGCGCATCGGAATGGCAAACTTTCACGCGCGTCATTCTGCCTGCGCTGTGGCCGGCATTGCTCACCGGCTTCGCGCTCGCCTTCGCCCGCGCCGTGGGCGAGTACGGATCTGTCATCTTCATCGCGGGCAACATGCCCATGAAATCCGAAATCGCCCCCCTGCTCATCATCACCAAATTGGAACAATACGATTACGCGGGCGCCACCGCCATCGCGGTGGTCATGCTCGTTCTGTCCTTCGCTTTGATGCTGGGCATCAATGCGCTGCAGACGTGGGCGCTCAACCGGCACGCGAGCGCATGATGGAAGCGCTGCCCATGACGCTGCATGGCCAGGTCGCGCCCACGGTACGAGGGTCGCGCGAGCATGACCCGCCGCGCGTGCGGCGCTGGGGGCGTTTCCTTTTGATCGCGATCACCCTGCTGTTCTTGGCCGCGTTCCTGCTGCTGCCGCTGCTGGTCGTGTTCGCGCAGGCGCTCGCCAAAGGTGCAGGCGCTTACGTCGCCGCAATTTCCGATCCGATGGCATGGGCCGCCATCAAGCTCACGCTCATGGTGGCGTCGATCGCGGTTCCGATGAATCTCGTGTTCGGCGTGATTGCGGCGTGGGCCATCACGAAGTTCCAGTTTCGCGGCAAAAGTGCGATGGTCACCCTCATCGATTTACCGTTTGCGGTATCGCCGGTGATCGCTGGGCTCTCGTACATTTTGCTGTTCGGCGCGCGCGGCTGGTTCGGCCCCTACTTGCAAGCTCACGACGTGCGGATCGTCTTTGCGGTTCCCGGCATCGTGCTCGCCACCATTTTCGTCACCTTCCCGTTCGTGGCCCGCGAGCTCATCCCCGTGATGCAAGCTCAAGGCAAGGACGATGAGGAGACGGCGCTCTCGCTGGGCGCGAACGGCTGGCAAGTTTTCTGGCACGTGACCTTGCCCAATATCCGGTGGGGGCTGCTGTACGGCGTGTTGCTCTGCAATGCGCGCGCCATGGGCGAGTTCGGGGCGGTTTCGGTGGTGTCCGGACATATTCGCGGACTGACCAATACCATGCCTCTGCACGTGGAAATTCTCTACAACGAATATAATTATGCCGCTGCTTTCGCAGTGGCGTCGTTGCTGGCGTTGCTCGCCTTGCTCACCTTGGCGGGCAAGAGTGTTCTCGAGTGGCGCCAGCCGGAACTCAGGCACGGAGTGCGCCGCAAAGGCGCGCATTCCGGTACAGCACATGCGGGGAAATAGCACATGAGCATCACGCTGCGCGGCGTCAGCAAACAATTCGGCGAGTTTGCCGCCGTAACCGACATCGATCTGGAAATCCCGAGTGGCGCAATGTTGGCGCTGCTCGGCCCATCGGGCTGCGGCAAGACCACCTTGCTGCGCCTCATTGCCGGCCTCGAGACGCCGGAGCGCGGGCAAGTGCTCATCGATGGGCGTGATGCCACTCTTTGGCCGATCCGCGATCGAAAAGTGGGCTTCGTGTTCCAGAATTACGCGCTCTTCCGCCACATGACGGTATTCGAAAACGTCGCGTTCGGGCTGAAAGTCAAGGCGCGGCGGGAACGGCCGGCGGCCGCGGACATACGCAGAAAAGTCCACTCGCTGTTGGAACTGGTGCAGCTGGATTGGGCCGGCAGCCGCTACCCGTCGCAGCTCTCCGGCGGCCAAAAGCAGCGCGTGGCCCTGGCGCGGGCGCTCGCCGTCGACCCGGAAGTATTGTTGTTGGACGAACCCTTTGGTGCGCTCGATGCCCAGGTGAGGCACGAACTGCGGCGCTGGCTGCGGCGCCTGCACACCGAATTGAGGTTCACGAGCATTTTCGTGACCCATGATCAGCAAGAGGCCATCGAGGTCGCCGATACCATCGTGGTGCTCAACCGCGGCCGTATCGAGCAAAGCGGAATTCCCGGCGAGGTTTACGATTCACCGCGGTCCGCCTACGTGCATCGCTTCCTGGGTCAGGTCAATGAGCTGAGAGTGCACTGGCACAGGGGCCGCGCGACCATAGGCCCGATCGATATCACCGGCGATGCCGCCCTCCACTCGGCCGCGGGCGAGCGCGCCGAACCGGACCGCATCGCGCTCATCCGACCGCATGAGATCGATGTGGGCGGCGAGGCGGTGGGGTGGCCGGCCATCGTGCGGGACGTGCGCGTGATCGGCCCCATCGTTCGGCTGGAGCTATGCGCCGAGGGCCGGCCGACGAATGAGCCGTTGGAGGCGGAGATCAGCCGCGAACGCTTCGACGCCGAGCGGTTCCATATCGGTCAGAAAGTCGGAGTACGCTTTCGCCGCTGGCAGGTGTATCCGGCCGATGCGCTCGAACATAAGTTGGCCGGCGAGGCTCGCGCGGGGGAGCCCGAGTCCGTCGCGAGCGCCCTGGCGGCGCCGCAAACCGCTAGCGGCGCTGCAGCTTGAGCGCGAGCCCGGCGTCGTTGGAAGGCTGATATTCGGCTGAAAATGTCGAGAACGCCCCAGCCGCCGAGTCGATCTCACTGTCAGGAAGCTCGAAGCTATTGAAGCCGCAGCGCGCCAGGAAGAACAATTGGTCGCGCCGTACGTAGCCGGTGGCGCGCAACTCGCCCTGCCACTGATAACGCTCGCGCAGCAGTCGACCCTGAGTGTAGCCGCGGCCTTCGCTGGGTCCCGGAAAATCGGCGCCGACCAATTGAAAACGCGCCAGGTCGGGCGCCAGTTGTTCCACTTTGTGGGCCGGCGACAGCACCACGCCGAGGCGCGTGGTCCCCTCGAGCCACTTGGGCTTGTCGGCTAGCCATTGATCGAAAGTGAGGATCAACCCCGTCCCGCTGGACGGCGCGCCAAGGCCCGGGGTGTCGTTCCCCAATTCGCCGAGGTACGTCCAGTCGTCGGCGACTACCCGTCCGTCACGCAACAGCCGGCGCGGCATACACTCTTTCCTTGAAGGGTTTGACGCCGAGGCGGCGCACGGTGTCGAGGAATCGTTCATCGGCTTGCCGTGCTTCGATGTACACCTCGAGCAGCCGCGCGATGGTTTCCGGCACGTCCGCTTTGGCCACCGACGGCCCGATCACCGAGCCCAATGACGCGTCGGCGCCCGCGGCACCGCCGATAGTGATCTGATACCACTCCTCGCCTCCCTTATCCACGCCGAGTATGCCGATGTTGCCCACGTGATGATGGCCGCATGCGTTCATGCATCCCGACATCTTCACGTCGAGTTCTCCCAAATCGTACAAATAGTCGTAGTCCTCGAAGCGCTGGTTGATGAGCTTGGCAACGTCGATCGAGCCGGCATTCGCCAGGCTGCAAAAATCCAGCCCCGGACAACAAATCATGTCGGTCAGGGTACCGATATTCGGTGTGGCGAGCCCGGCGCCGCGTAACGCCTGCCACAGCTCGAATGTCTGTTCCTGTTCGACATCCGCGAGCAACAGGTTTTGCGTGTGGGTCACGCGCACTTCGCCGAAGCTGTGCCGGTCGGACAAATCCGCGATGAGCTCCATTTGCGCATCGGTGGCATCGCCCGGCGCCACGTCCGCTTTCTTGAGCGAGATGTACACGGCCCGGTAGCCGGGTACCTTGTGCTCGGCGGTGTTATATCGATACCAGGCGCGAAACGCGGCGTCCTTCCCGGCCGCGGGATCGGAGTTGGGGAGCGTCCGATATGCCGGCGGATCGAAGAAGCTGCGCATGCGCGCGACCTCGGCTTCATCCACGCGCAAAGCGCCGCCGCGAATGGATTCCCACTCCGCCTCGACGCGGCGCCGGAACTCCGCGATCCCCAGCGACTTGACCAGGATTTTGATGCGCGCCTTGGTCAGGTTGTCGCGCCTTCCTTCCAAGTTGTACACCCGCAGCACGGCTTCCAGATAAGACAGCAGGTGCTCGCGGGGCAGGAATGCGCGCACGACTTGACCGATGATGGGGGTGCGGCCCAGCCCGCCCCCGGCGAGAATTTCGAATCCGAGTTCGCCATCGGGGCCGCGCACGATGTGGACGCCCACATCGTGTACCAGTGAAGCGGCGCGATCCTGCGGCGCGCCCGTGACCGCGATCTTGAACTTGCGCGGCAGGTAGGTGAATTCCGGATGAAACGTGGACCATTGGCGGATGATTTCACACCACGGGCGTGGGTCCTCCAGTTCGTTCGGCGTCACACCGGCAAGATGATCGGAGGTGGTGTTGCGAATGCAGTTGCCGCTGGTTTGAATGGCGTGCATCTCGACGTCCGCGAGTTCGGCCAAGATGTCCGGCACTTCCTCGAGCTTCGGCCAGTTGTATTGGATGTTCTGGCGCGTCGTGAAATGCCCATAACCGCGATCGTAGCGCCTTGCAATGGACGCCAAAGCTCGCAGTTGCAGGGACGACAGCAGACCGTACGGTATGGCCACGCGCAACATCGGGGCGTGGCGCTGAATGTACAAGCCATTGCGCAGCCGCAGATGCCTGAACTCATCGTCGCTCAATGCGCCGCTCAAGAAGCGGCGCGTTTGGTCGCGAAACTGTGCCACCCGTTCATCGACGAGCGTTTTGTCCATCAAATCATATCGATACATAGCTCCCCATCTTAGCTGCCGCACGCCTCCATGTGCCAATAACCTGCCGGCATAAACTGATAACCGGTGCGGAAGCGCGCCTTTGACTCAAACCGTGAATCGCTCGGCAGCCAAGTTCCGCGGTGCGAGGCAGCATCGCGGAGCTAAAACAAAGGACGAAGTTGCCGGTGAAAGGTCTTACTGAACTCGTGGTCGCGGCGGATACTTATCAGGTCTCGCCGGAGCCCGTCTTGATGATAGCCGACCTGCGGGGATCCCTCGCCGTGTGCCTTCACGACGAAGGGCGCGGTGTCGGCGGGTTGCTGCACTTGAGTTTCGTCGGCGGCACGGGGCGGCCGAGCGACGTCACCGACAGCACGTTGAGTTCGGTGTTGGTGGTGCTCGATCGCTTCAAACGCGGGGTAATCGGGAATTCGCAGCGGCGCGACGACATTCAGGCGCGAATTCTGGCGCACGCGTTGCCGCCGACCGACGCCGACGAACCCAGCGCGACCCTGGTCGACCTGTTGCGGGCCGATCTCGCGGACGGAAAAATCGGCTGCGGAACGCAGTTGACGCGCAGCAACGAACCGGTCCGGGTATGCTTCCAGCCGTTCGAGGGCCGCGTTTGGATCTCCCGGGCCGAGCGCAAGGCGAGCTGAAGCGGCTGGGTTCGCGGATGAGCTTCGCGACATTCCCCGGTTCGTCGCGGGTGTGGGTGCTGCGGCGGCTGTCGGAGACCGACAACAGAGGTCCTACATGCGAGTTGCATTGGTCGTGGTGCTGGCGTGTCTTTCCGGATGCGCCAGCGAGAAATTGGCGTTGGCGCCGCCGCCCGGCGTGGATTTGACCGGGCGTTGGATACTCAACGAGGCCGAGAGCGATGACCCGCGGCGCCTCGTGCTCTCGCAGATGGAGGGGCCCTCGCCCCGGGGTGCCGGATCGCCCGACGACGGCGGCCGTGGGGGCGGTGGGGGCGGCGGCGGTAGTCGGGGCGGCCGTGGCGGTAGCGGTGGGGCGAGGGGCGGAGGTTTCCCCGCCGACGGTCCGCGGGGCCCCTCCCTGCCGGTGGTGGGTGCGCTCAGCGAGGGTTTGCGCTGGCCGGGAAACGATGTCCAGATCAGGCAGGTGGCCGGCGTAGTCGCCATAACATCGGCGGGCATCGCGGAGGTCTATCAACCGGTCGCCGCGGCGAAACGCGCACACCACATACCCGCGCGCCAGCGCGGCGAGGGGCCCCCGCCCGTCTGCGGCTGGGACGAGAGCACTCTGGTGGTACGGTCCGGTGCCCCCGACGATGACCATCCACCATTCGAGCAGCGCTACAGCGTGTCCGCGGACGGGCAGCGCCTCGTCGAGGTGATCGGCTTCAAGGGCGGCCGGGCCGGCGGATTCACGATTTCTCGGGTGTGGGACCGCGCCCGTGCCGGCGCTGAGGCGAGCGCGCCACAGGGCTCGGCGACCAGCGCGACGACGGCCAATCCGGGCCATGTGGAATAAAAAAGCCGGGCAGAGCCCGGCTTTCAAGTCCCCATGCCTACTCGTGGCGCTTTATATTGCGCTCCGCCGATGATTGGTCTTTTTGCTTCCCGAAATCCCTATTGCGTCCGAGCAACACTCTAGTCCCGCGTTTTGATTAACGCTAGCTTTATTGCAAAGAAACGCAAAAATTAATGTATTAAAAAAGCCACATTTGACATAAGCGCGTGCCCGAGACGGCGCGTTCCGCCATGACTCGCGTATCCTTGCATACGAAGAATCAAAATGTTTTTCTCGGAGGCCCAGTGGCTAAGCAACCGAAATACGTCGCCCCCCCCATCGTCGTTCGCACGCGGCGTGCCTACTTCGACTGCAGGTTCGGCCAAATTCATGTACGCACGGCGTTCCCCACCACCGGCGGGTTCGACGAAGGCGTGACGCTGTTTTGTCTGCACCCGAGCGAGGGTTCAAGTCGCACGTTTGCTCGATTTTTGCCGGAGATCGCGGACGATCGCTCCGCGTACGCGCCCGATCTGCCGGGGTGCGGTGAGTCGGATGCGGCTCCGACCGGCGACTACGAAGACGCGGCCGCCGCTGTGTCCGACCTCGCCGCTGACTTGCGCTTGCGCCAGATCGACGTGCTGGGGCTGCGCTTCGGTGCGGGCGTAGCTCTGCGGCTCGCCGTCACCCGGCCCGAGTTGGTTCGGCGCCTGGTGCTGATCGGCGCGCCGCCGATCGAGCGGCTGCCGGTCATCAATCAGGAGACGCTGGTGCTGCGCGTCAAGCTGGGGGCGGGCGACGACTCGCAATGGACCAAGGGTGTTCTGCCGCGGGCGCAATTCATCGATCTGACGGAGTATTCGCCCGACTTGTTCGACGCCTCTCCCCGCACTCTCGCAAAACAGATCGGCGCCTTCCTCAAGGGCTAGCCGCGCCGCGGGGGGATTCGTGAGGCTCAACAAATACATCAGCGAAACCGGAGCGTGCTCGCGGCGCGAGGCCGACAAGTGGATCGAAGCGGGCCGCGTGACCTGCAATGGGGAGCTCGCGGCATTGGGCACCCGAGTAGGCGACGGCGACGAGGTGCGCGTCGACGGCAAGCTCGTCGGAATCAAGAAGCGGCCGGTCTACATCGCACTCAATAAACCGGTAGGAATCACTTGCACGACGGAAACTCACATCGAGGGCAACATCATCGATCTCGTGCGCCACACGGAACGCATCTTTCCGATCGGCCGCTTGGACAAGGATTCCGAGGGCTTGATTCTGTTGACCAACGACGGCGACATCGTCAACGAGATCCTACGGTCGGAGAACAACCACGAGAAGGAATACATCGTTACGGTGGAACGGCCGATCACCGAGTTGTCGCTCCGGATGATGGCCGATGGGGTGAAAATCATGGGCGAAATTACCAAGCCCTGTAAAGTCTCGCGGGTCGATGAAAAAACCTTTCGCATGATCCTGACGCAGGGGTTGAACCGGCAGATTCGACGCATGTGTTCGGCGCTCGGGTATAGGGCCCAACGGCTGCAGCGCGTGCGCATCATCAACATACATCTCGGCGCATTGAGTCCGGGAGAATGGCGCGAATTGACCGAGGCGGAACTCGCAAGGCTCCTGCCCCGCTGACCGCCCACCTCCGGGCCGACGGCATGCGCGGCTAGGCTAGCTCGAGCGCAGCACCGCCGGTTCAACGCCTTCCGACCAACGCCGTCCGTTCGCCATGCGCCATTGCGGATCGGCGGCGCGCGATACGAACCACGAAAAAAAACCGTCGGCCTGTCCCGTCCAACAGGTATGGCGGAACAGCACGCCACTCGCACCGGATTCGACGGTGAAGAGCCGGCGAAGTCCGAAGCTCGCCCAACCGCGGCGCCATCTGATGCGGGGCAGGGTCTCCAACAGCGGATATTGATCGGAGCCTATTTGCAAGTGCAGACGGTCGTCCTTGCCGAAAACGCAAATATTCGGCTGAGACGCGCGGATCAACGCGATGCCGTGAACGAGCACAGGCGGCTCGGCACAGGCCGTCCACGTGCCCGACGCTGTGTGCCACTCGAGCACCATGCTCTGACGGCGGAAATCGACGACCGGGATGTTCGAGGGAATGATGGGGTCCATGCTCGCAGCATGCGCTATTCAAGCGTTATTTCAAAACGCGATCGGGCAAATCCGAAAACGCATCGTGCACGATGTTCGCGGTGAGGAGTTGCGGCAATATCACAGGTTCCGACCATCCTCTCCTGCCGTTGTAGACGACGTAGAGCGGCACGCCGGCACGGCCGAAGGCCGAGAGGGCCTGCGTGATTGCAGGATCGCGATTAGTCCAATCGCCTTTCATGAGCGTCACAGCCTTGTCGCGGAAAACCTTTTGCACCGCTGAATCCGCAAATGCATTGCGTTCGTTGACCAGGCAGGTCAAGCACCAGCTTGCGGTGAAATTGACCAGCAGCGGCTTGCCTGCGGCACTTATCTCCGCGAGTCGTGCGGCGTCATAGGGTTGCCAGGCATCGGTGCCGTGGAGCGAGGCTGTGCTGCGCGGCGACGCGGTGGTACCGCCGCCACCGGCCACCTCGGCAAATCGCACCGGCAGAAAAACGGCGAGCACGACAGCCGCGACCGCCACGACCATCGCGGTTGCACGCGCGCCGACGCCGCTGATCTTGGACTTCTGATAAGCCCACGCCGCCATGGCTATGAGCACTGCGCCGGCCAATGCAGCACCCAAACCCAATGAACTGGTCTGCTGCGCGAGAACCCACAGCAACCACGCCGCCGATGCGTACATCGGGAAGGCAAATATTTGCTTGAGCGTTTCCATCCATGCCCCCGGTTTGGGGAGCGCGCCACGGGTCCATGGCGCAAACGACAGCAGTAGATAGGGCAACGAGAGTCCCACTCCCAAGCCCGCAAAAATGACCAGGGCCACGACCGGCGACTGGGTGAGCGCCGCTCCCACGGCCGCCGCCATGAAAGGCGCCGTGCAGGGCGTGGCCACCAGCGTGGTCAGTACGCCGGTGAAGAACGCAGCCCGGTACCCGTCACCCTGTGTGAGTTCGTCACCGACCCCGGCGAGTCCGCCGCCCACCTCGAACACACCCGACAGATTCAAGCCGACGGCGAGCAACAGATAAACCATCAACGTCACGAATAGAGGCGACTGCAGCTGAAATCCCCAGCCGATTTGTTCGCCGCCCGCCCGCAGCGCCAAGAGCACCACCGCCAAACCGAGCATGGAGCTGATGACGCCGGCCGCGAAAAGCAAGCCTTTGGCGCGCACCGCGGCCGGGTGCTTCTTCGCTTGCTCCACGAGCCCAATGGCCTTGATGGACAGCACCGGAAATACGCAGGGCATCAAATTGAGGACCAAGCCCCCGAGAATGGCCAGAAGGATGAGCGAAGGCAACGCCGGCGCATCGGCGGCGAGTTGCGGGTGCGCTTTGGGCGCGGCGCTCCCAGCGGCCGCAGCACCGAACGTTGCGGCGATCTCGATGGGAACGGCAATGGTGTCGCTGCCGCTCCGTTCGGTGGCCACCAGTACGCCGCGAACGGGCCCGGGCCCCGGCGGCTCGTAGCCCGCTTTGACGGCCAATTCCGCCGCATCCTTGGACCGCGTCAGAGTTTGCGGCGCGCCGTATTCTATGGCGCCTTCCGCGTACGGAAAAAACGCCAGCGACTCGATCTGCGACAGCGTCGCGCCCCACATCTTGCCGAGAGATATCACCAGTTGTCCGTTCTGAATCCTGGCGCTGGTCGGCGCGGGTTCCGGGTTCGGCAAGTCGCTTCGTGCCGCCGAGAACAGCGCCGCGTCCGACGGATCGGGCGCGGCAACGCCTGCGGTGGTCGGCAATTTGAGTTGCAGAGTGGCATCTTCCGGGATGCATACATCCGCGCAGACCAACCAGCTGGCTTTGGCCTCCAGTGCGAGGGTACGCCCAGGCTCGAGATTACGGGGCGCGGTGATCCGCACCAGATGCACGGCATGCTTTGCATAGCCGTAATTCACCAGCGGCGGCAGCTCGAAGCGATGCGGCGTGGTCCAGGCGATCTCGCCCGCCGAGAATCCCGGGGGCAGCTTCCAGGCGAGGGTGGTGGCCTGCCCCGAATCACCGGGGTTGCGCCAGTAGGTATGCCAGCCCTCGCGAATATCGAGTTCGAGGGCCACCCAAATCGACTGGCCCGGCGCCACCCCCGCGGTTTCGCTCACCAATCGGGCCTTGACGTTGTCGGTTGCGACCACCGCTCCTGACAAAGCGTGGGCGGACGGCGATGCAATCCAACAGGCGAGGATCAACCACTTGAGTCTGCGCATGAGCGGGGTGTTAGTCATAAGTGAGCATCGCAGGCTTTCTGCCAGGCGGGTTGTGGAGCATCTCACAGTATCCAAGGAACCCACCGCCCCGCTTCCGCTTGAGATAATGTAGGCGCGCCCAATCAAAGTCAGCCATGCAAGAAAACTACGTAGAACGAATCCTCAAAGCCAAAGTATACGATGTTGCCATCGAGACGACGTTGGACGCGGCACCGCGGCTCTCGCGGCGCCTGAACAACAGCGTGTTCTTCAAACGAGAAGACCTTCAGCCGGTATTTTCGTTCAAAATACGCGGCGCCTACAATAAGATCGCGCAGCTTTCGCAGATCAGCGCCCAGCGAGGCGTGATTTGCGCATCCGCGGGCAATCACGCGCAAGGGGTGGCCCTCGCAGCCCGCACTCGCGGCATTCCGGCCCTCATCGTCATGCCGCTGACCACGCCGGACATCAAGGTCCGCGCGGTGGCGGATTTGGGCGCGGAGATCGTGCTGCACGGGGACGACTACGACCAAGCCTACGAGCACGCCGTGGTCCTTGCGCGCGAGCGGCTCCTGGTCTTCGTGCATCCGTTCGACGATCCCGACGTGATCGCCGGCCAAGGCACGATAGCGATGGAAATACTGCGCCAGCAACACGGCGACGACATCGACGCGATCTTCGTCCCCGTCGGCGGCGGCGGCCTCATTGCGGGCATCGCTGCGTACACGAAATCGCTGTATCCGCGCATCAAGATCATCGGGGTCGAGCCCGAGGATTCGGCCGGCATGTACGAGTCCTTGCGCGCCGGCAAGCGGGTGACGCTCGATCGCGTCGGGACGTTCGCGGACGGCGTGGCGGTGCGCCGCGTCGGCGAGGAAACGTTCAGGCTTGCGCGCCAATACGTGGATGAAATCGTTTTGGTGACCACGGATCAGATCTGCGCCGCGATTCAGGACATCTTCGAGGACACCCGTTCCATCGCGGAGCCCGCGGGTGCCTTGGCGGTGGCGGGCATCAAGAAGTATGTGGCCCGCGAGGCGTGCACCGGCCGCAGGTTCGTCTCGATCAACTGCGGCGCGAATATGAATTTCGACCGACTGCGTTACGTGTCGGAACGAGCCGATATCGGCGCGCAGCGCGAATCTCTGTTGGCGGTGGAGATGCCGGAGGAGCCCGGATCGTTTTTGAGGTTTTGCGAACTCCTGGGCAAGCGCAGCGTCACCGAATTCAACTATCGGTATGGCGGCCCGGGGGCCGCCCACGTTTTCGTCAGCATCGCGCTCACGCAAGGCCGGGTAGAACGCGACTCGCTCATCAAGACCATCGCCGACGCAGGCTTTGCTGCGCACGACATGACCGACAATGAAATGGCAAAGCTCCACGTGCGGTACATGGTGGGCGGACGAGCGCACGGGCTCACCGACGAGCGCCTATATCGATTCGAATTTCCCGAGCGGCCGGGCGCCTTGCTGAAATTCCTACGGGCCATCGGCTCCGCGTGGAACATCACTCTCTTTCACTACCGCAATCATGGATCGGACTATGGACGAATTTTGGCGGGAATTCAGGTGCCCCCCGACACGCGCGAGGATTTCATTCTGCACGTCGATGAACTGCAGTATGCGTACACCGAAGAGACCGACAATCCCGCCTATAAGATATTCCTCGGTGGGTAGCGTGGGGTTCGCGGTAACGCCTGTCGTTGCCGACCGCGGCTTGCGCTGAGTGAAGCCGGTGGCGGCGTACCATCCGCGGCGCACACCGCGGCACGAAACACTGCGAGTACGGGGGCTCGATATCCATCTGACGCGTTGGGGACCGGAACCGTCCGGAGCGGCTACACCCGTCTTTTTGCTGCACGGCTGGCAAGACACGGGCGCCACGTTTCAATTCCTGGTCGACGCATTCGAACGCGATTGGCCGCTGGTGGCGCTCGACTGGCGCGGGTTCGGGCGCAGCGAATGGCCGCAGGGAGGCTATTGGTTTCCGGACTATATTGCCGATCTCGACGCACTGCTCGATCAACTCTCCCCCAAAGCGCCGGCCCGTCTCGTCGCGCACAGCATGGGCGGCAACATTGCCAGCCTCTATGCCGGCCTGCGCCCGGATCGGGTGCGTTGCTTGGTCAACTTGGAAGGCTTCGGCCTGCCTCGGTCCTCCCCGGACGACGCGCCGGCGCAATTACGCAAGTGGTTGGACCAGGTCAAATCCGCGCCCACCCGGAAGGATTACGATTCCATCGAGCAGCTGACCGCCGTGATCCGCTATCGTTACCCGCGCTTCACCGAGGCGCAGGCCGGCTTCATTGCCGACGCGTGGAGCCTAGTCGATTCCGGGCGAGTGCGACTGTTGGGGGACCCCCGGCATCGATGGGTGAACGCGGTTCGCTACAAACGCGAAGATGCGGAAGCATGTTGGCGGCACATCACGGCGCCCATGCTGATGCTCCTGGGCGACGAATCGGAATATCTCGCCAAGCTGGGAGCGGACGGTCAAGACGCCGCGTTTCGGGGCATTATTCCTCACATTCAACTCGCCCATGTTGCGGATGCGGGACACATGCTGCATATCGAAAAGGCGGATCGAGTCGCGCCGCTGGTCGAGGATTTCTTGAGAAGCCATTGAATGTCGGCGGGTTTTCAAGCGAGGGCCGCCAACGGGTGCCCTGACACTACGCACTACTGTGCTGCCGGGCTCCCTTGGCGACGGGGTATCTTCGGTGCGGGGGGGCTGGGGGTCAAGCGGCGTGCTAAAATTTTACAATCTTTTGCAACTACGTCGGCGGGCTGCGCTACGACCTGGGCGGGCCAACCGTGGAGGAAATGGGCGCGTGCCGATGTGTTCTCCTTGAATGGCATCGCGGGGCGTCGAAGCACCGCTCTTTGCGTTGCCGCTGGCTGGCTGATGGCCCACTCCTGCGCACACGCATCCGACGCTATGGGTCCCGATGTCATCGGGACCATCCGTCAGGTCTATGACGGCACGCTCACGTCCGATATCCAGGTCAACACCTTCCGGCACATCGACCGGTTGTTCCCGGTGCGGGTGGTGAAGCGCGGCACCAAGGTCCTGCCGCTTCCGAAACACAACCGGCAGCTGGCGAACATCCAGTTCACGTCGGGCGGCAAGCATTACGACCTGGTCGATTACATGGCGCTGAATCGTGTAACCGGATTGCTGGTGCTGAAGGACGGGGAGATCGCGTTCGAAGACTACGAAATGGGGAATGACGAGAGAACGCGCTGGATGTCCATGTCCATGGCAAAGACGATCACCTCATCCATGGTGGGAGCGGCCATACGCGACGGGTACATACGGAGCATCGATGCCCCCGTGACCGAGTATGTTTCGAAGCTCGCCGGCAGTGCGTACGACGGCGTAAGCGTTCGTTTTTTGCTGGAAATGGCGTCCGGCGTGAAATGGGACGAAACCTATACCAATCCCGCTTCCGATCGTCGGCACATGCTGGAGGCGCAGATAGCGCAACGCCCGGGTGCGATCCTAGACCTGATGGCAAAACTGCCGCGTGCCGGCTCACCGGGAACAATTTGGAACTATAGTACGGGGGAGACTTTCGTCGCCGGCGCCGTGGTCCGGGCTGCCGTGGGCAGGCCCTTGGCCGAGTACTTGTCGGAACGAATCTGGTCGAAGGCCGGCATGGAGTCCGATGCAACCTGGTGGTTGGAATCGCCGGACGGCTTGGAAATCGGCGGCAGCGGCCTGAGCGCCACGTTGCGCGATTACGGCCGGTTCGGGCTGTTTCTCATGAACGGCGGCACGGCAGGCGGCGAGAAGATCCTTCCGGACGGTTGGGTTCAAGCAGCCGGCGCGGGCAAGATCATCGGCGGCAAGCACGTGGATTATGGCTATATGACTTGGCCGCTGGGCAACCCGGCCGGTTCGGGCGGTGATGGCGCGTTCCAAGCGCTGGGGATTTACGGTCAACATATTTATGTCAACCCGCGAGCGCGCGTCGTCATTGTCGTATGGGGTGCCTTGCCCAAACCCACCGGCACCGAACCCATTGCCGATGCGGACTTCTTTGCGGCCGCGACGGCCGCCCTGCGCTGAGCAGCGATGCTTGCGACGTCGGCGCGGCCGTTGCGATGGAAGAATGTTGCGACGTATAAGTGTCAAGGACGCACGGTTCGCCGACGGCGCGGTTGGCGACCTTGCTGCCGTGCTGGCAACGTCGCTTGCTCCATGCCCGCCGCCACCGCACGCAGTGCCCAGGCAACGCACTGGTCCGGGTCTTCGAGTACGTCGGCGGGAACTTCGTAGTAGTTCATGCTGACGAGCGGCCTATTGCGATACGGGCGAAACTGGCGCATGCCCCGCTTCTCGTACTCGCCCCGGGTCGCCGCATTGACTTTGAAGTAGAGCGTGTCGCTGCTGATGATGGCGAAGAACACGTCGTCGCGATACATTCCGACGCCACCGAACATTCGGCGGGAGGAAATCCGTTCGGCTCCGGACAGTTGTTCGAGTACCCACTGCACGTAATGGTTCTTAACGGACATGTTCAATGATCTCGATGCTGCGGATCACGCTGGTTGCCGTGCTCGCGATGTGCGCCAGCATGACCGCATGGGCGCGGCACAGGCATCATCCGAGCATCGCCGCACCCGGCGAGTTCGACTACTACGTGTTGTCCCTGTCGTGGTCGCCGGCGTTCTGCCTGCAGTCCCCGAATGCAGCGCAATGCAATGGGCCGCGGCACTACGGCTTCATCGTGCATGGCCTATGGCCGCAGAACGAGCACGGCTGGCCGCAGGACTGTGCGGGCGGTCAAGTCCCCGACAGCGTGGCGCAAGGCATCGCGGACCTGATGCCGGCGCGAAATCTGGTCAATCACGAATGGTCGACGCATGGCAGCTGCAGCGGTCTGGATCCCGCTCATTACTTTTCGCTGGTGCGGCACGCCTACGCGAGCGTCACCGTGCCCCCTTCTTTTTCCCAGCCGGGCGGCCCCATCGAGCGGCCGCCCTCCAGCATCGCGACGGAGTTCTTGCGGCTCAATCCCAACCTGCCGCCGCAATCGGCCGTCGTCACGTGCAGCGGGCAGGCAACGCCGCGGCTGCGCGAGGTACATCTGTGCTTCAGCCGGGATCTCGCGCCGCGCGCTTGTTCGGCGGACGAGCAACGCCAGGCTTGCCGCGCGCCATCGGTGATCGTGTCGCCCATTCGGTAGCCGCTGGCGGGACGGCCTAGGCACTAATCGGGGTCGCGGCGGCGGCCGAGGGCGCACTGTCGACCACGGCGGCGGCCGAGGGCGCACTGTCGACCACGGCGGTGGCCGATATCTCCACCAGCAAGTCCGGCGAAATCAGTGCATTGACTTCCACCAGGGTCGTGGCAGGGCGGACATCGGCGAAAACCTCCCCATGCACCCGGCCCACCGCTTCCCATTGCGCGATGTCGCTCACATAGATGCGGGTCTCGACCACGTCCTTCAACGAGGCGCCGAGCTTGACCAGCGCCGCTTCGATGCGTTCGAGAATGAGGCGGGCTTGCGGCCCCGGTTCGCCGGGGTGGAGTGCTTGGCCTTCGGGACCCGTGGCCGTGGTGCCGGATACGAAGACGAGTTGCCCCACCCGTACCGCCCGCGAGTACCCAACGATGTCGCCCCACGGATTGGCGGTCGGAACCGAATTACGCATCGTCATCCCTCCTATGCACCGGTCCGTCAATCGTAGCAAAGAGCTCACGCGGAATGGACGCCAAGTACACCATGCGTTCGAGTAAAATGCCGGCGGGACCACACTTTACGTCAACTTGCGAGCCCGTTATGGACAGACCGCCGTTACCGCCATTCACCGTGGACACGGCCGCTCAAAAAGTGCGCATGGCCGAGGACGGGTGGAACACACGTGATCCGGCCCGTGTGGCGCTTGCGTACACCGCCGACAGTCGATGGCGCAACCGCGCCGAGTTTTTGCAGGGCCGAGAGGCCATCCAAGCATTTTTGGTCCGCAAATGGTCGCGCGAGCTCGACTATCGATTGATCAAGGAGCTGTGGACGTTCGCCGGCAACCGTATCGCCGTGCGGTTCGCCTACGAGTGGCATGACGACAGCGGTCACTGGTTTCGCAGTTACGGCAACGAGAACTGGGAGTTCGACGAGCACGGTTTGATGCGATTGCGCATGGCCAGTATCAACGATCTTCCCATCGCCGAAACTGAGCGCAAATATCATTGGTCCTTGGGACGCCGACCGGACGATCACGCGTCGTTGAGCGAACTCGGCCTTTGAGGGCGCGCAGACGCGCACCGCGGTGCGGCGGCGAGTTGCCGTACAGTAGGGCGCGGAGGCATTTCAAGTTTTGAATTCCATCGACGCCACGGGCGGATTCGCGGCTCTAAAGCATCGCGACTTCACCTTGTATATCTGCGGACGGCTGTTTTCCTCGCTCGCTGCGCAAATGCTCATCGTTGCGGTGGGGTGGCAGGTGTACCAGATCACCGGGCGTGTGCTCGATCTCGGACTGATCGGACTATCGCAGTTCTTGCCGTTCCTGTGTTTTTCCTTGCCCGCCGGGCACGCGGCGGACCGGTACGACCGCGGCCTGCTCATCTCGCTGTGTCTGTCGATTTTGTTGATCGCTGCCTTGCTGCTGCTCTACTTTGCGGTGAGCGGAGTTCGCAGCACGCTGCCTATTTTCGCGGTTCTGGGCTTACTCGGTATCGCCCGCGCCTTTCTGTCGCCTGCCGCGCAATCATTCGTGCCCAACATCGTCCCCTCAGAGTCGCTCGGCAATGCCATCGCGCTGAATTCGTCGTTGTTCCAGATGGCGATCATCGCCGGACCCAGCATCGGCGGCATCGTATATGCCCACGCCCAGTCGTCGAGCGGAGTCAACGCCGGGGCGGAGCGGGTTTACGGCGCAGCAGCAGCCCTGCTGCTGCTATCCCTGACGCTGATGCTCTTTATGAAGCGGCGCCCCACGCATGCTGTCCGCGGTGCGGTCTCCTGGAGGAGCATGCTGGAGGGCTTGAACTTCGTGTGGCGCCAGAAAACCGTATTGGGTGCCATTTCCTTGGATCTTTTTGCAGTATTGTTCGGCGGGGCGACCGCCTTGCTGCCGGCATTCACGCGGGAGGTCTTGCATGCGGGCCCCGACGTATTTGGGTATTTGCGGGCGGCGCCCGGGGTGGGGGCCGCGTTGTGCGCACTTTGGCTGGCGTTCAGGCCCGTCACCCGGCACGTCGGTGTATCTATGTTCGGTGGAGTCGCTGTTTTTGGCCTGGCGGTCGTGGTTTTTGGCTTGACCCGTCATTTCTGGGTGGCAATGATTGCCCTGGTCTGTCTGGGCGCCGGCGATATGGTCAGCGTGTTCATCCGCAACCTGCTCGTGCAGCTGGAAACACCGGATCAGATCCGCGGCAGGGTGAGCGCGGTGAATTCGGTATTCATCGGCGCATCGAATGAATTGGGCGAATTCGAATCCGGATTCACAGCGGCCTGGTTTGGCCTGGTTCCGGCGATCGTGGTGGGCGGGGTAGTAACATTGGTGGTAGCGGGCCTCTGGGCC
>JALYHU010000010.1 GCA_030776345.1 Pseudomonadota bacterium | reverse complement strand
GTGGGCCGAGCAGTTCATCGCTGACATGCGAGACGAGTCATGAGCACCGAGCGTCGCCTGACGCGCAACGCTGTCAAGTGCCTCGCCTGCGGCAAGGTCATCGAGTCAAAGCATCGTCATGACTATGTGACCTGTGGCTGCCCGAACAGTGCCATGGTTGATGGTGGCCTGGCCTACGAGCGTGCTGGCGCAATGAACTGGGACCTCGTTGAACCTCTGTACGAATACGCCGACGAAACGGAGTCATCATGAGTCTCAAGATCAAGGACGCGATGGTCATGACCATTAGCGTGGACATCGACGTGGAGGAAATGTCCCCTGACATTTCGGTCGATGTCGTCATTTCGCCCGACGCCTCGTTCCTCGCAGGCAACCGCGCGATCATGGCGAACTGGCTGCGCAAGATCGCGAACGACATCGCACCGCTTGTCACCGACGCTCCACTTCCCGAGACGGAGGAATCGTGACCACGACCCTGAATTCCAATGTGACCGAGGCCGACGTGAACAAGTGGCTCGGCACGCCGCGCAACTACGCGATGATCCTTCGGCACATGAACAGTTCCGAATGGACGCCGGAACTGGCGCAGTTCTTCCTCAAGAGCGGCGACCACAGCTTCATCGGGCGCCTGCACAGTTCGATGCGGCACTGGGGGCGCCTCACGGATGGCCAGCGCAAGGCTGTCGAGCGCATCATGGCCAACCCGCAGAAAGAGACGCCGCCGCGTCCGGTGGTGAACAATCCGTGGCCCGAGGGCAAGGGCAGCTACGTGTTGTCGCTCAAGACCATCGGCACTCGCCTGCGCTATAGCGACTACGCCGCCGAACCGACGCTCAAGGCGCTGGCCGAGGTCACTGCACCCGCCGAGCACGCCGGGGCGCGCGTGTGGCTCACGATGCCCAAGCCGGTGATCGACTACTGGCTCGCGCAGGGCGGCACGGTCAAGAACATGGCCGACATCACTTTCTCATGCACGATAGAAGTGTGGGGCAATCAGAAGGACGCAGGCTTCGGCATCGGGCGCTTGCCGCACGCGGTCACCGAGGTCAACGGACATGCACTGAAACCGGAGGCATGACATGGCAAACAGGGACACCGAGGCGTTTCGCATGATCGACCAGGCGCGTCATCCTGCGCTCAACCACATCGAGCCCGACGCCCCGGTGCCGCATGGTCTCGAATGCGGCTATGCGCACCGAGACGTGTTCGGTCCGGGGTGGTGGTGCTCGTGCCTCTACGGTCACGACGGCCCGTGTGCTCTGTGGCCGATACAGGCCACCGTTCGCAAGACGATCCGGCTCACCCGGCGCGCACATCTACTTTTCATGGGCTGGACGATGAGCCTGGGTTTCGTGGCCGGTCTGTTGTGGGACGGAGTATGGATTCACCGATGAGCGACATGCAGCGTGTGTATCGAGTTGTGTGGGACGGCGAGCCCTCGATGAGCGGCCTTCCGCATGTGATGTCAACGCATGAGTTTTCTTCGCTTGACGAGGCTACCCGAGCATTGGACATGCTGGACCGTCGCGGTGGTGGCGAGCGTCCGAACATCCGTGTCCAGACTCGCAAGGTGACCGAGTGGGTGCCGTACGGCTAAGCCTGTTTGGTAAAACCATATGTGCATGTGATATGCTCATAGCAAGCTAGACATCACATACGGAACCGCCAACATCCAGAAAGGCCGCGCCGATGACCGCACCCACCGCGCCTAGCTCGATCATCACGAACTGCACGTCGTGCCCGCTCTACATCAATTCTGCCACCGCGCGCGCCACGATGGGAATGCCCTACTTCGGTGTCTGTGCTGGCACCGGCAGACTTATTAACGCCGCCGCTGCGGCCAGCCTGCCCGGTTCGCCATTGTGCCCAGCGCGGCACCCCGATACCTCCACCGCAACCGTTGATGACGCAATGGTGGTTGTGGATTATTCAGCAGCCAAGCCCAGACCGTTCGGTATCGGTTCGATGTACGCCAAGCCTCGACCAGAGGCCGAAGTGACTGCGCACATCGAGAAGCATTCTTCTGAGGTCGCCAGGCCCGACTCGTGCAAGCGTTGCATTTTCTTTCAGCCCAAAGAACTCGGCACGCCGGGTACGCCATCGGCACGGTACGACCTGTGCCAGCGCTTCGGCAAGCTCATCAAGCCGAAGATGCGTGCCGAGACAGCCAAGACGTGCGGCGGCGGCGTCAAGGGCACACCTGCCCAGATGATCGAGGGCAGGAGCTACCCGTTGCTGCCCTACTACACCGACCTCGCCACCGTTGCTCTCAAGAAAGAGGCTGTCTCCATGCCCGCAGACGCTGACTATGAAGCCATGATGCGCGACGTGGACCTTGATGCACTCGCCGCGGCCAAGACGGCAACCGTCGTGGACGACGAGAGCCTGTCGTACATCACCCCAACTGGCACGGTTGAGTGGTCCCCCCCGCTCGTGTCCTCAACCTCCACCACAGCGACAGACGCCGCCATCGAAAAGATCATGGCCATGACCGCACCCTCATTGGCAATGGACCCCGCCATCCTGGCTATGATCCCCGAGCCCGTTGTCGAGGTCGAGCCCGATGTTGTCAGCTTCACGTCGGGCACAAAGGTGATGCCGAAGCGCGTGTCGCGGACCGGAATCGTATGTCTGGGCACCGAGTACGCGATCCCGGTGCAGTTGCCCGAGGGTGCAATCGGCCTCGTGGCTGTGCGCGCGGACTCCAAGGCGTCCAACTTCATCTGGTTGCCGTATTTCGATGTGGAGTCGTTCCCCGAGGCGATCCGCGCGGACATCCCGGCAGAGAACGACGAGGCGTATTTCTCGCACTCGGACTTGCTCTACAAGATGGCCGTGGCCTACGCGACCGATTCCGTATGTGCCCTGTGGGGCGATGCGGGTGTCGGCAAGACTGAGGCCGTCGAGCACATTGCTCGGATCACGCGCCAGCCGTTCAAGCGCATTTCGATCAAGTGGGCGACTCAGGTCGATGACTTGATCGGTCGGTGGACGTTGCGCGACGGTTCGATGGAGTGGATCGACGGTCGGTTCACGCGGGCGTGGCGCCTGCCGTACTTGGTCTGCATTGACGAGCCGAACACCGGCAAGGACGAAGTGTGGCAAGCGCTCCGGGCGCCGTTCGACGGTGCCCAGATGCTCGTACTGGACGAGAAGGATGGCGAGCAGATTCCGCGCCACCCGTTCGCTCGCGTGTTCACTGCGATGAATCCGGGTTGGGATGCGCGCTTCTCTGGCACACGCCCGCTCAACGACGCCGACGTGGACCGCATGCAGCACATCTACGTGCCGTACCCGCCAGCGGAGGTTGAGAAGAAAATCCTCATGGCCAAGGCACCGAACGCGGTGACTGAGAACGAAGAGACGGTGGATTCGATCTTGAAGGTGGCGCGCGACGTGCGCTCTGCCGTCAAGGCGAAGACGATCCGCATTTCGTTCGGTCTCCGCAAGGTGCTGCGCTGGGCCGAGGCCATGCAGTACATGACGCCCCTGACGGCGTTCGACCAGGCTGTGACGGCGTGGATGGAGCCCAACGAGGCACGGCAACTGCGTGATATCGCAGATGCATATTTCCGTGAGTGATGCTATAGGATTGGTAATATGACAGATAAATGTTCAGTTGACGAGTGTCCTGACGAGCGCTACGCACTCGGATTTTGCCCATATCACTATGGCCGCAACTGGCGTTATGGCACTCCGAATCCGACAGGTATTCGGAGGGTGGTTCCTGGCGATTTCAAGACCCGTCTACTCGCGCGTGTCCAGATAGCCGGTCCAAATGAATGTTGGCCGTGGACCGGCTACCTGTTTCCGAATGGATACGGCGGATTCTCTCGCGACGGCAAGACCGGCTACGCGCACCGCTTTACGTATGAGGTCTTGTGCGGTGCAATTCCAGCCGGAATGACACTGGATCACGAGTGTCACACCCCGGAGTGCAAGTTGGTTTACGACTGCCCACACCGTGCTTGTTGCAACCCCTCACACATGAAACCGAAGACCCAGGGTGACAACATGCGGCGCGGCAATCGGCATCGCAAGTAACTGAGTTTGAGGTTCGGTCCGACAAGGTGGAGTAGACGTACTCGCCTGGGTGGGCTACCTCAATGCAAGAGCACGCTCAGCGGTGCCATCATCGCTGGGTAGCAAGGTGTGGTGGAGCGATGAATCCCAGTCATGTCGTAGGGCGTGCGTCGGTGCAGTCGGACATCCGTTTCCCGAGACAGGACGCAACCGCTGAGCATGGCGCGTAGCGCCCGCAGAAGCACATAAGCCATCCCGAGGAAACGTGAGCCACCCACCTTGCGCGTGTATGCAAAGAACCTAGGCACATGGTATATTGAATGCTGACACGGGAACCGCCACCGCAAGGGAGAACGACATGCCGAGACGCACTGACATCGCCGCTCCGCAGATTGACGAGAAGGTCGAGCAGGCCGCTCGCGCGGTGCGCACCTTTGCTGGCCTGTGCCCCGAATTGTCGATCTTCGCCACCATCCTGGTAGGCCGTGACCCGTCCAACCGCAAGGAAGCCATCACGGTTGTCCCCGGTTCGCAGACGGCCACCGATGGCCGGACCATTTCCATTCGCCCCGACGCGCGCCTCGCAGGCGCCGTCTCGGATTCCGAGTGGTCAGACATCAAGGCGAGCCTCTTTCACGAGGTCGCGCACATTGCTTTTGATTCGTTCGCCAAGATTGATGAGCGCGACCGTATCACCGCGATACGCAACGTCACCGAGTCCATGGAGGATTCGATCCGGCGCGACGCGATCCTGCGGCGCATGGACCACGCCGACGCGAACTATCGTTCGCTGGCCGAGGCATGGCACGCTTCGCTCCCGATGATGGTCAATGCCCTTGAGGATGCGCGCGTCGAGGCACTGTTGTTCGTAGCAAAGCCCGGTACCCACAAGCACCTTGAACCGCAGCGCATGGAGATTTTCGATGCGCCGCGCGAGGTCATCGTTGAGCGCATCGGCACCCCATGGGGCGAGCGCAGTCCTGACGAGCAGATCATCATTGGGTGCTACATGCTTGGCGCGGGCTATCACGTCGAGGGCCGGTTGGCCGAACAGCCCGCCAAAGACCTTCGTACCCTTGAGCCGATGATCCTAAGCGCCGTCAACTCCGGTTCGGTGCATGGTGTCTACACGAATGCGCTCGCGATCCTGACTGCCGCACAGGAGCTTGGCTACCTGCGCAACGGCGACGAGCGCGACGCCGACATTGGCGAGACCGCGCACGAGGACCCCAAACCCGGTTCTCCGATGCAGCGCGCCGAGGAGCAGGGGTGTCCTCACCCTAAGAGCAAGATCGTTCCGTGTGACGGTGCAAAGTGCCGGGGCAACTGCACACAGTGCGGCACCCACTTGATCGCGCAGGCGTCGAAAACCAGCGAAGCGACACCCGAGCCTGGCGACGATACCGATTCTGAGCCTGGCGAACCTGGCGAACCTGGCGAGGATGAATCCAGCGAGGGCGCCGATGGTGACGGTCCGTCCAGTGACACAGGCGAGGGTACGAGCGACGACGGCGAAAGCGAAGCTGACGGTCGTTCGGGCGCCGCCGAGGGCGATGCCGACAGCGACGCGGAGAGCGGCACTTCGGGACGCGAGGATGCCGTCACGGACGCCGAGTCAGACGGCGCCAACGGCGGCGGTGCGGCATTCAACGACGACGAGGATGCCGAGGTCGAGGATGGCGTGGACCGCATCGAGGATGCCGAAGAGATCGAGCCGACCGAACGCACCGCACCGGAGTTCGACGCGGAGAGCGCCGAGGCCGCTGTGCATGCCGCTGGCGGTCACACTCACGACGATGACACCGATGTGACCGCCAAGGATGATTCGCTCGACCCTGAGGCGCTCAAGGCCGCGCTGGACCTGATTGACGCCGGTTACGCCGAGGGTGAACAACCCGCCACGGGTGTCGGCAGTATCAAGCGCGACGACACGCTCTTGAAAACCACCTACGTGGCGCCCCGTGGTCGTGCAAACTCGCCTGCGGTCGAGAGCGCCATAGCGCACGTCATGCCGGAGTTGCGCAACGCACTGGCCCTGAACGGCATTTCTGCGTTCAGCGGCGGCATGCGCTCCGGGCGTGTCGATGTGCGCTCGTTGCACCGCACGGCGGTGGGCGATGCGCGCGTGTTTGGCCGTTTCACTGAGCCCGAGACGCGCAATTACCAGTTCGTGCTCGCGCTGGATTGCTCCGGCTCGATGCACGAGTACGATCCCGACTCGGGCACCATGGGGACGATGAAGAACGCGGCGCTCGCCGCCATGGAAATGCTGAATCGTCTCAGCGTGCCGTTCATCGCGTTCGGCTACTCCGGCGACCGTGACCGCTATTCGGATGGCGGATACACGCTCAACATCACCGACGTGTGCGGCGAGGATCGACCCTGGGACGACACGGCGCGTGAGCGCCTGTTCAACCTCAAGCCGTACGCGGCCAACCTCGATGGCTCGACCATGCAGTATGCACGCATCCGTGGCCGCAAGGCATGCAAGCAACCGAACACCGAGTTGATCGTCCTGTACTTCAACGACGGCGGCATGCCTGCGGAGAATCCGACCGCAGAGAAGCAACTGATTCGTTGGGAAGTCGCTTCGCAGCGGCGCAACCGGGTGCATTACATCGGTGTCGGTCTCGACTCATCCTCGGTTGAGCGGGCCGGTCTCGAATTGGTGGCATGCAATAACCCGAAAGAGGGCGCCATCAACATCACGACGAAGATTTCCGAGCTACTAGGAGTGGGGCACTAATGCCACGAGTACGACTCAACACGCGCATGCATACTGGCGCCCGTGGCGGCGTTCGCCACAAGCCGAATTCGGTAGAACGAGCCGACATCGCCCGGCGCGAGAATCTTCTGGCCCACAACGGCCATACCGGCACTTTCGCATGTGGCGTGTGCGGCTTGACCAGATTACGGACCAAAAGCGACGGCACCTTGTGGGGCCATCGCGTAGGCAGTCGCGGCAATGCTTGGCCGTGCCCAGGAAGCGGAGGAAAACCGTATGTCGAAAATCAGTAACGCCAAGATGCAGCAAATCACATGTGTGCTGTGTGGCGTCGGGCTCGCGTGGACAGCACCCGGCGAGGTCGAACGCATCAAAAAGCGCGCGGTCGTGTACTGCGACGAGTGCAAATCGCGCCCGCCGCTCCTGACAGAGCGCCAAGCCGAGCTACTTCGCGCTACGAGCGCATTGTCGATGGCCGAGGGTCGCGCGCCGACCTTTGAAGAGATCGGCAAGGCGATGGAACCCCCAGCGTCCAAGTCGCGCGTGCAGGGAATCGTGTTCTCGGTGCGCAAGCGCGGCTACGGCAAGACGTTCGAGGATGCGCTGTACGCCGCTTCGGCCCTACCGCTGGACACGACCAAGCTGGCGGCGCGCGTTCCTGACGCCACTTGGGCAGATGTCGGCTACTAATTAGTTGCTACGCATCCTGCCATGTGTGATACGATGGAGTTTCACATTCAGACGTACCTCCGAAACACCCACTACCCGGAAAATTTCTGGGAGACCGAAAGGACACATCCAATGCCAAATGTCATCAGGGTCCCGCTTTCTCGCGAGGATGCCGAGTATTACGTGGCAAACGCCAGCGTTCCGGCGTTGCCTCGCGTCAAGGACACGCTCATCAACGTGCTGCGCTGGGATGCCAGCGACGCCGTTGCGCTGAACCTCTACACGAGCACCGCTGTCGAGTTCCTCAAGGAATCCGACCGCCCACTCGAACTGCCCAGCGGCAAGTCGCTGGCCGACCACATCGACGCGGCCCTGTTCAACGCCGGTCTCACCGAGGACGGCGCCCCGCTTGACGGAGCCTCCTACGGCGTGGACATCCCCGGCGTGCTCGTGGACGACGAAGAGCAGGACGACGAAGAGCCGACGCTCCCTGTCGTCTTCCAGGTTCCGCTCGGGGCGGCTCAGTTCCTCGACGCGAACGGCTACGACGAGAACTTCGGCGGCATCTTGTCCTTCGTGGCGACACCCGACTCGGTTGTCGCTGCGGTGCGCGAGGCTCTGGCCGAGGGTGGCTACAAGCTGGCCAAGACCCTCGACGAGCGCGAGGAAGACCGCGCGACCCGCGCGAAGTACGCGACGGTCAAGGGTTCACTGGCCCAGCGCAAGATCGGCGCGCTGGCTGCAATTGGCGACTTGGATAACCTCCAACGCTACTTGCAGGGCGAGGATGTGGATGTCGAACTGAACGACTAGCCACCCTCGCACAATGCGCCCCGGCGTCGGACTGGATGCCGACGCCGGGGCGTACCCAACTCAAGGAAGGAACCGCCAAATGCCTATCGACCTGAGCACCGAGAACGACGTGTGGATCACCGACAAGACGGACCCGAAGATGCATCCGTCCCTGTACCCGCGAATGGGCCTGCACACGATCACCGAGCACACGTCGCTGCGGTACGACACCGCGAACGACAGGCTTGTGCAGTTCCTGACGCGAGTCTCGGACGAGAAGATCGGTCATGAGGTCGAGGTCGGCTGGGATGTCTGCGGACGATGCCTGGCACACGTCAACCTGTGCGTCTGCGATGCTGGCTGCAAGCTGCCGAGCTACATCATCAAGTGGAACGGCGACGTGCCTGCGGGCTTCGTGGCCACCGACCCGGTGACCCCTGACTTCACTACCTTCGTCAAGCCGGAGGGGTACGTCAAGCCGGTGCGCGACCCGCGCACAGGGCGCAAGATTCGCAAAGACAAGGGGAAGTCCCGTGACGGTTACTCTCGCAACACTCCTGCAAATCCCACTGTTCACTCTGGCAAACAAGATCGGCCAGAAACTCTCCGGGGAACGCCCGTGGGAGCCGTACCGGCTACGCCGCAAGTCCTCAAGCGCGAACTGAGCGGTCCGTGTGCACTGCACACCGCTGAGTCCAAGCGTCTAAGCGCTGGCACATACGAATGCACCGTGCCAGGTTGCCAGGGCGTCTCGTAACACCCACAAGATAGGGGGCACATCATGCCCATGTTTGATAGCGCAACGCGACCACGGCGCGCACGCCGCGTCATGGATCGTCTTCTGTACGGCATCAAGGACCGGGCTGGGCTTTTCTACCTCGACGGTCCCGGCATGCAGGATGACTGCCTCGTGCGTGATCGTCTGATTGACGGTCTACACCCGGCCATTCAGGACGGCGTACACCTTTTTCGCGAGTCGCGCATGTCGCGGGTCGAGGTCATGGACTGGGAGCTACCAGGCGTGGCCGTGGTGACCATCAAGCGGTCGCCAGGAATGACACGTACGACGCCAACCGTGTTCGAGGGAAAGGACAGCGCATGATGCACACCGAGGTCATAGAGACGTGGGCTCAGAGGATGAGTGGCGAGGGAAAGTCCCCCGCCACCATCGCTGGGTACGTGAGCGACGTGCAGAGATACGGCGGCATGGACGGTGCCTGCACGTCCGAGCGCGCCACCCAGATTCGTCTCTCGGGCCTGGCGCCGCGCACGGTCGCGCGCCACCTTGCCGCACACGCTGAGTTCGCCCGGTACACCGGCAACGCCGCTGAGGCTGCGTCCCTGTTTGCCAGGCGTCCCAGTGTGGGCGTCGTGCTGCCCCCTGTCGTGCCCACACAGGACGAAATGCGCCAGTTCATAGGTGCAGAGACCGACCTCGTGTATCGCGCGCTCTGGACGCTCATGTGCGGCGCTGGCCTGCGTCTGGACGAGGCCATGTCGCTGCGGTGGCACTCATTCACCACAACTGGGGTGAATGTGCTAGGTAAGGGAAACAAAATGCGCACCGTCCCGCTGTCCATGGCTGTGCGCGAGGCTGTCGCGGCCATCGACACCCCGCTCGCGCGCAACCTCAATTCACTGTTGTTCCCGATGTCGCACCGGACCGTTCAGCGCCACGTCAAGAGCAACGCACGGCGCGCTGGCCTGCCGCGCACCTGGCACCCTCACGCACTCCGGCACGGCTTCGGGACTGCGATCCAAGCTGCGATGGGCGACATCCGTCTGACCGCAGACATCATGGGGCACGCTTCGGTTGTCACGACGATGATCTACACCCATGTTGCGAACGGGCGCCGCGAGGCAGCAGTTGCAGGTGTTCTCTAGCATGGTAAGCTGGCGAACACGAAGCAACCGTGTTCCTGAGGGTTAGGATCACGGACGTGACCCGTAAGTGGGTTAGTGACCACAAAAGTGGACATGGAGACCGCCACCGATGACTGATATTCGCACCCGCCGCGCTCGCGGCGAGATTCCGCAGATGATCTTGCGGACCCTTAACGACGCTGAGCCAGGCGCGCGGTTCACTCCGTATGCCCTGGCCCAGCGTCTATCCATATCTCCTGGCTCTGCCACGGCGGCAGTGAAGCGGTTGGTACAACAGGAGAAGATTCGCATGTACGGAGACTCGCCGTTGGTGATCGGTTCGCTGTAATGGCAGGTAGCCGTCGCGGCCTCCCGGTCCGTCCGTTCTTCTACACGCTCGACCAAGTGGCCGACATGCTCAATGTCGAGGTCAGCAAGTTCCGCCAGGCGTACATCTGGAAAGTGGGCGCGGAGGTCGGGGCATGGCAACCCCGATACCTGCGGGCGGTGCAACTGTTACCGACAGACTGGCGCATTGGTGAGAACGAACTGCTCCGGTGGATGCGCCACACAGGGCTCTACATCTACGACCCATACCTCGGGCTAGAAGATTTACCCCAGGAGGAAATCCATGACATCGACCCCGCCAAGCCCGAGCGTAAAACCCCTGACGCCGAGCTACTCGCACTTTGACCAGACGATGATCGGCTTCGTCATGGCCAAGATCGGCGGCATGCTCGATGTCTACCTGGCCTCACTGACCGGCAAGGACACCGGGTGGTTCGTAGAAGAGGAAGCTGACGGCAGTGTGATGGTCGAGCGCCGCTTCACCGAGAAGCGCGGCATGACCTACGCCCCGCTCGTGTGGGCGTTTAAGGTGTCGCCCGACGAAAGCGGCCTTATGGTTACACCCGCCAACCACGCCGCCGAGATTATTTTGGCCGGTTCGAGCGCCTGGGTTGACGGATAGCAAACTGCATACTAGGTTGGTTGTTACCCCATGCGTACCCGTCAGAGACGCTACGTCTGACAGAAAGAGAGAGAACGTGTCCAGTGATGTTGCAGTGACCGAGCCGAAGTCGGCTTTGGAGCAGTTCCGCGAAGCGATGGGCGGTGGCTCTGCCATCCCAGGTCTGGAATCGGTGAACGATTCGGACCTCACAATCCCGACCATTCAGATCAACCACAAGAACGGCACATTTGTGGACAAGCTGAGTGGCCAAGAGACCAAGACCCTCGACGGCGTGCTGCTCGGACTGCTCAAGTCCCGCATCATGTGGCCACCGCAGCAGTCGGCGCCGGGGCAGAAGCCCATGCCGCTCTGCCGCTCGCGTGACGCCATCACCGGCACGCCGGGAGACGCATTCCCGTGGGCCGAGTGGAAAGAGGGCACGAAGAAAAACGAAGAGTGGTCCCCCGAGCCTGCCGCGTCAGAACACGTCGCTTGTGCGACCTGTTACTTCGCACAGTGGGGCTCGGACCCGAAGCGCGACGCCTCGCGCTGTGCGTTGCAGTACGTCTTCCCCATCGTGGCCGGTGACGACGCGAGCAAGCTGACCGGGCTCGTGACGATGCAGCGTTCGGCCATCAAGCCCGCCAACGCATACATTTCGAGCTTCGTCCGCGACGGCCTGCCGTTGTTTACGCACCGCACGACGCTGACGCTCGAACAGAACCGCAACGGCTCGGTGGACTACGCCGTGCCGAAGTTCGTGCGCGGCGAGGCGACGCCGAACGACGTGGACCTGTGGAAAAATTGGTCCAAGGCGTTCAGCAAGATTCAGGCGTCGCTCGTTGGTCGCGACCTGGGCGATTCGCTCGTGGACGCCACGCCGACAAGCGACGACGCGCCGAAGGGGGCGAAGTTCTAATGTCCTGGGGAACGATCTCAGGGCAGGGACCGGCAGAGTCGATCCGTGACTGGATCGAGGCCGCGCACGACAAGTACGAAGAAATGATGCGCGGGGCCAACGAGGGTTTCAAGTTTTCCACGGAGACCAAGGAACAGATCGAGGCCGCGAAGGACTCGGCGGTGCGTATCGCGACATCGCGGTGTGCCGGGGAGTATGTGCGGGTAAACTTGCAGGGACATTCCAATCCTGGCCATAAGGCCACACCGGGTTGGGCTGCCGATACAGTGTCGGTGAACGTGTGGGCAGTGGAGCGCGAAGAAACGCCACCGTCTACTCCGTCACTGACCGGGGTAGCCACGCCGGTAGGACCGGCAGTACCTGCGACAGTGGGGTAACGATGGCAGAACTAGAAGATCGCGTCTCCAACATGGAGCGCGAAATATCCCGGTTGGCTCACGCGCTGGCCGAACTCACGGAGGTAGTAATGACCGAATCCATCGACCAGGCACACATCAATACAGATGTGTCCGAGATCAACTCGTACATCGGTGACTTGAACAACGCGGTCACCGCAGTTCAGAGCGAGATCGCGAGTCTCAAGGCACAGCCGGTGGCCGCTGCCGCCGACTTCACCGGCCTCGACTCTGCCGCCGCGAATCTGCACAAGGCCACGACCGCTCTCGGCGCGCTCGCACCGGCACCGACCACTCCGGCACCGACCGCTCCCCCGGTCGTTCCTCCGGCAGCGGTAGGCCCCGGCACGCCTGTCGCTGTGGGTACGGGTGCAGACCCGGCACTGCCGCCACCGGCAGATGCACCGAAGCCGGTACCGACACCCGGCACTGGCACCACTCCGGTGGACGTTCCTCCGGGCACCCCGGCACCGTCCAGCACGCCTCCGGCGTCAGGTTCGGGTCCGGCAGTTCCTCCGGCACCGTCAAGCACGCCTCCGGCGTCAGGTTCGGGTCCGGTCATTTCTCCGGCACCGTCCAGCACGCCTCCGGCGTCAGGTTCGGGTCCGGTCATCACCACCGTGCCCCCGGCGCCCAGCGCGAGCACAACCAGCTAGTTCCAGTTAGGTAAGGGGTCAAGCCCCGCAGTGCTACTAGAAGCTGCGGGGCTTTTCCTTACAGGTGGATAGTGAACACAGTGCTATGATGTTCATATGTAGCCATAGGTGGACAGGAGTGGTCATGAGTAGACGAAACACGGCGATCCCCGAGTCGGTGCGAAACGTGGCCAAGGCCGCGAGGCGCGCAGGCTGGACGATCACCGTCTTGTCGAGCGGCCACCTAGCGTGGACGAGTCCACTCGGGTATCGAGTGGTTAGCTCCGCATCACCCAGCGACTTCCGTGCCATCCGAAATCTGCGGCAGGACCTTAGACTCGGAGGTCTCGACATCGACGTGTCGAGCAAATGCACACCCTCCAAAGCGAAGCGAGGTACTGGCCATGAAGCCTAGTCTGCGCATGTCTCTACTCCACAAGGTCTGGCGCTACCGGGCCGAGAAGTGGTTCTGGATCGCGTTCACCCCGGTTGCCTACTTCCTGCACTGGGTTGACCTCGTGAGCGTGGTGTCGCTTCTCAGCATCTACGCGCTCATCCTGACAGCGGGCGGCGCCGAGCAAGCCTCGCAGGCCGCATACGAAGCTAGCTCCGAAAGTGAGACCAAGCCATGAGCATGACTGCCTTGATGCCAGACCTCGTGGTCGAGACGGACCAGACGGTCACCCTCGACCCCGGCAAGTGCTCGCACTACATCCGTAAGGACAAACATGCTGACGCATACGTGTTCGGCATGGAGGTCGAGGCTATCTGCGGGTACGTCTGGATTCCGACGCGCAATCCTGACAAGCGCCCGATCTGTCAGCAGTGCGAAGCGATCCACCGCGACATGGCGTTCGACTAATGCCGCGCGAACTGAGCCTCGACCATCTGAACAACGATGGTCTGTATGGCCTCGTGTCCTGTCTCCGTGAGGATTACCTGCGCACGGATGACCCGTGGTACCGCGACGAGGCCGAGCGCGTGTGGGCCGAACTCGAACTACGGTGGGAAAGGAAGCGACAAAGTGACCTCGCAACTTCGTGACGATGTGTCTGCGATGTACCAGCATCAAGTCGAGGCTCTCGACTGGATCGGCGCCAAGAGCGCGTACATCGAGGGCGACCCGATGGGCGCCGGTAAGACACGCCTGGCCATCTGGCACTACGACCAGATTGCGCAGGCCAAGCCGAACGCGCGCATGCTCGTGGTCGCCAAGAAAGACTTGCTGGGCTGGCACAAGGACCCGGACATGCGGGAGAACTGGGCTGCCGAAATTCCGAAGTGGTCCACATATGATTTCCAGGTTGCAACCGGATCGGCCAAGCGACGCGAAGAGGCTATAGAAGCTGCCGCACCCATCACTCTGATTGCCTACGACAACCTGTGGCGCAACCTGCAAGACCTGAACAAAGTCGGCTATGACTTCGTGGTCTACGACGAGGCGCACAAGCTCAAGAACCGCAAGGCCATGCGCACACAGGCCGCGTTCATGCTGCGCGCCACGCGCCGAGCATTCCTCACCGGCTCGCCGTTGCTGAACCGGGTGGACGAGCTATGGCCGATGCTTTTTCTATGCGACCCCGTGCGGTTCCAGAACTACTGGTCGTTCATCAACCGCTATGCAGTGTTCGGCGGCTATCAGGACAAGCAAGTGATCGGCGTGCAAAACGAGGCCGAACTACGCGGCATCATGCGCCAGTACATGATCCGGCGCCCGGTCGAAATGATCTCCAAGTCCTTGCCGCCGCTCACCGTCCAACGCCGCTACTGCGAGCTTGAGTCCTCGACCCAGCGCCCGCTTTACAACCGGATCAAAGACGAGTTGGCATTGGAGTGGGGGGACAAGCCACTTGAGGCAATCAGTAACCCAATGACAGCCACCATGCGCTTGCGTCAAGTGATCTGCACACCCGCCCACTTCGGGCTCGCGGACAAGAGTGGCAAGCTGGACACGGCCATGGAGATTCTGGACGAGATCGGTTCGGACCAGAAGGTTGTCGTGGTCACGAACCACATCCCAGGCATAGCGGCTATGTGCGAGCGCATGAAGGTGGCGGGCATTCCGTATGTGCGCTTCACCGGCCACGAGAAGGATGACGAGCGCGCCGAGAACAAGTCTCGGTTCCAGAATCAACCCATCGAGAAGGGCGGGCCGCGCGTCATGATCGCGACGTACCCTGTCGTGACCGAGGGGCACAATTTGTATGCGGCGTGCTACGCGATCAAGCTGGACAAGCTCTACGTGCCAGCGCTTGATGAGCAGTTCAACAAGCGCCTGCACCGCCCCGGCCAGACCAACCCGGTGACCATCATCGAGATTCAGGCCCGCGATACGGTCGAGCAGAGGATCGAGCGCATCCTCACGACAAAGCGCAACGTATTCGATAGCGTTGTGAACGAAGACGAATTCGAGGCTGGCCTGCGCGCCGCCGTGACTGCAAGGGAGCTACTCGAATCATGACCGAGAAGAGCGTTCAGATGGCCATGTACGGCATCGTTGCCGCCGAGCCCGGTGGCCAGGGCTGCGCCATTCACAAGGTCCACAACCCCTCGGTGACCACGTTGGTGGTGCATAACCTGTTCCCGACCGATCTACAGATCATGGCGCAGGGTGCCAACCCCTATGACGACAGCGCCATAGATGTCGCGGTCGAGGTCGAGCAAGTGTTGCTCTGTCCGACCGGAAAATTGAATGTGGACGCCTATATCTCCTACTTGCTAGGCGAGGGCGACCCACTGCCGGTGCGCGTCGGGAAAGAGACCAAGGCTCTGGCCAACGAAGCTGTCAACCGCTACGAGGCTGCGCGCCATGCCGCATCAACCGTATCCCCGTAAGGGCACGGTACGACGACCGAAGTACATCCTCAACATCGACGACTTGCCGAAGGTGGTCGAGGCTGACGAGGTTGTCTACCCCATCTTCATGTCAATCCGCAACGCCGCGCGCGCATTTGGCCTGCCGCCCCAGACTGTCCTAACGTGGATCAAGCGCTACGACTTGCCCGTTCTCATGGACGCCACGATTAGTCCCCCAAGGGCGTATATTTCAGTATCCGACCTAACGGACTGGATCGCGGCCAACACCCGCCTGTTCAGGGAAACGGACGAGCTAGCCATGGATGACGATGAGCCGGACGACGCGGACGAATCAGACACGGGCGGCGACCTACCCAGCGACTAGCAGAGTGTGGCGACCCCAGTAATCCCGGTCGGAAAAACCCGGAAGGTAGCGCGTGAGCGACGAGTTTCAGTTCATCGACTTTTACCACCGCTCCGCCGTGCCTACGCACGGTTCCAGGTGGCTTCGCACGTCCTGGGGCGAAGCTGTGGCCGCAGCGGCCACCCATGACAACATCGACTGTTACGTCACCGTCCAGCAGTTCGCCTCGTCCACGCGGATCGAGTCAGCGGACGTGCCCGAAACGCACTACGCCCCGCCGTTCGCTGACTTTGACTCCGATGACCTGGCGGCAAGTCAGCGCGACATGCTCAAGCTCGTGCATTGGGCCATCGACGAAATGGAGTTGGACGAATCCGATGTCCGTGTCTGGTTCAGCGGAAAAAAGGGATTCCACGTCCTGCTCAACCCGACCAGTTTCGGGGTCGTTGCCGACAGCGGCTTGACCTACATCTTCAAGCGCATGTTCTCGCACCTGAGTGAGTATCTGGGCCTCGAAACTCTGGACATGAGCGTCTATTCCAAGCGTCGCCAGTGGCGCATGGAGGGCACGCGCCACAGCAAGTCAGGGCTCTACAAGATTCGCCTCGACCACGACGAGATGTCGCTGGACGGTGAGTCGATCCGCGAGCTAGCCGTTGAGCCGCGCCCGTCCATGGAGCCATGGCTATACAACCCCAGCGAAGTGGCTCAGGCGGCGCTACAGCGCTTCGCGGACGAGTATCTAGCCATCGAGTCGGCCACCAAGGAAGTGCCCGCCACGCTCAACATGGACGCCGCGCCGGGTGACCCGGTGTGCGTGCAGGACATCATGGGCAACGGACTCAAGAAAGCTGGCGACCGCAACAAGGCCACCGTGGTCCTCGCCTCGTACTACAAGGGCGCCGGTCGCGACATGGACGTGGCTCAGAACGAACTCACCGACTGGGCGCTACGACTGCCCGCGGAGCACCGCCGCATGGACAATTCGTATGTGAAAGCCAACACCAAGTCAGTGGTGTCGGCGGTCTACGGGGACGACGGCTACAAGTTCGGATGTAACTTCATCCGTTCGCTACATGGGCCGAAGACTGACAAAGATTACGAGCGCGTCGCATGCATGGGCGAGGATTGCCCATTCGTAAAACCAATGCGCGGGCCAGAAACCATCTACGACATCCATCTGACGGACGTAGGGAACCCCGACTACATAGACAAGCCTGTGCGCACTTCCTTGCGGATTGCCGGTCGCCTCGAACAGCCCTACATCGTGCCTCGTGTCGTCACCTTGCGCGCACTGAGCGAAGAGTGCGAGCGCGGCTCGTGCAGTCTGCATTCCGCTGGCGGCACGATGACCCGCGACTTCTCCAATGACCCCCGCATGCTCATTGCAATGTGCAACGTGAACGACTCGGGCCAGCGTCAGGTAATTCGCGACACGCTCCTGCGCTCCAATTGCAAGGCATTCATCTACGAGGTAGACGAATACATTCGCGTTGTCGAATTGGCGTGTGTGCCTAAAGTGGAATCAACTGTCGGCACCAAGGGCGAATTGGCCACGGGCAATTACACATTCCAGCGTGCATATGCAATTGGCGAAGGTACCGACTTTCCCGTCAACTCCTATTACCAAGTCAACGGACGCATTGCGTCGCACCCAAAGAACCAAGCGGCGACGCTCTTCATCACTGCGGCCACACCGCTGCAAGACCCCATCGAGGATTTCGACATCGAGACGGCGCGTCCTCTGTTCAGGGTGTTCGATGACCTGACGACAACCGAGGCTGTGCTCGGGCACATGCTGGCCGACATCGGGATCAACGTCGCGAAGGTGGCAGGGCGCCAGCTTGCGCTCATGGGTCTGCTCATGACGCTGCATAGCCCACTCACACTGGACATTGAGGGTGAGCGCGAGGGCGGGTGGATGTCGCTGCTCGTAGTGGGCGACACGGGCGAGGCGAAGTCGCAGCTTGTCGAGCGCGTCATGAGACACACAGCGTTGGGTGAGTTGGCCAACGCGCAGAACGCTGGGCGCACCGGCCTGCTATACACAATCGTCAATAAAGACGCGATGATGAATTTCATCCAGTGGGGCTCGTTCGTGATGAACGACAGGCGCCTCTTGGTCATTGACGAGGCGTCGGGCCTGGACAAGAGTGAGTACGCAGAAATGCGTAACGCCCGCCGCGACGGCGTATTCAGCGTGAACAAGTCAGTAAAGGGAGAAGCGCAAACGCGCACCCGTTTGGTCGTATTGAGTAATCCGCGCTATGGCAAGAACATGAAAGAGTTTGCCACCGGCATCGAGGCCGTCGTTGCATTGTTCGAGAATGCAGACATTCGTCGCTTCGACCTGGTGATCGGTTTCCGAAATGGCTCAGTAACACACAGTCAGATCGAGAAGGAATTGGCCGAGCCGGTCGAGCACCTGTTCACCGGCGAGGTATTGCGCGCCAATATGCTCTGGGCGTGGTCGCGCAAGCCTGATGAGATCGAGTGGATGCCTGGCGCGCTAGACGCCGTGAAGGAAGCGGCGCGCAAGCTGAACCGCAAGTACCAGGGAAGCGGGATACATCTTCTCTCCCAGGACGCTACCGAGAAGGTAGCCCGCATGACGCAGAGCCTGGCTGCCATGGTCCACAGCACCGACATGACACATATGAAAATCATCGTCAAGCCAGAGCACGCCGTACTTGTAAGTGAGCTACTAGAAGGGGTCTACTCCGCTACCGACTTGGAGTACGACTTGTATGTCTCGCGTAACCGCGAGTCCGAGACCACGAACTACGACGAACTAGGCTCGATGATCGCGTCCAAGATGAGCTTCCATGGCGTAGACGAAGACTCGGTGCTGAACTTGTTCAGCAAGAACAAGAGCGTCACACCCCTGCTCATGGAGGCAATCTGTGGGGACCCGAAGGTGAGCAAGAACTGCATACGCACGCTTGTGGGGCTCGAACTGGTACGCCAGGGCGGGCGTAGCGGCGGGCTCGAACCGACCCCGATGTTCAACGAATACCTGCGGCGCTGGGGCCGCAGCAAAGCGACGCTGTAGGAGGTTGGCATGTCTTTGATGGGAGCACTAAACACGCGCGCTAGCGGTGCGGTCGATGAGGCACATTCGTATGTGGACCACAAGACACCGTTGCTTACGGTAGTGCCTGCTGTAAGTACGTTAAGTGACCCCGTAAGTGCGGTAAGTCCGCACGTAAGTACGGCTGAGAATGTGCCAGCTGCGACAGCCGCAGAAACGTATGTGCCCGACTACGACACCGAGATCGTATTGACGGTTGGACCATTAAAGAAAGGCGCAACCGAATACAGTGACGACCTTTTCGTTACTCAACTGAAACGTGTAGAAAAGGCGACCGCCTACATGCTCGCGCACATGTTCGACGCCGAGGGCGCCGAGCAGATGCCCCACTTCATCGACCTTATGCGCGACATCGAGAACCTCGCGACCTTGAGGTTGGTGTCCCATGCAGGATGAGCCATTGTTCAAGCTGCCGACGCGCATTGAAAAACTGATAGCGACGGTTGAGGCCGAGGGGTGGAAGGTGCGCACTACCTGGGCCAGTTATGTAGACGAAGACACGCCCATGATGAGTGTCGCGATGCGGTGCGTACGAGGCACCACGGCGGCGTACGGAATCTGGCTCACCGAGAACGAGGGCAAGTCGGTGAAGTGGATGCACGGCGGTCTCTACGACAGGGGCACGCTCGAACCGGCACCCACGCTCAAGCGGCTGACCGAGTTGCTCATACCGAAAGATGAGGATGTCATTCATGACCACTGACCTACTAGGCGTCGTGTACGAATTTCACGCCGACCTGAATCCTTGTCCGTGGAAAGCGCCGACGCTGGGCACGAAGCGCTTCGGTGCGAAGGTGGTGCCGAGCGCCGCACCCAATGCGGAAATGCTCGCCTACCAGGAAGCGATCCGCGAGGCATGGGAAGCCGACTGGGGCGTCGAGGCACTGGACTGTCCGGTCGAATTGACGTGGACCTTCGCCCGCAAGCTGGGCGCCTACAAATCTCCTGGTGGTCGCACTGTGCATAAGAAAGCCTGCGACCTGTCGAACCTCGTGAAATCCAGCGAGGATGCCATACAGCCATGGCTAATCACCAACGACCGCAACGTCATGCGGTTCTCTGCAACCTGGGACCGCCAGGCTGCCGATGTCGAGGGCTACGTTCACCTTCTCGTGAAGCCCCTAGAGAGAGGATGAGGATGATGGATACCCGTGTGGTCCGCTACGTCGAGGAAAGGGGCAGTATCAATGATCTGCATGAGCGCATCAACGAATACATCGTGGACCTCGACAAGCCCGATGAAGTGGTCGCGTTGATCCGCGAGCACGTCGCCGTGTACTTCCCTCCGGTGCCAGCATGAACCTCTATCTGGCCGGTCCAATGCGCGGCATCCCTGGTTTCAACTTCCCTAAGTTCGACGAGGTTACGGCCACGCTGCGCTTCATCGGGCACACCGTGTTCAGTCCCGCCGAGCACGACCGTGAGTGCGGCTTCGCTGAGTTGGAGAACTCGCCGGATGGTTCGGACGAGTCCACCGAGCGCGCCGGGTTCAGTCTGGCCGAGGCGCTCATCGCGGACCTGACGTACATCGCGCGCGAGGCCGATGGCGTGTACCTGCTACCGGGCTGGGAGAAGAGCAAGGGCTGTGCTGCCGAGGTAGCCCTGGCCACTGCTCTCGGCAAGCCCCTGTTCTTTCACCGCGAACTCGGGGAGTGAAGATCACATGCAGGCCGCAGCGAACATGAAGCCCTACGTCACGCTCGACAGCGGCGCGCGCGAGGATTTCCTTGCCGGTGCAAAGCGCGACACGCAGACGGGCAAGCCCCGCTATGATCTGGTTCCACCTGAACCGCTCAAGCGTGTCGCTGAATTGTATGCGCGCGGTGCCGAGAAGTACGACGAGCACAACTGGACGAAGGGCATCCCGGCCTCGCGATTCCTTGCCTCGTTGATGCGCCACCTTGAGCAGTACCGCTCGGGCGAG
>JALYHU010000009.1 GCA_030776345.1 Pseudomonadota bacterium | reverse complement strand
TGCAGGCACTGAGCGCGCGCTTTCCCGGCCTCAGGTCACCGGTGAAGGAGGATATTTGTTATGCGACCCAAAATCGCCAGGATGCGGTCAAGGACCTGATCGGCCGGTGCGACGTGCTCGTCGTCGTCGGCTCCAAATCGAGTTCGAATTCGAATCGCTTGCGCGAAATGGCGGATAAAGCCGGCATTCCCGGCTTTCTGATCGATGGTCCAGAGTTCTTGGATCGGGCCTGGTTCGGCGATGCCATGACCGTCGGCGTGACCGCGGGCGCGTCCGCACCCGAGGTCTTGGTGCAAGGCGTCATCGCGCAACTCAAGCAATGGGGCGGTGCCGTCGTCGAAGAATTGAAGGGGCGGGAAGAGCACGTCATTTTTGCCTTGCCGCGCACGTTGCGCGAGGTCACGAAGCGGGTGGGCAGCCTTTCGTCAGATGCCTCACCGGGGTAGAATGCTCGCCCTTCGAAAGTTCGCGCCGCAATAGCTCAGTTGGTAGAGCAACGCATTCGTAATGCGTGGGTCAGGGGTTCGAATCCTCTTTGCGGCACCAATACTCTCAAATTTTCAAGGCCCATCAGCTGGCTCGAGTCGTATCCCGGCACGTAATTCGAACCCCTGACAGACAACAAGCCGGTTCGACAACTTCGCCGAAGGCGAAGTTGAACGCCCGCAGGGCGGCCCCGAAGGGGCGAGGAGCGCAGCGACGAGTAATCCTCTTTGCGGCACCAGTTTATCTTCCAGTGACGTCCAGCGACGTCCACAAAACGCTGAAAAATAAGCGAAATTGGACAATCTACCGTCCAGGAATGTCCGGCCAGATTCGTTGACAGCGTACCCACAGTGTGGGTATATCTGGGTTCTGGTGCATTGAAGGCACGGCCTTAGAATTCGGCCTTTTGTGAGGATGCCCAATGACCAAAGCCATCGTGCGGGACCCGATCTATCGGCGTCGCAGATTCCAGTCTGAAACCCTTGAGTTATGCGTACGCTGGTACCTGACGTATCGGCTGAGCTATCGAGATCTCGTCGAGATGATGGCCGAGCACGGCGTCAGCGTGTCCCACTCGACCATTCTGCGTTGGGTACAGCGGTATGTGCCCGAGTTTGAGATGCGCTGGGGTCGCTATGCGCGGCGTGTGCATTCATCTTGGAGGATGGACGAGACGGCAGTTCCCGTGCGGGGCGGTGCGCATTACCTCTACCGGGCCGTCGACAAACACGGTAAGACCGTCGAGTCTCTACTATGCGTAGATCGTAGCGAGTCGGCAGCTCGGGCCTTCTTCAGCAAGGCCCTGAAGACCCATCAGGCTCGGCGCCCCCGTAAAGTGAATATCGACGGCAGCGCCGCAAGTCATAGGGCACTGCGGCTGTTGCAGCAGGAGGATCCCGCGTGGCGGTCCGTCGTGATACGCAGTCGCCGGTATCTCAACAACATCGTCGAACAGGACCATCGAGCGATCAAGCGCCGCTGCGCACCGATGCTTGCCCTAAAGTCCTTTCGCACGGCGGCTGTTACACTCGCAGGCGTCGAACTCGCCCATCGCATTCGCAAACGCCAGTTCTCCTTCGGACGTAGTGGCCCGCGCCGGTTCTCGTCTCTTAAGCATCTCTGGGCACGGGCATTAGTGCGCCATGACGCCGAGACTGATAGACGCAAGCCCAGTGTCGTGAGGCTGAGCCGCCACTGCACCAGAACTCAGGGGCTCGCATGCTGACCGAGATCGAGGTGCAAGCCATCAAGCCACTACGCTATTCACGAAAGGTCTCGGATGGTGGCGGCTTGTATCTGCTGGTGACTCCGAAAGGCGGGCGCTGCGGGCGCTTCGCCTACCGCTTCGCGCGGAAGTCCAAGACGCTCGCGTTGGGAATCTACCCCGACATTCCTCTTGAACGGGCCAGGTCTCGTCACGAGTTTGCTCGCAACCTGCTCGCCCAAGGACTCGATCCCTCAGCGTTAAAAGCCGTACTCGGAAAGCATGTCTTCGTTGTGACGATGCGGGAGTGGGAGAAAGCCAGAGGGAACATGTCGGCGCTTCCTCTTCGCGGTCACGCGAGAAATCGCGCCGCCCGGATCCGAGTTAACTCCTTCCAGGCTACACAATGACTGCGGATATTTCGTGTTAGGACATTTCAAAAATAACGCGGTTTATGAGAAACCGGAGCCTCCTTTGTTTGCACCGTCTTATCTGAGCGCGTTGTTGGCCATCGCCCTCTTGCCAACGGCCGTCC
>JALYHU010000008.1 GCA_030776345.1 Pseudomonadota bacterium | reverse complement strand
AGGTAGATTCGCGGCTGCGTTGGGCAAACAACTTTTCGATTTGGCTCTTGTCGAGCATGACGCTCATGGCAGGCCCGGGTTCCAGGGCTATCGCGCAGTCGACGGGCGCTGATGCGGGACTCGAGGAGATTGTCGTCACGGCCGAGAAGCGGGCTGAAAATGTGCAACGGGTGCCGCTGTCAATCGTCGCGATTTCAGGCGAGGCTATGAAAGCCTCGGGGGTCGAAACTCCTCGGGATCTCCCCAAGCTCGTGCCTTCCCTGCAGATCAGCTCCACCGCGTACGGGAGCGACGTCAATATTCGTATCAGGGGTTTCGGTTCACCGGGTAACACCGCCGTCGACTCCGATGTCGCTTCCTACATCGATGGGGCTTTCATCCCTCGGCCGGGCGCGCTCATGAGCTCGATGCTGGATGTGAAGAACGTCGAAGTGCTCAGCGGACCGCAAGGGACTCTATTCGGACGCAACGCCGCCATGGGTGCGATCTCGATAAACACCAACGCGCCGTCCCCGAAAGAGAGTTTCGACGCCAGCATGGAAGGCGGCAACTACGGCACTTATAAGGTCACCGGCATCGGCAACGTTCCCGTCAACGATCAATTCGCCGTGCGTGTCGCCATGCAGGGGTCCCATACCGACGGCATTTATCACAATAATCTCGACGGAAAGACCTACGGCGAGAACACTGGCTACGTCGGACGCGGCTCGGCCAAATGGAACATTACACCCGATGTCTCCTGGAATTTGCGCGTCGACGGGACTAAGAGTGACGGCGACGGCGTCAATGGGGCAGCCGTCTATACGAGCACGGCAAGTCCCGCCCAACTCGCGGCCATGACCACCTTTATCGGCAGATTCGGCGGCACGCCGCCCGTGTACAGCAACACACCCTCCTATAGATTCAACCAGTTTGTTGGGTCCCCGTTTCTCCATGACCACCAGGTCGGGGTCACCAGCGATTTGAGCTGGGACCTGTCGCACGCTCTCACGCTGCGCCTGATCGACACCTATCGGGACTGGCACGACGATCAAGAATCCCCTGACTCCATTGCGACCTCGCTCAATTTGGTCAGCGTCCGGATCACCACGAGCAGCATGGCGCAGAGCCACGAACTGCAGCTCGTCTCGGCGCGGGATGCCTATCTCGGCGGCAGGCTCGGTTTCACGTCCGGCCTGTACTATTTCCGCGAAAATTATTCGCTCGACCAGAGTTTCAACTTGGGATCCCAGTTTTGTGGTCTCGTCTACGGCCGCGCGGCGCCACGTCTGGTTGCGCCATGCCTCGCCGGGCCGCAGTCCAATGCGGGATACGATCTGCTCAATCAATTGGCCACCAGCGCTGCCGGGTATTTCCAGGTGAACTATGCCCTGCTACCGAATCTGGACCTGGATCTCGGCGTGCGCGAGACGTCGGACCGGAAAACCGCTGGTCTGGATCAGGTAGCACGGAACCCGCTCGGAATCGCGCCCTTCATTGCGCCTGAGGGCCCCGATGCCTTGTCGTTCAGGGACTCGAAACCCTCCTTCCGGGCGTCTCTGTCCTGGCATCTTACGGACAGTCTCATGGCCTTCGGCACCTACTCGACTGGGTATAAGTCCGGCGGGTTCAATGCCGCCTTTTCCACGACGAACCTGGGCGCAGCGAAGCGGACATTCAAATCTGAAACGGTGGCCGACTATGAGTTCGGGCTGAAGTCCCAGATGCTCGACGGGAAGCTGATCTTGAACGCGACCGTATTCGACACAGTCCTCCACAACTTCCAGGATCGCTCCTACGACGGGGTGGAATTCCTGGTTCGCAACGCCGGCGCAGTTACGTCCCGAGGCCTGGACCTGGACGGACGATTCCGTGCCCTGTCGAAGCTGACTTTCAACTACGGCTTGACCTACCTGGACTCGGTCTATACCCGCGACATTGGTGCGCCCGGTCTGGAAGGTTGTACCGGCGCGGTGGGGGGATGTTCCATCGTCCAGAATCTGTCCGGTCGGCCGCTCGACTATGCGCCGAAGTTCCACGGCAATGTCGGCCTGAACTGGAACTTCGGCGAGTTCCGCGGCTATACGACGTCCTTCAACGCCGGCGAGAGCTTCACATCGAGCTTCCTGACGGCGAACACCGACAACCCACAATCCAGGCTACCAAGCTACAAGACGACGGACCTGAGCTTCGGCCTTCACTCGCCTGATGACAGGTGGGAACTCGACATATTCGGTTCGAACGTATTCGACGAACATTACTACACGGCAACGATTGCACAGCCGCTGGCTTCCGTGATGGGTGCCACCAATACCACCACCGGTGCCACCGTGTACCGTGGCTTCCTTGGTGACCCTGCAAGGTTCGGCGCACGCGTGGCGGTGCATTTCTAACAACGCACAAATACCTGATGTTCGTTAAAGTAACCTGGTATATCGCCGCTTGGGCGAGCGAGATCGAGGAATCAGGGATAGCCCCGCGGCAAGTCGCGGGGCAGCCCCTGGTGATGATGCGCGCGAGCAATGGGGAGATCATCGCCCTGGAGGATCGCTGCAGCCATCGTATGGCCCCGCTTTCCAAGGGCCGGCGCGAAGGCGATGCCATCCGCTGTATGTATCACGGGCTGAAATTCGACTGCACCGGGACGTGCATCGAAGTGGGCCCACTCGCCTGCGCCAGCTGATTGAAAGGCAGATCCGCGTCGAGCAAGGAGACACTGCCATGGAGACTGCTGCTTCCGATACCGAATCGCTGTAAAAACGAATTGCGGCAGAGAAAGTTGGCGCAGCCATCCCCTCTGACGGCTCGATTGAGGGCTGCGCGTCTTTCTCTAAATATTATTATCAATGACCGATGAGGCGGCAGTTATGATACGGGCCACCGCTTCACTTT
>JALYHU010000007.1 GCA_030776345.1 Pseudomonadota bacterium | reverse complement strand
GTAGCTTCCTCAAGACCAAGCTTCCCCAAGACCAGGAGACCCCATGAGCGATACAACTTTTGACCCCAAGAACATCCTCGAGACCTATAAAAGCGCGTTCGCGCCGGTGCTGAAAGCTCAGCAGGAAGGTGTGCGAGTGCTCGACCGCGTCGGTCGTTACCAATACGCCGTTGCCGGCGAGTACCTCGAGTGGAGTCTCGCCCAGGCGAAGTTGGCGTTCGGCGCGCAAACGCCGGCCGATTTCCTCGCCAAGCAGGCGGAACTCACCACGGGGCTGAGTGAAAAACTTCGGGCGCGCGCGCAGGAGTTCGCGACGTTGGCGAGCGAATCGCAGGCGACCTTCACGGACGCGGCGAAAGACATGACGAGCAAGGTCGCCGAAGAATCGAAGAAATTCGAAGAACCCAAAAAATTCGACGAGCAGAAGAGAAAAGCCGGCTGATGCCCTACCTCGGAAGTAGGCGGGGTGCTGCGAGGTAGGGGCACGCCGATGGCGCGCCGTTCGGATGACTCAACGCCTCTACGACTGGGTTCTCCAGAGATTCCGGCGACCAAGGCGTAAGGCCCAGGACGACGGTCAACCGCGCGGCCGTTGGTTGGCCGCCGTTTATCATGAACCGCGCTCGAAGAGCTTCATGGTCGTCGGCCATCGCGACCTACAATACCGGTTGTACCTCCCGTCGGGGACTCGCAAAACGGATCGGCTGCCCCTGCTGCTCATGCTGCATGGCTGCGGCCAGACAGCGGTGGATTTCGCCGAGGGCACGCGCATGAACGCCGTCGCCGAAGAGCGGCGCTGCGCGGTGCTCTACCCTGAACAGACGAGACGATCGAATCTGCTGCGATGCTGGAACTGGTTTGATCCTGAAACCCTGGCCGGCAGGGGCGAAGCGTCTTTGCTCGAACGGACCGTCCGCCACGTCATCGATCAGCATCCGATCGATCCGGCCCGTGTCTATGTTGCGGGCTTGTCGGCCGGCGGAGCCATGGCCGCGGCATTGTGCGCCACGCACGCGGATCTATTCGCCGCTTGCGCCATTCATTCCGGCGTGATGTTTCGTGCCGCGGACACGCCGCTGCAGGCGGCCGAGGTGATGCGCAGCGGCACCGCCGCGCTGAATCAGATCGTGCAGACCATAGCCAGCGAGCGCGGTTGCGGAGCGCGGTTGGTCCCCACCCTCGTCATTCATGGTACTGCCGATGACACCGTCAGTCCCATCAATGCGGAACAGCTCATACAACAGACGCGGCTGCTGGCCGAGTGCCTGGCACCGCGAAGCCGACCACCGGTTCTCGGCAAGGAACGATGGCTGGAGGCCGGCGGCCGCCGTTATTGCCAACGGGATCTGACGCAGGACGGGGAATTTCTCCTCCGGAGCATTCTGATCGAGGGTCTGGGACACGCTTGGAGCGGCGGCGACCCGCGGCACCCGTATTTCGATCCAACGGGACCCGCTGCGAGCCGGCTCATCATCGAGTTCCTGCTGGCGCGCCGATTGCCCGCGGACCTCGGCAATCGCGCCGTACGAGTTACCGCCTGACCAGCCGGTTTACCGCATGCACCAGCCGTGGCTGACCAATATCGACTGTCCGGTCAGAGCCGCAGAGGGAAAAGCACACAAAAATGCCGTCGTTTCGGCCACGTCCTCAACCGTCGTAAAGACGCCATCCACCGTCCCGCCGAGCATCACCCGGCGCACGACGTCCTCCTCGCTCATGCCGAGTTCTTTAGCCTGTTCCGGGATTTGCTTGTCGACCAACGGCGTACGCACAAAACCGGGGCATATCACGTGCGCCCGCACGTTGTGCGCGGCCCCCTCCTTGGCCAAGACGCGCGCGAGACCCACTAGTCCGTGTTTGGCCGTCACATAAGCGGATTTTAGGGGCGATGCCTCGTGCGAGTGAACCGACCCCATATAAATGACCGTGCCTCCCCGCGCCGGCCGATACATGTATCTGAGGGCTGCCCGAGTGGTCAAAAAAGCGCCATCGAGATGAATCGCCAGCATCCTTTTCCAGTCGGCAAAGCTGTAATGCTCGATGGAGTCGACGATCTGGATGCCGGCATTCGATACCAAGATATCGACGCCGCCCAAGGCTCGCGCAACCTCGTCCGTGGCGGCATCGACAGCGCTTTCGCTGGTCACGTCCATCGGGATGCCGATGGCGGTGGCTCCCGTCGCGTTGATTTCGGCCGCGACGGCGGCGGCCAAAGCTCCGTTGATATCGGCAATCGCCACGGCAGCGCCTTCCCGCGCCAGTCGCTCGGCGATGGCCTTGCCGATGCCGCTGGCGGCGCCGGTGACCAGCGCCGCTTTGCCGCTCAAGCGCCCGCGGCTATCAATCATCGCCTTCGTCGCCTCGGATTTGCGCGAATGCGACGTACATCTCGCGCAACCTCAGATGAATTTCGTAGCAGGCCATGGCTACCAGCAGCCCGTCCTCCCCCAGCACCTCGTCGAGGGATTCGAGAAATGCTTCACCCCGGTGCGCCGAAACGATCGGCGGCCATCTCTCACGTGTCATCCGAGACCTCCACGAAACTCTCAAAACTCGACGTCGAGTTCCTCCAGGTCGGCTCGCTCGGCGAGGGCATCCTCGGTCCACTCCAGCATGGCCGGCCACCCCAAAATGCTGTCCCGGTATGCGGCGGCAGCGGAATCGAGATGAACGTCGTAGGTCCAGAAGCGGGTGCACACCGGCGCGAACATCGCGTCGGCAACCGTCGGCGATGCGCCGAACAGGTAAGGGCCGCCGTACGAGCGCAGACAGGTATTCCAAATCTCTACGATGCGCGCGATATCGGCCTGGGCGCCCGCCAAGACCTTGAAGCCAGGATGGCGCGATCTCAGGTTCATCGGGAGAGCGGACCGCAGGTTATAGAACCCCGCATGCATCTCGCCGGAAATCGATCGGCAGCGGGCTCGTGCCGCCCGATCGGCCGGATAGAGGCCCGATTCGGGCCTGATTTCATGGAGATATTCAGCGATCGACAGTGTATCCCATACCTTGATGCCCTGGTGTTCCAAACTCGGCACGAGGAACGAGGGCGACATCAAAAGCAGTTCGGCGCGCATCGAGGTGTCGTCCACCGAAGCCGTATGCTCTACAATCTCAAGACCGGCGATTTTGCATAGCAACCAGCCGCGCAAGGACCATGAGGAGTAATTCTTGTTGGATATGGTAAGAACGGCTGCGGACATGAGCGTCAACCCTCGCACTGCTGCACTGGCGCCGGAACGGCCCCGGGTCACCGGTTGATGGAAGAGTACCAGATTACTACGCTTCGCTTGCCAGCGTCTCGCAGGCGAAATCGTCATCGATCCGACGGACCATGATGTACGCGCTGTACCAGCTTCAGCTCGATCTCCTGCTTGCGCCTCGCCATGCCGCAGCCCAGCTGTCGCGGTTCGCGGCGGCGTTCGGCCGGGCGACCGGAGTTGACCTGTTTCGTCCGCTGCGGGCCGGGTGCGACCTCTTTGCTCGGATGAAATTCGGCCACACGCAGCCGCCGTTCGACATCGACAGCGTTACGATCGAGGGCCGTGAAGTTGCCGTAGCGGAAGAGGTGACGCTCTCGAGCCCTTTTGGCACCTTGCTGCATTTTCGTAAGCACTTCGACGACGTTCCGCGAACCATGCCCAAAGTGCTGGTGGTCGCGCCCCTGTCCGGCCATTTTTCCACCCTGTTGCGCGATACGGTACGGGTTTTGTTGCCTGACCATGACGTGTACATCACCAACTGGCTCAACGCGCGGGACGTCAGCCGGGCAGCAGGACGATTCGGGTTCGAAGAGTACGTGGATCTCGTGATTCGATTCCTGGAGACGCTGGGCCCGCGATCGCACGTGGTGGCCGTGTGCCAACCCTGCGTGCAGGTACTGGCTGCCGTTGCCGTGATGGCCGACGACGATAATCCCGCCCAGCCGTGCAGCATGACGCTGATGGCAGGCCCGGTGGACACGCGATCCAACCCGACGGCAGTGAATAAATTGGCGTTGCGCCATTCGCTAGAATGGTTCGAGGAACGATTGATTTCCACCGTTCCCGCGCCGCATCCCGGCGCGGGCAGACGCGTCTATCCAGGGTTTCTCCAGCTGAGCGCTTTCATGTTCATGAACATGAACAGACATACGAAGGCTTTCCATGATTTTTATCTGCACTTGCTCCGAGCTGAAGAAGATCAGGCCCGGACGATCGGAAACTTTTACGATGAATATTTCGCGGTGCTCGATTTGCCGGCAGAATTCTATCTGGAGACGGTCGACATCGTCTTTCAACGGGCACTGCTGGCGAAAGGCGAGCTGACGCATCGAGGCCGCAAGGTCGACCCATCAAAAATTCGACGCACCGCGCTGCTCACCGTAGAAGCCGAGCGCGATGACATTTGCGGCTTGGGTCAAACTGCGGCGGCCCATGACCTGTGTTCGGCCCTGCCGCCGTACATGAAACGTCACTTCCTGCAGCCCGGAGTGGGACACTACGGCGTATTCAGCGGTCGCCGCTGGGAAAGTCAGGTGTACCCCGTAGTCCGCAACTTGATTCTCGGCGCGAGTTAGCGAGCATCCATGACACAGTCTCCATCCACGGCATCTTGGCGCGGGCAACCGTTGAGCGGCGTGCTGTTCGACCTCGACGGAACATTGTTGGACACCGCCTCCGACATCGCGCGCGCGCTCAACTACATGCTTGCCGAATATTCGTTGGCGCCGCTGCCGGTGAGCGAGGTCTCGCGCATGATCGGCCGCGGGTCGCCGATGTTGATCGAGCGTGCCGCTGCCGCGCGCGGCTGGGTTTTGACCGATGCCCATCGAGCTGTGATGCTCGACCGGTTCTTCTACCACTATGGTGCGCTGGAGGAAGGCAATGAATCCGACGCGCAGGCTTATCCCGGTGCGGGGGAAACGCTGCAGAAGCTGCACGAGGCTGGGATGCGTGTGGCCGTGGTCACCAACAAACATCGGCGATTCGCGGACGACTTGTTGCGGCGGCTGGAGCTCATGAGATGGATCGACGTCCTGGTGGGCGGCGACACGTGCGAGCGTCGCAAACCGGACCCGCAGCCTTTGCTGTTCGCGTGCAAATCACTGGCGCTGCCGCCGTCGCAGGCTCTGATGGTGGGCGACTCGATCAACGACGTAACCGCGGCGCGGGCGGCCCATATTCCCATCGTCTGCGTGCCGTACGGCTACAACGAGGGTCAGCACCCGAGCACTCTCGCGTGCGATGTGTTGATCGAGAATTTGGCGCATCTCCCCGGCCTGCTGTGGCCGCCTGCATGAGGCGAAAACTGGCCGGCTAGAGCGGTGCGGCCGGCTCGTCGCGAACATCGAAAACCCGAAATCCGGCACGCTCATAGACCCGCAGCGCCGCCGGGTGGTCCCAGGTATCCGTGTGCAGCCAAATCCGGTCCGGATTCGACCGCCATTCGCCTTGCAGCGCAGTCGCCAGCAGCCACGAGCCAAGTCCGCGTCCCTGGGCTTCCGGCACGAGCCCAAAGTTCTTGAGTTCGATCTGCGGAAAACCGCTTCGATCGAATTCACACAGGCCGAGCGCACTCCCGCCGATGTCTCGCAGGACATAGAGATGCAACGACTCGCCGTCCAGCAATGCCTCGAGTTCCGCCGCCGACATCGATAGACGCTGATCCCAACGCAGGGGTTCGCCCACCCGCCGATAGAGCGCGAGGTAAGGGTCGCGCGCCATTCGCTCGAGAGCTATGCGTTCGCTGCCCCAATAGAGCGCCGGCGGTGGCGCGGGTACGATTTGTTCAAGGTAAGTGACGCGCAAAACCGCTGATTCGAAACGATGAGCAGCCATCGTATCATCGACTCCCGGACTTGCGCGTCGTTCGAGAGAAAATGGCCGCGGTCGCGGCCACGTGAAATACTCAGACCGGCTCCCGGCTCCCGGCTCCCGGCGCCCGCCCGCCCTAGCTCGACGTGCCGGTTGCGGACCGGCGCCGAATGAAGGTGAGAGCGACCAGAGCCGACGCCGCCATGAGGAATAGGCTGACCGCGTTCAGCACGGGACTCGCGCCCTCCCGCATCCGACCGTACATCATCACGGTCAGCGGTGACTCGGTGCCGACCAGCATCAAGGTGGTGTTGAAATCCTCGAACGACATGAGGAAGGAAATCGCGGCCGACCCGAACAGGGCCGGGCGCAAGAATGGCAAGACGATGCTGCGCAGAACGGCGGCTTTGGACGCACCGAGATTCAGCGCAGCTTCCTCGAGAGTGCGGTCGAAGCGCCTCAGGCGCGCACTGATGGTCAGCGTGGTAATGGTCGCGATGAACGAGAATTGGCCGAGTACCACCAGTGTCAGCCCCGGCCGTAAAAAATCCAGCTGCACGCCGAACGCGTCCTCCGCAAATTCCGCGATCCGGCTCGCGAACGCAAGAATGGATATTCCCAGGATCACGCCCGGAATGACCAGCGGGGCCAGCATCAATACGGACAAGGCCTGCTTGCCGGGAAAGCGCCCCCGCTCGAGAAGGAATGCATTGACCGTGCCCAGTAAAACCGACAACACCGTGACCCAAGCGGCTACCACGCAGCTGGTCCAGATGCTGCCCAGCAGCTCTGCATCTGCGAACAGCCCGGTGCGGGCGGTCGTCGAGTTCCCCAGGAACCAGTCCAGCGTAAATCCCCGCCACGGCGGCGCGGGGTAGGGCGCGTCGTTGAACGCGAATACGGCAACGACGGTCAATGGCAGGAACAGGAATGCCAGGAACGCGACCATGTAAATCGCGGTCGACGCTCGTAGCCAAGCCGGACGCGGCAGAGACGGGATCATGTGCGGCGCATCACGTCACCGAACCGCTGACCGGTGAGCTTGAGCCCGATTACCACCATCGCCGTGGACAAGGCCAGGAGCAGAAAGCCGAGGGCCGCGCCCTGCTCCCAATTGAAGCGGGTAATGAACTGCGTATAGATTTGTTCGGTGAACCATTGAGAGTTCTTGCCGCCGAGCAGCGTAGGTGTCAGGTAGTTGCCCAGGGTGAGCATGAAGACCACGATGCATCCCGCGGTAATGCCGGGCGCCGCATGCGGGATCACGATGGTGCGCAGAACGGCGAATCCTCCGGCCCCGAGATCGTAGGCCGCCTCGATGAGTGCGTCGTCCAGGCTCTCGAGGCTGGAAATGAGCGGTATGACCATGAACAGCAGCGACGTATAGATCAAACCGACCAGGATGGTGGCGTCGTGGTACAGCAATTCGACGGGCACCGCGGTGATTCCCAGCTTCACGAGCAGCGACGGCAGCACTCCGGATTCTCGCAGCAAGATCATCCATCCGAGAGTGCGCACCGTCTCGCTCACCCAGAAGGGGATGAGGCACAGGATGAACAGCCAAGAGCCGCTTCGGCCCGGCTTGAGCTTCGCGATGATCCAGGCAATGGGAAATGCCAGCAGCAACGTCAACAGCGTTGCGGCCATCGACATCATCGCCGTACGCACGAACACATGCCAGTACAACGGTTCCGTAAAGAACGTTTCGTATTGCGCCAGACTCGCAGCATAGCGCCGCGGACCCATGCGTTCGCGGAACGACAGCACCGCGAGGTCGACATGCGGCAACACGATCAAGGCGCCCAGCCATAACAGGGCGGGAGCCAGCAGCAGCCCCAGACTCAATCGGCGATTCCAGCGGGCCTCGCGGGCGCTAGCCATCCCGTCCCGCCGCGCCGGAACGAGCCGGAAAGCACACGGCTCGGTCGGGATCGAAACTGAATAGCACCGGCTCTCCCGGCCGCAGATCGGAAAATTGCCCCGTCTGCGGAAGGGCGATGCGAAACTCGCGACGAGTGCGGATCTCCTGTATCAAAACCGCCGAATTGGCGCCGTCGAACAGGAGGCTCTGGACCAAGCCGGCGTGATGCGGTTGTCCGGCGGGAAGGCCCTGCGCGTGCCTCGCGAGACTTGCCGCTTCAGGGCGAACGAACGCCTCCACGGCATCGCCCGCGGCTATCCGCCCGTGGCCGCGAGCACTGATGGTCCAGCCGTCCGCCGTGGTGATCTCAACCACGGCGCCGTCCCCATCTCCCATGCGGTCGCCGGCGCCATCGAGTACGGGTGTGGCGGGGCTTACGATGTGGGCTGCGCCGACGATGCGGTTGTTGGCTCCGACGAATGCGGCCACGAAGGGCGTCTGCGGCCGATAATACAAATCCTGGGGCGTGCCCAGCTGCTCGAAACGGCCGTGATTCATCACGCCCACATGATCCGACAGCACCAAGGCTTCGGATTGATCGTGAGTAATGTATACGAAGGTGGTGCCGAAAGCCGCCTGAAGTTGCTTGAGCTCGATTTTCATGTGTTCGCGCAGCTTGAGATCGAGCGCTCCGAGAGGCTCATCGAGCAGCAGCAATGTCGGTTCGAGCACCAGGCTGCGTGCGATCGCGACGCGCTGACGTTGGCCGCCCGACAACTCCTCGACCCGCCTGCCGGCTGCGCCGCTCAAACCTACGCGCTCCAGCATGGCATGACTGCGACGCATCCGCTCCGCGCGGGGCATGCCTCTCTGCGCCAGGCCGAACGCGACGTTCTCCCCCACCGACATCATCGGGAACAGCGCGAGCTGCTGGAACACCATGTTCACGGGCCGGCGATTGGGCGAAACGCCGCGCATGCTGTTGCCGCCGATCGCGATATCGCCGCTGTCGGATTCGATGAAACCGGCGATCATTCGCAGCAAGGTGGTCTTGCCGCAGCCCGAAGGACCGAGAATCGAAAAGAAGCTGCCGCGCTCGACCGAAAATGACAGGGCATCCACCGCCTGCGTGCCGGCGAAGCGCTTCGACACCGCAGTCGCGACCAGATCCGCCGTGCTCAATTGGCGGCCTTGATCCGATCGAGCACTTTGCCTTCCAGTTCTTCGAGCCCCGGCGGAATGGCCGGATACCAATGAATTTTCTTCAATTCGCTTTCGGGAAAAGCCGCCACGAATTGCGCTTTGAGGCGCGGATCGACGAGCGGCGCGGTATCCTTCGCGGCGGAGAAGTTGCCTACCGACTTGATCACCCGCGCGGCATTTTCCGGCCGCATCGTGAAGTTGATCCAGGCATAGGCGGCGGCGTCGTTGCGGCCGCGAGCCGGCAATGCGAAGGTGTCCAGCCAGCCCAACGCGCCGGAACGGGGCACGACGTATTGAATGTCCGGGTTGTCGCGATTGAGCGTCCAGCCGCCGGTATCCCACATGATCGCCGCCACCACTTCGCCGGAGCGGATGCCGTTCAGCAACTGGTCCTTATTGTCGTAGAAAAATTTGAAATTGGGCTTGCAGGCAATGAGAGCGGCGCCGACTCGATCCATGAGCGCGCCATAGGCTTTCGCGTCGCCATACAGGGCGAACGGATCATTGCCCGTCGCGAATGCAAATGCCATCAATACCGGGCGCCGCAGACGGATCGCCGTTTTGCCCCGCAGGTTCGCGTTGCAAACGTCGGTGTAGTCCGTGACCTTCACGCCAAGGGTGTTGGCGGCCCGGGTGTTGACCACCAGGCCATCGGTTCCCCAAAGATACGGCAGCCCGTAGAGCTTGCCGTCGAGACTTGCGTTTCGTTTGACGATGTCGAGCAGGGCGGGCTGAAATTCTTCGATCTTGACCTTGGACAGGTCGATGGGCTTGTAGATTCCGAATTCACGCTGAGTCGAAGCGATGCGATCCTGAGACGGCTGCACGAGGTCGTACCCGGCGCCGCCCGTCGCACGCAGTTTGGAAATCATCTCCTCGTTATTGGACAGGGTGACTTCGACGTCGATCCCGGTCTCTTTCTTGAAGGCCGCGATGAGGTCCGCGGGAACATAGTCCGCCCAGGACAGGATGCGCAGTTTTTGGCCGTCCGCGTGGGCGACGGCGCAACCGAGAGCCAGCGCCGCCACGACCAGGGATACGGAGAAAGAGCTTGATCCCGCTTGCTTCAAAACGAATAGCCTGCGGAGATGACGAGAGCCTGCGGACCGAACCTGATGTGGCTGGTGCGAATGACGCCGGCGGTATCGGCCCTGAGGTCCGTATCGACCCGCGCGATCGAATACGAGGCATACATGTGCCAGCGAGCCGAGAGATTAAATGCCATACCCGCCGTATATGCCGGTCCCAGCGAGGCGCTGAGCGACAGTTTCGTGGGTCCGCCGCTGGCCGCGTTGCCTTGAGCCGTCGACTTGCGATCATAGAATTGAGTGTAGTTCACGCCGACGCCGATGTAGGGCTGGAACCACGAGCTTGGGCTCAAGAACTGGTATTCGAGGAAGAGGGTGGGCGAAAGCCAGCGCGCCGAGGAAATGATCTGGCCGTTGTAAGGCACGGAGCCCAATGTCGCCGGTCCCTTGCCCTCGACCTTGCTGAGCGGGGGATAGCCCAGCGCGACTTCGGCTTGGAAGCCCGACCACAGGTGGCGCACATAGCCGATGTAGAGAGTTTCCAGGTCGTCCGCTTTGAGGTTGACGCCGGCCGGCACATAGGGACCGGACAAGTCGTCCGCCTTGGAACGATAGAAGACGGTTTCAGAGCCCAGGCGAAAGCTGTTGTCGTACGCGGCATCGTCGGCGAAGGCCGGTACTGCCGCGAACAATGCGAGCGCGGCGGCGGCAGCCAGCAACACATCATGGGTGGATTTCATCGGCTCAACCCCCTTGGAATTGACTGAAGAACGAGCGGGCCGCGACCGCGCAGAAAGGAGCGACGGCACCGTGATAATCCTGCACCAGCTTCTGTTCGGCTGCCGTGAGGGAGAGGCCACCACCCGCCGCGGTCATATAAAACTGCAGAAGGGTCGCCTGGTTGGTTTGAAATGCGGTCTGAACCGCCGCGAATGCACCCGCGGGCGTCGCGTTCACGTCCAGCACGGTCAGCAAACCCGCGGCGCTCAAGGTGGGCCAGAATGCAGCCATGGTCAGGGTATTGACGCTGAAGAATACCGTCGGATCTTGGTCGCCTCCACAGAGCAATGTGGGCGAACTCGGAGCCCATTTGCCGTTGCGCAAATCGTTGGTATGGAACGCCAGGCGCAAGGGCTGCGTCGGCGGCGCTGCGGCGAGCGGCACCCCCGCGGTCGCCGTCGGTACGGCGCCGTCGGGATTGCCCGCCGCGTCCAGCACGTAGCTCACCCGGTAATCGTTGATGATGAGGCTGGGGGAACCGAACCCGAGATCGAACAGCGGAGTTTCGGGGTTGGAGGAATCGGCGGGTACGGCCAAGGCTGCTATCAGCGTGGGGGACAGGGGTTGGCCGTGATATGTCGTCGGCGTCGCGCTGTCGAACAACGCGGTTTGCGGCAGCCGGCCATTGGCGACCAGAGTGGCCAAGGGCGTCGTGCTCGGCAGCAACGCATCTATGCCGGTTGCATAGGCGGACGAATAAACGTCGGTGGTCGCCGCATAGATGTCCTGATAAGCGTGCTGATAGCTGGTGATGAGAAGCGGCGCGAATACCGTCGAGCCCAAATTGACGCTGCCGAAGAAAACGGCGTCGCCAAATGCTTCCAATGCATAAGGTCCCGACATGGGCGCGGCGGCAGTCACGGTTGCGCCCGCCGCCTGCAGGGCGCGTTGCGTCGCCAGGGCCACATAGCCGCCCTCGGAATATCCGGTCACGAACAGTTTTCCATTGTCGGTGGTGGCCGATGCCATGGTCTTGGGGAGCGCGGCTCGGGCGGCCGTCAGGATATTCATCATTTCGCCCGACTGTTGCGCGGCATTCAAGAACGGGTGATACCCAAGCGTCGATATGTCGTAGCCGGCGTAGTTCGGGGCTACGACGATGTAGCCCTGGGCCGCAAACATGGCCGCAACCAGCGCGCCTTCCGTGTTCGAGGTGTCGGTGATATTGGCAATGTTCAACGCTTGATTCGTGTTCGTGCCGTGCGCATAGAGAAGGATCGGCCGCGGGCCCGAGCAGCCGGCCCCTCCCGTCGGCACCATCAGCGCCCCCGAGGATTCGGTGGGTTCATTGGCCGCCCCCAGGGTCCAAAACTTGATGTAATAGAAGTCGACGCCGCAAGCGGGAGCGCCCGTGATCTGCAAGAGTTGCGCGCCCGAGGTGGTCGCACTCAGCTCCGCGCCGAAGGTGGCCGCGTTCAGTGAGGCGATCCGAAACGGCGGGTCGTACGCGAGGGTACCCGGCGCGGTGGAACTACCCGTCTGAGCGGTCCCGGAACTGGATCCACACGCCGCCGCAAGAACGGCCGCCATGACTACGGCCATGGACTCGAGAAACTTGTTCATGCTATCTCCCCTATGCCGCCGAACGATGGGGGCCATCCGCCGCCGAACGCCCGGCCGTTGTTTTTGTGTTGCGGATGCCAGCCCGCGCTTCGCCGGATTCTACGCCACCCGCATCATTCGGGCATCACCGCCCTTCGGCCGAGCCGAAATTGATCGGCGATGCGATGGCCGCATGCATCGCGTCGCGGCCCGCAAGCCAGGCGTGAATCTGGCTCACGATGGCGAGCGCGATTCCTTCGGGTGTGACGGCGCCGATATCGATTCCGACCGGGCTGTGGATGCGCGACCGCAGTTTCTCCGCCGCGGCGGCACCGAGTTCCTGCGCGATGCGCTGGCGGCGCGCCGCGGGACCCAGTAGCCCGAGATAGGCAGGCGCGCCGGCTTCGGCCAACTCCCGCAAGTACGCGACATCGGACTGTAGGTGATGACTCATCACGACGGCGGCGTGGCAGGTTTCCAGCGGAACGGTGGAGCGCAAGTCCCGCGCGTCGGCTCTGAGCACTTCGGTTCCCGGAAAGCGCTGTGCCAAGGCCTGTGCCGGACGGTGATCCACCACGGTCACCCGCCAACCGAGGAGCAGCGCCGTGGCCGCTACGGGCTGCGCATCCGGGCCGGCCCCGCAAATCAGCACATGAGGCGGGGGTGCCAGGAATTGCACGAAGGCACGCCCGCGCCGCTCGCGCACCTCGACCTCGATTTCGCGCGACACGGTATCGGCGAGCGCGCGTCGCGCCGCATCCGCCAGGGCAGGCGGTAGGGCAGAGGACATCGCATACGTACCCAATGCCAGCTCCGCGGAGTCGTGCACCATCACCAGCGATGTGGCGCGGCCGGCGCGCGACGCGCGGCCGGCGTCTGCCAATGCGGCCGCCGCGAGGCTGTCGGGTCCGGCAGGCTCGAGGAGCACCCGCATGGCTCCTTCGCAGCCGGCTCCGATCCCGAACAGAATATCGTCGGGCCCGCGCATGTCGTACTCGATCGCACGGGCCACGCCGCTGTCGAGAACACCGCGAGCATGAAGTGCGAGGTCCGCCTCGAGGCAGCCGCCGCTCAGCAACCCGAAGTAGCGGCCATCCTCCAAGACGAGCATACGGGCGCCGGGCTTGCGATACGTCGAACCCGCGGTCGCCACCACCGTCGCCAATACCCGCGCGCTGCCGTCCTCGGGTGCGCAAGCGAGGAGTGCTTCCAGGCTCGTATCGAGTCGCGCATCGTACCTGCCTCTGTGCATGGCGCCATTCTCGCAAAGTACGGCACGGAACGCGAAGCGGGCGCACGTTGCCAAGCGCCCGGGAAGCGGTCAAGATTCGGTACGATGTCCATCAACTCCGATACCCGCAAGCTCTATCAGCAAGTCGCCAGCACGATCATGGAGTCGATCACGTCCGGCAAATACAAGCCGGGAGAGCGGCTGCCCTCGGAGCGTGATTTGGCCTCGGCCTTCAAGGTGAGCCGGCCCACCATCCGCGAGGCGATGATCGCCCTGGAAATTCGCGGTTTGGCCGAGACCCGTCATGGCTCCGGAATCTATGTCAGCGATCAGCCCCCGGCGCAGGCGGGCGCCGCCGACTTGGATATCGGGGCGTTCGAATTGACCGAGGCGCGCCGTCTGTTCGAAGGTGAAGCGGCGGCATTGGCGGCGACGACCATCACCGATGAATGCTTGGCGGAATTGGGGAATATCGTCGCCGAAATGGTCGATGAGAATGCCCGCAAGCAGCAGGACTGGACGGCCGACCGGCGCTTTCACGTCACGATCGCGCGCGCCACTCGCAATACGGCGATCGCTGCGGTCATCGAGAACCTCTTGGATATGCGGCACAAATCGCCGCTGTGCGTCTATATGTTGGAGCGTGCCCGGCGCGTCGGGGTGCAGCCGCGAGTGAGCGAGCACCGGCGGATTCTCGTCGCGTTGCGCAAGCGCGATTCGCGGGCCGCCCGCAATGCGATGCGCGATCACCTGGCGCGCGTCATCGAGGATATATTGACGGCGACGGAACCCGATGCGCTCGGGAATTCGGCAAATTCGACGAAAAAGCGCCATGACTACATTCGCCGGTTGGCCATCTGAGCGCGTAGCCGCGGATGCGTAGCGCGGGGGAACTGCTCGCTGCCAACCGCCATTACTACGACTCGTTGTGGGCGGGTGCGCGCTTGGTCGAACCGCAGCGCTTCAACACCTGGCCGCTGGTCCAGTCGCTGTTGCCGCACAGCGGCCGGCAACTCGAGGTAGCGCCGGGCCTGCGGCCGCGATTGCCGCTCGATAACACTCACTTCGTGGACATCAGCGAGCCGGCGCTCGCCAAGCTTCACGGGCGCGGCGCCTCCGTGGCCATGGGTCAAGTGACTTGCCTGCCGTTCGCAAGCAACAGCTTCGATCTGGTGTGCGCGCTCGACATCGTCGAACACGTCGACGATGAGAATGCGGCCTTCGCGGAAATATCGCGGGTGACCAAGGCGGGGGGCGTCCTCCTGCTGTCCGTGCCTCTTCACCCTGCGCGCTGGACGCCGTTCGACGATTTCGTGGGGCATCGCCGGCGCTACGAACCGCAGCGGCTGCGCGCGAAGTTGACGGAACATCATCTCGCCGTCGAGCGCAGCGCGGTGTTCGGCATGCAGCCCCGATCGTCGCGCGTGCTCGATCTCGGCATGTGGTGGTTGACGCATCATCGCGAACGCGCGTTGTGGTGGTACAACCGCGCATTCATGCCGCTGGGTTTGCGATTCCAAAAGCGGCTCGCCTTCCATCCGGGCATGATGCCGACGGACGGCGTGGATGAAATACTGATGGTGTGCCGCAAGCGGCGCATACGCCGCTCCGACTCGACCGAGCGCACCGCGTAACATGTCCGAGCCACGCCGCATGTCGCGCCGTCAGACGCTGCTCGAGGGCGTTGCAACGATGTGCTCCGCGATGCTCGCAAAGCCGCTGGCCGCGCGGGCGGTGGTCGCGCACACCGGCCGCAGCGCGCTCCTCACGGAGGTCGTGGCGCCCGGCATCCACATGCGCCGCGGCGTCGACGAAGACGCGAGCGCCGCCAACGGCGACGCGATTGCCAATATCGGGTTCATCGTGGGCCGCCATGCGGTGGCGGTGTTCGATCCCGGCGGCAGCCTGGACGACGGAGCGCGCTTGCGCGCAAGAATTCGCGAGGTAACTCGCCTACCGATCCGCTACGTCTTGATGTCGCACGTGCACCCCGACCATATCTTCGGTGCGGGTGCGTTCGCGCAAGATGCACCGCAGTTCGTGGGGCATGCCCGCCTGCCGAACGCCATGGCGCAGCGCGGCGAGTACTATCGGATGGGACTGGAAGCCATCCTCGGCAAGGGCAAATCAGGACCGCTGGTGGTGCCGACTCGGTTGGTTGCCGATCGGGATCGGATCGATCTCGGCGATCGCACGCTGTTGCTCACAGCGCATGATGTCGCTCATTCCGATTGCGATCTCAGCGCGTTCGATCCCGCCACCGCCACCCTGCTACCGGCCGATCTGCTGTTCGCGGGGCGCGTCCCGTCGCTCGACGGCCGGTTGAAGGGCTGGCAAAAGGAACTGGGAGCGCTGCAGCGCGTCGCGGCGCGACGGGCGGTACCTGGTCATGGCCCGGTAAGCGTAAACTGGCCGGAGGGGGCGCGGGATCTCGACCGTTACCTCGATGTCTTGCTGCGGGAGACACGGATTGCCTTTAAGCGGGGGATGGACATCAGTGCCGCCGTTGCGACGGTCGGCCGATCGGAACGCAGCAAATGGAAATTGTTCGACGACTATCACGGCCACAACGTCACTCAGGCGTTCAAGGAGGTCGAATGGGAATAATGCACGGGCCATGCCTGGCCCTCACGCTCATCGCAGGCTGCGGGTTGACGGCCGCGCACGCCGCTCCGCCGAACGACGAAGAGGCCGAACGAGCGGCCCGCTGGAGGGATCTGCAGCACGCCCTGTTTGCCGACCGGCCCATTGGAGACGGCAGCGGATGGCTGAATATCGAAGCGCCGGCGCGCGCCCTCGACGCGGCCTTGGTGCCGGTCGCGCTGACGATCACCGGTGCCAAACCGATCAAGGGCATCTATCTGGTCATCGACAACAATCCCGGGCCGCTGGCGGGCCATTTCATCTTTGGGCCGCAGGGAGATCCGCACTCGCTCAAGCTGCGCGTGCGGGTGAATGCTTATACGTACATGCATGCCGTGGCCGAGACTCGCGATGGCCAGCTCTATTCGGTTGCGCGGTTCGTCAAGGCGGCCGGCGGCTGCTCGGCGCCGGCGGGCGGCGACGAACGACAGGCCTTGCAGGATCTCGGCCGTATCAAGGTCAGGCTCCTGCGGCCATTCGTTGCGGGGAAGCCGATGGAGGCCCAGCTGATGATCCGTCATCCCAATTTCAACGGCATGCAGATGGACCAGGTTACGCGCATGGTCACGCCCGCGATGTTCATTCGTACCATCGACGTGAGCTACGACGGCGCGCAGGTGATGCACTTGGATTCCGACATCTCTCTCAGTTCGGATCCCGTGATCGATTTCGGTTTCATACCGCCGCAGAAGGGTCAGCTCAAAGTGCTGGTGCGCGATACCAAGGACGCGACGTTCGGGCAGAGCTTCGACGTGCCGATGCCCCCGGGCTAGGGGCCTGGCATGGCAGGCGTGATTCGAGGCCTTGCGATCGCGCGCCGTCTAGCCCGCCCCGTCTTGTATTGCGGTGTCTGGGCGGCGG
>JALYHU010000006.1 GCA_030776345.1 Pseudomonadota bacterium | reverse complement strand
CCGTGAAGCGGCGCGTGCAGCCGGGCGACAAGATGGCGGGCCGTCACGGCAACAAGGGCGTGATCTCGTCCATCGTGCCGGTCGAGGACATGCCGTACATGGCTGACGGGACGCCGGTCGACATCGTGTTGAACCCGCTGGGCGTGCCCTCGCGCATGAACATCGGCCAGATTCTGGAGACTCACCTCGGTTGGGCTGCCAAGGGTTTGGGCGCCAAGATCGGCAAGATGCTGGAAGCTCAGCATGCCGTCGTGGAACTGCGCAAATTCTTAGGCCAGGTCTACAACGAGACCGGCGGTCAGAAGGAAGACATCAAGTCGATGAGCGATGCCGAAGTCATCGAGCTTGCCAGTAATTTGAAGAAGGGCGTGCCGATGGCGACGCCGGTGTTCGACGGCGCGAGCGAAGAGGAGATCAAGAATCTTCTGACGCTGGCGGATCTGCCGACCTCGGGTCAGACCACTTTGCACGATGGGCGTACGGGAGAGCAATTCGACCGGCCGGTGACCGTGGGCTACATGTACATGTTGAAGCTCAACCACTTGGTCGACGACAAGATGCATGCCCGATCCACCGGGCCGTACAGCTTGGTGACCCAGCAGCCGCTGGGCGGCAAGGCGCAGTTCGGCGGTCAACGCTTCGGCGAGATGGAAGTGTGGGCGCTCGAGGCGTATGGCGCCGCGTACACCTTGCAGGAAATGCTCACCGTCAAGTCCGACGACGTCAACGGGCGCACCCAGATGTACAAGGCGATCGTCGATGGCAACCACGAAATGAAAGCCGGCATGCCGGAGTCGTTCAATGTCTTGGTCAAGGAAATACGTTCCCTGGCCATCAACATCGAACTCGAGAGCGAGGCCTAATCCATGAAAGATTTACTGAAATTATTCAAGCAGCAAGTGCCGGTCGAGAATTTCGACTCGATCAAGATCGGGCTCGCGTCGCCGGACATGATCCGATCATGGTCGTACGGCGAAGTGAAGAAGCCCGAAACCATCAACTATCGCACGTTCAAACCGGAACGCGACGGCTTGTTCTGCGCGAAGATATTCGGACCGGTGAAGGACTACGAATGTCTGTGCGGCAAGTACAAGCGGCTGAAGCATCGCGGCGTGGTATGCGAGAAGTGCGGCGTCGAAGTGACCCAATCCAAGGTGCGCCGCGAGCGCATGGGCCACATCGAGTTGGCAAGCCCGACAGCGCACATTTGGTTCCTGAAGTCGCTACCCTCGCGCATCGGATTGATGCTGGACATGACTCTGCGCGAAATCGAGCGTGTGCTCTATTTCGAGGCCTTCGTAGTCGTCGATCCAGGCATGACCTCGTTGCAGCGCGGCCAGCTCTTGACCGATGAAATGTACCTCGAGTCCATCGAGGAACATGGCGATGAATTCGACGCCCGCATGGGTGCCGAGGCGGTGCACGAATTGCTCAAGTCCATGGATCTACCCTCGGAGATCGTCAAGGTCCGCGAGGACATGGCGAACACGAACTCCGAGACCAAGATCAAGCGCCTATCGAAGCGGCTGAAGCTCATCGAGGCGTTCATGGAATCCGGCAACAAGCCGGAGTGGATGGTGCTCACCGTATTGCCGGTGCTGCCGCCCGACCTGCGTCCTTTGGTGCCCCTGGATGGCGGCCGCTTCGCCACCTCCGATTTGAATGACCTGTATCGCCGGGTCATCAACCGCAACAACCGTCTGCGCCGGCTCTTGGAACTGAACGCGCCGGACATCATCGTGCGAAATGAAAAGCGCATGTTGCAGGAAGCGGTGGATGCTCTCTTGGACAACGGCCGCCGCGGCCGCGCCATCACGGGCACCAACAAGCGACCGCTGAAGTCCTTGGCGGACATGATCAAGGGCAAGCAGGGCCGGTTCCGTCAGAACTTGCTCGGCAAGCGTGTGGATTACTCGGGTCGCTCGGTCATCGTCGTGGGCCCGACTCTGCGTCTGCACCAGTGCGGATTGCCGAAGAAGATGGCCTTGGAATTGTTCAAGCCGTTCATCTTCTCGAAGCTGCAGCTGCGCGGCGAAGCCTCCACCATCAAGGCGGCTAAGCGCCTGGTGGAGCGTGAAGGGCCGGAAGTGTGGGACATCCTCGAAGAGGTGATCCGCGAACATCCGGTGCTGCTCAATCGCGCTCCCACCTTGCACCGCCTGGGCATCCAGGCGTTCGAGCCGGTATTGATCGAGGGCAAGGCGATCCAGCTGCATCCGTTGGTTTGCACGGCGTTCAACGCCGACTTCGACGGCGACCAGATGGCCGTTCACGTGCCGCTTTCCATCGAGGCTCAGCTCGAAGCGCGGGCGTTGATGATGTCCTCCAACAACATTCTCTCGCCCGCGAACGGCGAGCCGATCATCGTACCGTCGCAGGACGTGGTGCTCGGGTTGTATTACATGACCCGTGAAAAAGTGGGCGCCAAGGGCGAAGGCATGGCATTCAGCGACGTCGCCGAAGTGCATCGTGCCTACGAGAGCCGCAACATCGATCTGCAGGCCAAGGTCAGGGTTCGTCTGTCCGAATACATCCGCGATGCCAAAGGGCAGCTCGTGCAGAACGTTCGGGTGGTCAATACCACGGCGGGCCGGGCGCTGCTGTCCGAGATCCTGCCACATGGGCTGTCGTTCGATGCCATCAACCAGGACATGACCAAGAAGATCATCTCCGCGACCATCAACCTGTGCTACCGCACCGTCGGCCTGAAGGAAACCGTCGTGTTCGCCGATCAGCTGATGTACACGGGGTTCCAATATGCCACCCGCGCCGGCGTTTCGATCGGCGTGGATGACATGGTCGTGCCGCAGCAGAAGATCAAGATTCTGGCGACCGCCGAGCGTGAAGTGAAGGAGATCCAGGAGCAGTACTCCTCGGGTCTGGTCACCAACGGCGAGCGCTACAACAAGGTGGTCGACATCTGGTCGCGTACCAATGACCAAGTGGCCAAGGCCATGATGGAGAAGTTGGGTACCGATGAGGTCACGGACAGCAAGGGCAACAAGGTCCGTCAGAAATCCTTCAATTCGATCTTCATGATGGCCGACTCGGGCGCTCGCGGTTCCGCCGCGCAGATTCGTCAGCTGGCCGGCATGCGCGGTCTGATGGCGAAGCCGGACGGTTCCATCATCGAAACGCCCATCACGGCGAATTTCCGCGAAGGCTTGAACGTACTGCAATACTTCATCTCCACTCACGGTGCGCGTAAAGGCTTGGCCGATACCGCCTTGAAGACCGCCAACTCCGGCTACCTCACGCGGCGCTTGGTCGATGTGGCGCAGGACTTGGTGGTAACCGAAATCGACTGCGGCACGAGCTTCGGTCTCTCCATCACGCCCATCGTCGAAGGCGGCGACGTGGTCGAAGGCTTGGGCGAGCGCGTTCTCGGCCGGGTGGCGTCGGAAGACGTGGCCGTGGCGTCGAGCGGCGAGGTGCTGGTGAAGGCCGGCACGTTGATCGACGAAAAACTCGTCAAGCTCCTGGAGAAAATGGGCATCGATCAGGTGATGGTGCGTTCGCCCATCACTTGCGAAACTCGTTATGGTGTCTGCGCCCAGTGCTACGGACGCGACTTGGGGCGCGGGCATCGCATCAACATCGGCGAGGCGGTGGGCGTCATCGCGGCGCAGTCCATCGGCGAGCCGGGAACCCAGCTCACCATGCGTACCTTCCACGTCGGCGGTGCGGCCTCGAGAGCGGCAGCGGCCAATGGGGTCGAGGTCAAGTCGAAGGGCACGATTCGCCTACACAACATCAAGACCGTTCGTCACGAGAAGGGCCATCTGGTCGCGGTGTCGCGTTCCGGTGAACTCGGCGTGGTCGATGAGTTCGGGCGTGAGCGCGAGCGTTACAAAATCCCCTACGGCGCCACCATCACGGTGAATGACGCCGATATGGTCGCGGCGGGCCAATCGGTGGCGAATTGGGATCCGCACACTCACCCGGTGGTCACGGAAGTGGCCGGCATGATCAAGTTCTCCGACTTCGTCGACGGCATCACCGTCACGACCCAGGTGGACGACGTCACCGGCCTGTCCAGCACCGTCGTGCTGGATCCGAAGCAGCGTGGTTCGGGCGGCAAGGACTTGCGCCCCGTCGTACGTTTGACCAATGCCAAGGGCAAGGAAGTCACCTTCGCCAATACGGACATACCGGCTGTGTATGCGCTGCCGGCGGGCGCCATCGTCAGCCTGGAAGACGGCTCCAAGGTGTCCGTAGGCGACGTCATCGCGCGTATCCCGCAGGAGTCATCGAAGACCCGCGACATCACCGGCGGTCTGCCGCGCGTTGCCGACTTGTTCGAGGCCCGCAAGCCCAAGGATTCCGCGATTTTGGCGGAACGCAGCGGCACGGTGAGCTTCGGCAAGGAGACCAAGGGCAAGCGCCGCCTCATCATCACCAACGAAGCTACCGACAAGTACGAGGAACTGATCCCCAAGTGGCGCCATCTCAACGTGTTCGAGGGCGAACAAGTCGAGAAGGGCGAAGTCATCGCCGACGGCGAACCGAACCCGCACGACATCTTGCGGCTCCAGGGCGTCGAGGCGCTGGCGAACTACCTGGTACGCGAAATCCAGGACGTCTATCGCTTGCAGGGCGTGAAGATCAACGACAAGCACATCGAAGTCATCGTGCGGCAGATGTTACGTAAAATCGAGGTATTGGATACCGGCGATTCGGCGCTGCTGCGCGGCGAACAGATGGACCGCGGCCGGCTCCTCGACGTCATTGCGAAGCAGAAGGCCGAGGGCAAGCACCAGTCCACCTGGGAACCCATGCTGTTGGGTATCACCAAGGCGTCCTTGGCCACCGAGTCGTTCATTTCGGCAGCGTCTTTCCAAGAGACCACCCGTGTCCTCACCGAGGCAGCGGTCCGCGGCCTCAAGGACGACCTCAGGGGTTTGAAGGAAAACGTAATCGTAGGCCGCCTGATACCCGCGGGCACCGGATTCGCGTATCATGCCCGTCGCCGACGCGCATTTGACGATAGCCGCCGCCGCAGCTTCATGGATGTAAGCGGCGGGATGGGCGACTCCGATGACACTGTACCGGCGGGGGACACTGAAGCTGCCGAATAATAAAATAACAAGTATCTAAAGATATGGCCTCGGACTGGAAACGGTTCGAGGCCTTTTTTATGATGCGGCCGGCTGTATTCAAAACCACGTCCGGCGCGGATGGCCGGGCGTCATCCGAGCGCATATCTTCTATGCGGACCGCGCAGAGTGCTTCCGATTTCAATGCTCGATCGCCAAGGCGTGAGCCCAATCACGCTTTTGTCCTCTGGCGCGTTTATTGTTATGAAACCGAAAGCAGGAAGATCGATCGTCATGTTGTTGCTTACCGCTATCCTTCGTGTCTGGCTGCCGCCCGAGGCGGAGCCGAATGACTTACTGGCTCAAACGCGCCTCCGCCTGGGGAATTTGGGCTTGACGGTCATAGCGCTGGTTTTCATCCTGGTGACGTTCTGGCAGCGGTAGTCACCCACCGGAGCTAGCACCTCCCGCCTAACGTAGGTGCGGACCCACAACCGCTAGCGATTTCAAACTCTTGCAGTCCCGGCACCGGCCGTCAGACTGGTATCTCTATTTTATGGAGATGCCCATGAATCGTTTAATCACTGCGTTTGCGCTGGCCGGGGTGGCTTTCGGAAGCTGCGCGTTTGCCGATGAGCCGATGCCTGCGTCCAGCATGACCAAGCGTCAAGCCATGAAGGATTGCATCGAGCAGCAGAAGACCGCCAACATGAGTATGTCCAAGGCTGAAATGAAGCGGATCTGCAAGGATAAATTGAAAGATCAGAAAATAACGGGCGAGATGCCGCAGCAGCCCGCGAGCGACGTGCCGCATTAGATAGCACGTTGAATAAATAGGGCTAAGGCGGGGTGCCCTGCCGGAGGTTCGGTCGGCTCAGGCATAATGACCGGATCGCGATGCAGGTCATACGCAAATCATCGTTCAAGCCGACTGCTTGGAAAAACGGCGGCGGCGTTACGCACGAAGCCATACGCGTTCCGGCGAACACGAGTGCTTTCCGTTGGCGGGTCAGCGCTGCCCAGATCGACGCGTCCGGGCCCTTTTCTGAGTTCGCCGGCTATCACCGCAAGATGGTGCTGCTTCAGGGGCCGGGCGTCCGCTTGACCTTCGACGGCGCTCCACAGACCGAGCTCCGGGAGGTCGGCGATATTGCGGAGTTCGATGGTGCGATTGCTACGCAATGCGAGTTGCTGGGAGGGCCATGCGTCGACCTCAATCTCATGGTTTCGCAATCGATATCTGGGCTGCGGGCGTCGGTCGAGCGCCTACGCGAGCCGCGCGAGCTGCAAGCGCCGCCGCAGGGCACCCTGCTGGTATTCGCCGTCAGCGGAACGATATCGCTAAACATCGAGAACGGCGAATCCACTAGCCTCGGGGCATGGGATATGGCCCTGCTGACGTCGCAGGACCGCGGCACCATTGGCCCGGCGTTGCCAAATGAGCCCGCAGCACCCTTGGTGTTCTTCGCAACCATCGACGATAATTCGCGATAGTCCTTTCGCAGGAACATTGCAATGGTCGCCGATTTGAGCACGCTGCCCGCCGTCGCGGAGATGGAATCATTCCGCCGATCCATGCGCGAGCAGGCGCTGTGGTCCGAAGATCGTGCGGTGACGCGCCTGTTGCACGCGCTGGAACTCACGGGAGGGGCGCGCCACCGCGCGGTTTCCGTGGCGATGGCGCTGGTCGAAGGGGCTCGCGCACGCCGTGACGAGCGGCCGTTCTTGGATGCTTTCCTGCAGGAGTTCGGCCTTTCCAATCAGGAAGGCATTGCGCTCATGTGTATCGCGGAAGCTCTGTTGCGGATACCGGACGATGCAACGGCCGATCGGTTGATCGCCGAGCAACTGGCAACCGGCGACTGGTCGGCTCATTCGGGAAAATCCGAATCATTGTTCGTCAATGCCTCCACCTGGGGTCTCATGTTGACGGGCGGCATTCTGGAGCTCGATCCGGCCATCAAGACCGACGCTTCCGGCTGGATCAAGAAACTCACCCGTAAAGCCGGGGAACCCATAGTGCGGCTCGCCGTGCGCAGGGCGATGCGCATCATCGGCGGCGAATTCGTCGTCGGGCGCACCATCGAGGAGGCGCTGGCGCGCAGCGCGCACGAGCCGGATGTCGCGCTGTGCTCCTTCGATATGTTGGGCGAAGGAGCGCGAACTCGGAGCGACGCCCAGCGCTACCTCAAATCGTACGAACACGCGATCGATGTGATCGGAGCGGCCGCCGGAGGACGGGCGGCGCACGAAGTTTCCAGCATTTCCATCAAGTTGTCGGCGCTGGAGCCGCGATACTCGCTGCTGCAACACGATCGAGTCATGGCTCGGTTGGTGCCTTCGGTTGTGGATCTCGCACGCCGCGCGGCGAAGCTGGGCGTACAGCTCACCGTCGACGCGGAGGAAGCCGACCGTTTGGACCTTTCCTTGGACGTCATGGAGGCGCTGGCGCGTGATGCGGCCACCCGGGAATGGCCGGGGTTAGGACTTGCCGTGCAGGCCTACGGCAAGCGGGCGTTGGACGTGATCGATTGGGTGGCGACGACTGCGCGCGCGCAGAAGCGCCGGATGGCGGTCCGTCTGGTGAAAGGCGCGTACTGGGACAGCGAGATCAAGCGCAGCCAAGAGCGCGGCCTCGCGGGCTATCCGGTGTATACCCGCAAGCACACGACGGATGTCTCGTATCTGACCTGCGCGGGACGTTTGTTCAGTCATGCCGATGTCCTCTTGCCGCAATTCGCCACCCACAATGCGCACAGCATCGCGTCGATCCTGGAACTGGCGCCCGGCGGCGCGGATTTCGAATTTCAGCGACTGCATGGAATGGGCAGGCTTCTCTACGCCGAAGCTGGCCGTCAGATCGCCGATTTTCCACGCGTGCGAGTGTATGCGCCGGTCGGCGAGCACAAGGATTTGCTGGCCTATCTCGTACGGCGGCTGCTGGAAAACGGTGCCAACACCTCGTTCGTGAATCGCTTCATGGACGAGCAGGTTTCGGTGGCCGAGATCGTGCGCGATCCCATCACCGAGCTCGAGAAATTGGCCAGTTTCAAACACCCGCGCGTGCCCGATCCCGCGGATCTGTATTCCGACCGGCGCAATTCGCTGGGGCTCGATTTGGGGAATCCGACGGTGCTCCACGAACTGCGCGCGGATTTGGCTTCGCGTCCACCCGCCGAATACAGCGCCGTATTCGGCTCCGGAGGGGCGGGCGGGTCAGGCGAAACGCACGTGGTCACGAATCCCGCCGACCGCCGTGATGTGGTGGGGCATTCTCGGGATAGCACGCCGGCGGAAATTGCCGCGGCATTTGACACGGGTGCTGCGGCGCAGCGTGGTTGGAATAGCTGCGGTGGTACGGCGCGGGCGGAACATCTGGTCCACGCATCCAATCTCCTCGAAAAGCGGCGTGCCGAATTTTACGAGCTACTCGTGCGCGAAGCCGGGAAGACCCTGCCGGACGCCATCGCCGAAGTTCGCGAGGCGGTGGACTTTTGCCGCTACTATGCGGTACTTGCCCGCAATCAATTTGGCGATGCGGCGCGTCTTGCAGGACCCACCGGCGAACTCAACGAATTGTCGTTGCACGGCCGCGGGGTATTTGCGTGCATCAGTCCCTGGAATTTTCCGCTAGCGATCTTCGCAGGGCAGGTCGTTGCAGCGTTGGCGGCCGGGAACTCCGTGGTCGCGAAGCCGGCGGAACCCACGCCATTGATCGCGGCGCGGTTCGTACGATTGCTGCATGAGGCCGGCGTGCCCCAGGAAAACGTGCAGCTGGTTCCTGCGCGCGGCCGAGTGTTCGGCGAAGTTGCATTCGCCCATCCCGCGCTCTCCGGTGTTGCCATGACCGGATCGACGGCCACCGCACTCACCATCAATCGCGCATTGGCGGCCCGCGACGGTGCTATCGTGCCGCTGATCGCGGAGACCGGCGGCTTGAATGCCATGATCGTGGATTCGACTGCGCTGCCGGAACAGGTGATCGACGACGTCGTCACTTCTGCATTCATGAGCGCAGGTCAACGATGCTCGGCGCTGCGACTGCTGTTTCTGCAGGAAGATATCGCCGACACCGTGATCGAGATGTTGGCCGGAGCCATGGATGAATTGGTCATCGGCAATCCGGCCGACCTGCAAACCGATGTGGGTCCCGTCATCACGCCGGCGGCCGCGGATGGGTTGATGCGGCATGTTGCGAAGATGCGGGATCAGGCGCGTATCGTGAAAGCCTGCCGTCTCCACGAGGCTCACTCGCACGGCAGCTTCGTTGCGCCGCACCTAATCGAGCTGCATGACGCGGCGCAACTGACGCGTGAAGAGTTCGGTCCCATTCTGCACGTCGTGCGGTATCGGGCAAGCGGAATACAAAACGTGCTGGCGTCGATTCGCTCCAGCAACTATGGACTGACGCTCGGCGTGCAAACGCGCTTGGAGTCGTTCTGGCGAGACATCTTTGCCAGCACCGCAATCGGCAACACCTATGTCAATCGCAATATGATTGGGGCGGTTGTCGGAGTCCAGCCCTTCGGCGGTACGGGTCTCTCCGGCACGGGGCCGAAGGCTGGCGGCCCCCATTACCTAAGCCGCTTTGCGAGCGAGCGCACCCTCACGGTCAATACCACCGCGACCGGGGGCAATGCCGCCTTGCTGAACCAGGGGACGTGAGCGAAATCGGCGCGTCCTCCACAAGGACGTGCGGGTTGCACTCCCCGGGCTGATGTCGAGGCCGGCTCAGGGCTGTTGGCTGACCTTGGCGGCCTTCGCATTGGCCTTCGCCGCTTCATAGTCGGCGTCGGCTTGGTCTTTGCAGACTTTTTGGTCGTGGCCCTCGAGCACGTCGCATTTCTGGATGGCCACCTTGTGTTCGCCGTCCGCCCGCGCGACTGCTACGTCGTACGCATCGCTGCTCATGTCTTTTTGCTGATCTCGCCGGGCATCGGCTACTTCCTTCGCGGCCGTCTGATGCGCTGCGGCGATGTCGTTTGCGGCCGCATCCGGAGATTTCGCACCGTTACATCCGCCCATCATCAAAAATGCGGCCAGGCCGCCTATCAGCTGGATTTTTGCTTGCATCGTGATTTCCCGTAGTCGAATCGAGTCGCGGTACTTTGCCGTACCGGAGGGTTACTCGCTGTAGGTGATACGCGTCGACACCCGGTAGGAAATAGGGGGTCAGCGAAAACCTACGCAAAATTACCCCCTCATCCGATGAGCCGCCCGGGACCGGGCGCCTATGGTGATAGTGCAGATTCATCACTTAGGAGCTTTTCAATGTCCAACAGCAACATCAAAGACGACAAGCAGATGGGCAATAATGACAAGGATCAGCGAGACAAAGACCAGATGGAACGGGACCAGAAGGCCAATGCCGACCGGCAACGTCAACAGTCTACGGGACAGCCCGGCAGCGGTCAGCAAGGCGGTCAAAACGACAATCGGAATACGCAACAGGGGAGTGGAGGATCTGATCCGAACCGCAAGGGCGGGAAGATATAAGCCTAGGTTTGAGACGCCTTGACTCGGGCGGGCCGGCACTTGTCGGTCCGCCCCCGCCCCCCGTAGGCGATGTCGGACATATCCCACGCCAATGTAAGCTCTCGCCCTATACCTCCCGCGTAATCGAAATTTCACACTCTTCGCGGCACATGGATGCGCATAGAGACCCACCCTTCGCCTCATCTCCTGCGCGCGGATTATCCTGGAGGACCGAATGACCGCCCTGCCCCCGAAGCCGACGCATAACTTCTTTCCGTTGCGATTTAGTCCTCCCATGATCGTTTCGGAAGGCGAGCGTCGAAGCATGATCGAGAGAGCCGCTTATTTACGCGCTGAGCGCCGTAATTTTGAAGCCGGACACGAGCTGGAGGACTGGGTCGCAGCGGAAGCCGAAGTCGACACTCGCCTGTCGCATGCCCGAAAACTCACGGGCATCACCTGGTAGGTCAGGCGCCCGGCCCCCGGGGCGGGCTGATGAGCCACCATGCCGAGAGTCTTCAACTCCTCGTTCACGATATTCGTTTACCTGAGAGGCCACCACCTCTTGGAATATTATTTTTCGGTCTCGGACGCGCGCTTGGCCGCCAACGATCTCGCGGGGCATGCGTTAATCGGGTAGTGAAGATGCATCGCCCCCCGTGGGGTCGCGGCTGCGGCGGCATCAATGTCCAACCGGCCGCCGTTCGCTGCTAGAAACTGGCGCGCAAACAGCAGCGTGAGTTCCTGAGGACGAAGGCGGCCACTGCGTCTGCTCCACAAATCCTCCAGGTCGGAAACCTCGCCATACCCGGCATCCGAGTCCATCGATATGACGGCATCGCCGTCGGCACGACCGATGGACAGAATCAAAGAACTGCCGGGGGGTACGTCGTCGATGGCGGCCAATAGCAACCCGACGAGGACGGTCTGAAGCCGGACGCGCTCGGCCGATATGGCCACCTCCCCCTCGGCGCCGACCACTTTCAGTATCACCTCCCTGCCCGCGGCCTCATTGCGCAGAAAACGGGCGACGTCGCTGACCAGCGTCAATACGTCTATCACCGCCGCCTCTGCCCGCTGCAACGTGAGAGCTTGCAGCGCTGCCAGCGTCGACTTTTCATGGTTGCTGATGGCCCGCTTGGCGAGTTCGCACGCTTTTTCGACCCGTTCCGGGTTGTCGTAGCCGGCTTTTGCGGATCGACTCAGTAGTTCGAGCGCGCTGAACAACGCCTGCATGCCTCCCCGGATGTCGTGTAGGTATGCGGCCGCACATCGCTCATTGATGGCGACGCGCGCCGCAGCCTCGAACAGGTCCGGTAGTCCTAGTTCATTCACCGAAGGTTCTCGTCGCATCGCTATTCGGCCGTCACTTCCACGGTGACGTTCATGGAAAGAAAGTCTCCCGGGGCGCCGGTGAAGGCCCCGGCCAGCGGGGCAGCTTGAGAGGCATTACGCGCCACGGCGACCCGGATCAGATTTCGCCCACCGACCAGCGCGTTCGTCGGATCGAACTCCACCCAACCGGCCCCGGGCAAATAAACCTGCAGCCACGCATGAGTCGCTCCGCCCCCTACCAACCCGCCTCCGGCGCCAACCAAGTTTTCGTCGTACAGATATCCCGAGACGAAGCGTGCGGCCAGCCCGATGCTGCGAACCGCTTCCATCATGAATACGGCGAAATCGCGACAACTCCCTGCCTTCAGGCGGAGTGTCTCGGTGGGCTCCTGCACACCTATTTCTTCCCGCCTCAAATAGATGAAGTCATTCTTGATGGCTTTTGTCATCGCGATCAACACATTCAAGGTATTGCGATCCGGTGTTGCGTCGATGTGAGTCTTCGCCCATTGATCTATGGCGTGTTCTGGATCGGGGAATTGCCGCTCCTTGGTGCGGGCCAGATCGGCGCTGTCCTCAGCGCTGTAGCTGAACGGCAGCTGTCGTGCGTAGGGTTCGACCAGGATGGTCTGCTCGGGCACCGGGAAGTGTTCCGCGCGAAACGTCGACTCGAAGACCAGGGCATCGGCCTTGTCGGCAAATGAGGTAACAACGATGGAATTGCCGAATACGTCATGCATCCAACGCAGTTCGCTGGGCTGGGGGGCCACCATCAACGCGGTGTCCAGCAATCGCAGATCGTGGCTGTCGCGCGGACGTGACATCAACCGGTGCTCGCCGAGCAAGACCGGCTGCCGGTACTGGTACTCAGTCCGGTGGCGTACGCACAGGATAGTCATCTTCGTCCCCGCTCAGGCCGACAATCGGGCCAGCAAATAACGGCAATATACCGTCGCCCCGGCCGGCGTATGGCGCAACTCCCTGTCGGTCTAGGCTGACAGCCCAGCGCGGGCGTCTGGAAGGGCGAGGCCCGTGCCGGCGTGCGCCGTTGCGAAACTCCGGCCGGTCAGTTCCCACGCCGGAGGAGTTTGGCGCCCGGCACCGGGACGGCCGGGTTTGGCGCGCGCAAGGCGTCGAAAAGGCTATCGCTGGGATGTTTCGCGCACCGCTCATGCAGCCCGCTGTCGAATTTAGTCAACGAGCCGGCATCGAGAACGTGACCCCCGGAGATGCCGACCGAGAACCCGAAGAGCCACATCGTCAGGGTATCGGCGCTCTCGGGGTCCGATTTGCGCAACGCCATGTGGCGCGTTTCGAAGGTCGTGCAATCGAGCCTCGTCAAGTCCATCGGATTGTCGCGTTTGGATTTTATGGCCACAACGGCCTCGAGCAAACTCGTGGTGGGATGGCCCTTGCATTGTGCATCCAGCGCGAATCCGAAGGCCGACAGCGAATCGCCGTACATGGCGCGCTCCCCGGACTTCGCGACGGAAAAGCCGAACAGCCACATGACGGTATCGATGGGGTCGGCCTTGTAGCCAGGCACCAGGGAAGGGAGGACTTCATTTTCGTATTTCGAGCAGCTCACCGCGGTGAGATCCAGTTCCTCGGCATGGCCTCGCTGCGCAAAGAGGGCCATGACCGTCGCGAGCAGCAGCGGACCCCTGACGCTCGCGGCGATACGCTTGGTCAGGCGCCGTCCCTCGACGGCAGCAGCCGATCGACCAGGGCCGCGAAGCGGCCCGATTTCACCAGATCCTTGGCCGCCTCGATGTCGGGCGCGAAGTAGCGATCTTCGGCATAGAAAGGCACCCTGCCGCGAACGCCTGCGTGAACCTCCTCGAGACTCGTGGAGGATCGCGCGGGGCGGTGGAAGTCGATGCCCTGCGCCGCCGCCAGCAATTCGATGCCGACCACACCCGCGGCATTCTCGATCATCGGACCCAGGCGGCGTGCGGCGTGCGTCGCCATGCTCACGTGATCTTCCTGGTTCGCGGAGGTCGGTATGGAATCGATGCTGCAAGGCGTCGCGATGGTCTTGTTCTCGGATACCAGCGCGGCGGCGGTGACCTGAGCGATCATGAAACCCGAATTCAAACCGCTGTTCTCGACCAGGAATGCGGGCAGGCCGCTCATTTTGGGGTCCACGAGTACGGCAATCCTGCGCTCCGCGAGGCTGCCGATCTCGGCGATGGCGAGCGCCAACGTATCGGCCGCGAAGGCCACCGGTTCGGCATGAAAGTTTCCGCCCGACAGGACTTCCCCCTGCTCGACGAACAGCAGCGGATTGTCGGTCACCGCATTGGCCTCGAGTCGCAGCGTCGCGCTGCAATTGCGGATGAGATCCAGGCAGGCGCCCATCACCTGCGGCTGGCAGCGAAACGAATAGGGGTCTTGAACGCGGCTGCAATCGAGATGCGAGGCGCGAATGGCGCTGCCGGCCATCAAATCTCGGTATTCGCGCGCCACGGCGATCTGGCCGGGCTGACCACGCACCTGGTGAATGCGTGCATCGAACGGCGAATCGCTGCCTTTCAGCGCATCGACCGACATGGCGCCCGCCACCACCGCCGCGGCGAACACGTTTTCCGCGCCGAATAGCCCCGCCAGCGCCAGCGCGCTGGATACTTGGGTCCCATTGATCAATGCCAGCCCTTCCTTGGCGTGCAGTTTGACGGGCTCGAGGCCCGCCAGACGCAGCCCCTCGCTCGCCGGCAAGGGTTTGCCCCGTACGCGTACCCGTCCTATGCCCAAGAGCGCTGCACTCATGTGGGCCAGGGGAGCAAGGTCGCCCGACGCGCCCACCGATCCCTGTGCGGGAATCATGGGATAGACCTCATGTTCGAGCAACGCTGAGAGCGCGTTGATCAAGTTCAGGGTGACCCCGGAGTGGCCGCGGGCGAGTGCATTGATCTTCATGACGAGGATGAGCCGTACCACCGGATCCGGCAGAGCTTCGCCGACACCCGCCGCATGCGACAGCAACAGGTTTCTCTGCAGCAGCTCGAGTTGCTCGCTCGGTATACGCGTCTGCGCGAGCAATCCGAACCCCGTATTGATGCCGTATGCCGCATCGCCAGCCGCCACGATTTTGTCCACCAGGGCGGTGGCCGCGGTGATGCGCACTCGATCGTGCTCGGCAAGTCTGAATATCACCGGCTGTTCGTAAACTCGCCTGAGCGTGGGCAAGGTAAGCTCGCCGGCGCGTACTTCCAGGATCCCGGCCACGCTACGGCCGCTCCATCATCGGCAGGTTCAATCCCTGCTCGCGAGCGCAATCGATGGCGATCCGATAGCCGGCATCGGCGTGCCGCATCACCCCGGTGCCGGGATCGTTCCACAGCACGCGCCGCACGCGCCGGCCGGCGGCTTGCGAGCCGTCGCACACGATGACCACGCCGGAGTGCTGTGAGTAGCCCATACCCACACCCCCGCCATGATGGATGGACACCCAGGTGGCGCCGCTGGCGGTGTTCAGCAGTGCATTGAGCATCGGCCAATCGGATACGGCATCGGAGCCGTCTTGCATGGCTTCGGTTTCGCGATTCGGGCTCGCCACCGACCCCGAATCCAGATGATCGCGGCCGATGACCACCGGCGCGGACAGCTCGCCGCTCGCCACCATGTCGTTGAACGCCAATCCGAGGCGGTGCCGTTGCCCCAGGCCCACCCAGCAAATACGCGCCGGCAATCCTTGGAACTGAATCCGCGAGCGGGCCATATCGAGCCAATGATGCAGATGCGGATCGTCCGGAATCAGTTCTTTGACCTTGGCGTCGGTCTTGTAGATATCCTCCGGATCTCCGGATAAGGCGGCCCAGCGAAACGGACCTATGCCGCGGCAGAAGAGCGGGCGGATGTATTCGGGGACGAAACCGGCAAAATCAAAGGCGTTTTTGACGCCGGCATCGTGCGCGACCTGCCGGATATTGTTGCCGTAATCGAAGACCGGCAAACCCATGGCTTTGAAGCGCAGCATATAACCCACGTGTTTGGCCATGGACAGTTTCGCGGCGGCGCCGGTGCCGGTCGGGTCGCTGACCCGGCGCTCGTCCCATTGCTCGACGCTCCACCCTTGGGGTAGATAGCCGTTGACGGGGTCATGCGCCGAGGTTTGATCGGTCAACGCGTCGGGCTTGATGCCGCGCTCGATCAGAGTCTGCAGGACGTCGACGATGTTGCCGAGCAAAGCGACCGACAGCGGTTTGCCCGCTTTCTTTGCTGCGTCGAGCATGAGCAACGCCTCATCCAGCGAACTCGCCTGCACGTCCACGAAGCCGGTTTCCAAGCGCTTCGCGATGCGGCTTTGGCGGCATTCCACGGCCAGCATGTTCGCGCCCGCCATGGTGGCGGCCAACGGCTGCGCGCCGCCCATGCCGCCCAGGCCGGCGGTCAATATCCACTTGCCGGCGAGCTTGCCGCCGAAGTGCTTGCGGCCCATCTCCGCGAAAGTTTCGTACGTGCCTTGCACGATGCCTTGGCTGCCGATGTAGATCCAGGAACCGGCCGTCATCTGGCCGTACATGGCGAGCCCCTTTCGGTCGAGCTCGTTGAAGTGCTCCCAGGTAGCCCAATGCGGTACGAGATTGGAATTCGCGATCAGAACTCGGGGCGCATCCGCGTGCGTGGGGAAGACACCGACGGGCTTTCCGGATTGCACCAACAATGTCTCTTCGTCACTCAAAGTTTTCAGTGTCTCGACTATCCGGTCGTAGCAGTTCCAATCGCGGGCGGCCCGGCCTATCCCGCCGTATACGACGAGCTCCGCGGGATTCTCCGCGACCTCCGGATCGAGGTTGTTCATCAACATGCGCAGCGGCGCTTCGGTCATCCACGAGCGCGCACTCAATACGTTGCCGCGAGCGGCGCGGATGACTCTGGACTGCAGGGGGGCGAGCATGAACGTTCCTTACGGGCGAAATCGCCCGGACATTTCGTAACGAGATCCGGCGTAAAAAAGGCGAGCGACGGAGGCGACCTGATCGGAAGTCCAGGTGCGGCGGATCATCAGGAGACAGGGTTCGTCGCGCTTCATCGTCAACAACCTGCGCGTGCGCTCATCGGGCATTACTGCGCGCAGCACATGTTCCGCCTCCTGCAGCGGCGCCACCCTGGTGAGGTAATCGTGCGGAGTGGTGCGGCCGAAGTCCATGTTGAGATAGTCGGGGGCCAACTTCGGCAACACATAACGGTCTTCCAGCTGCACCGGACGGTCATTCTCGAAATGGACGATGACGGAGAAAAACAGCTCGCTGCGCGGCGCGACACCGAAATCCTCGGCCAGTTCGGCCGCCGCACGAATGCGTTCCAGCGATACGATCTCGGCGCGGTGCACATGACCGCGCTCGCGAATCTCGTCGGCGATGCTGCGAATCTCGAGCGGATGTGCATGCGCGTGCCGTTCCGCCACGAAGCTGCCTACCCCGGCGATGCGCACCAGAACGCCCTCGTCGCGCAATTCACGCAGCGCGCGGTTTGCGGTCATACGCGATACGCCAAACGACTTCACGATGTCGTTTTCAGACGGCACACGGGCCGAGGCGGCCCATTTTCCCGAGCCGATGTTGTCGAGGATGTGGCGTTTCACCTGGAGGTAGAGGGGTTGCAGCTGCGCCAGCGACTTGTCCATGCTCGAATGGTAACCTGTATAGACAGGTACAGTCAACTGACTCCGTGACAAACGGTGTGAAGACCTACGGTAGCGTGAGCACGATCTTCACGGAGGCATCGGCCTCTGATTTGTCGATGTAGCCGATGGCCTTGGGATCGGCAGCGACCGCCTTCTTGACCGCCGCGGCGTCCGGCATCTCCTTGGGCGGCTTGCCTTGGCCGGTAAAGGTGATTCGCGTCCAGACTGCTTTGACCTGAGCGGCGTCTCGATCGGCCGCCTTTTTGTAGAAGGCATCGCGCACGGCGCTCGATTCCGGAAGATCAAGGGGCGTGAAATCGGTGCTGCGACCGAGATAGACATTGGCGACCTGATCCTTGCTCACGGCGGCGGCGGTCGGTCCCATGACGACGACGACATCTGCGGCATCGGCGAGCAATGCGACGGTCAGCGCCGCGGCGAGGGCCAAACAGCGAATAGCGACAGTTTTCTTGTTCATGATGGTATCCCTTAAAACACGAAGTCCGCGCCGACGCTGTACACGTCGATGCGCTTGCTGGAAGCGGAGTTGAATAGCGTCCAGTAGGTGCTGTTGCCCGCCTGAGGGCGCGAAATCTGCGCCTTCAGGGCGACATTGCGGACGACGTCATAGCGCAAGCTGCCGGACCAAGTGCCGAATTTCCCTGCCTGCTCGATCACCGACTTGCCGGAATCGAAAGTCCCGTAGCTAAGCAACGGCGTGAGTTTGCCGAAGCGCCAACCGCCGGCGACATACCACTCATGGGAAACAGCCAGCGGCTCGTTGAGTACCGGCATGTCGTTCTCGGTTCGTTTGGCCCACTCGCTCAGCACAAGGGCCTTGCCATTGTCGTACTGCATGCCTACCGAGGTGAATACATCCCGCAGCATGTAGCTGACGGCGAAGTTCGGACCCAGCGGAAACGTCGTCGGGGAATTGGCGCGCGTGCGCGCCACGCGGAACCGGAAATCCCGATAGTCGAACGTGGCGGCGAGGTTGCTCACGTCTTTGAGATTGATGTCTATCGTTCGGCCTAGGAAGAAGTATCGAGACGTACCGCTGCCGAGGCTGCCTTCGAGCATGATCCCGACCGGGCCCAGGCTGTGGTGCCACCGTACCTGCGCACCGTCCACATATTGGAACGAGTTGCTGCCGTACAATTCGTTCGGCGCGTGAAACCAAGGGGCCGCATAGCCGACTTCCCGCGAATCGGACACCAGAAAGGTCGCCAAGGCCACGCGTCCCAGGCGCAGTTTCCAGTCCGAATCCGGAGCGTACTGCAAGTACAGCCATTCCGTGCCCAGCGAAAACACTTCATTGCCACGTTCCCTGGCGAGCTCCTGGGCCGTGACCGAAATCCCCGACCCGAAGTCCATCACGGCCTGCACGCCGAGTCGCGACTCGAGCCCGATATCGAACTGGTTCGTCGCGCCGGTGGCTTCGGTCGGATCGTGGCGATAGGCATAGTCGCTGTTGCTGCTGATCGACCCGCCAACAGTGCCAAAGCCCGTGATGGTGGTGCCGCCCATATCAGCCTGGGCAATCGAGACCGCGCCGAGCGACAGCAGCATGGCCATGGCTGCGCGGGCGCAGCACGCGTGTAGTCTCTGCATATCCTGATTCCTCTTATCCTTGTCCACGACAATCCAACTGCAACATCCACGCGCCTAGCGCGCAGCCGTGGT
>JALYHU010000005.1 GCA_030776345.1 Pseudomonadota bacterium | reverse complement strand
CGCCGAAAGTGCCCAACAGCTGCTCGATCGAATGCTCAAATACCGCATTTTCGCCGACGAAGGCGGCAAAATGAACCTCAATCTGCAGCAGATCGGCGGAGAATTACTGTTGGTGCCGCAATTTACCCTGGCGGCGGACACGCGCAGCGGGCTGCGGCCGGGGTTTTCGACCGCCGCACCGGCCGAGCAGGCGCAGCACTTGTTCGCGGCACTGTTGGCCGCCGCACGCACACAACATCCGAAGGTCGCGAGCGGGGTGTTCGGCGCGGATATGAAGGTTTCATTGATCAACGACGGCCCGGTAACTTTTTGGCTCGAAAGCTGAGAGCCGGGGCCGCCAGGGGGCGCGCGATGACTCGCGCGCGGTAATGCGATCGAACACGCATCTGCCGGCCACGGTCCAACGTAAAGATATCTTTGGCGTATCATTGGCGCTTCATTTGCTAACCGGAATCGGAGAAGCCGCATGTTCGATTCAAAAATGTTGTTGGTGATCTTAGCGATCGCGCTGGTTATTTTCGGCACCAAACGGCTGCGCTCCATCGGTTCCGACCTGGGCGCCGCCGTCAAGGGATTCAAGCAGGCCATGAACGATGGCGAGTCCGAAGAGCGGGTCAAGCAGCTGAAACAGGACGCCGATTTCGATACCGGCGCCGCGCCTCCGACCGCTGCCGCAGCGGGCGCCGCGGCCCGGGAGGCCGAAGTCAAGGTACCCCCCAAACCAAACGCCTGATGCTGCATGCTTGATTTCGGCTTCTCGGAGATCCTACTCACATCGGCCATCGCTCTCGTCGTGCTTGGGCCGGAGCGGCTTCCAAAAGTTGCTCGTCAGGTCGGCAACTGGATGGGTCGTGCCCGCGCCATGGCGCGGCAGTTGAGCGAACAGCTGGAACGCGAAGTGAGTGCCGAGGAGTTTCTGCGGGAGCAGGGCAAGCCAAAGACTCCGCCGGAGAATCGAATCGGGCCGCCGCAGCCCGGGCCGCCACAGGCCGCGCCGCCGCAATACCTGGCCCCCGAGCCGCCGGGGGCGCCGCCAACGAGGCCGCTCGACGGTCCCGACATGCCGAGCACTGACCCGCATTTTTCGCCCAGCGGCGTAGCCAGCAAACCACCCAATGAGTGAGCGGGAGGGCGATCCGGGCGGACTCGCCGAAGGTACGCTGATCTCGCACTTGTTGGAGCTGCGCGATCGGCTGCTCAAGGCCATGCTGGCGGTGGGAATTTGTTTCGTCCCCTGCGCGATATACATGAACCAATTGTTCACGTTCGTCGCAGAGCCGCTGAAGCGCAAGCTGCCGACAGGGGCGACGCTGATTGCGACCAGTGTCGTAGCCCCCTTCACGGTGCCGTTCAAGCTGGCGCTGGTTCTGGCCATCGGCATCGCCATCCCTTTCGTTCTCTATCAGGCGTGGGCTTTCGTTGCGCCCGGGCTCTACCGTCATGAAAAGAAACTGGCGGTGCCGCTGCTGATCTCCAGCGTGCTCCTTTTCTATCTCGGCGCGGCGTTCGCCTACTACGTCGTGTTTCCCGTGATGCTGAGTTTTTTCGTCGCGACCACGCCCAATGGCGTCCAGATGATGACCGACATGGGCAGCTACCTCGATTTCGTGATGGTGCTGCTGCTCGCGTTCGGCGCGGCGTTCGAAGTGCCCGTCGCTACGGTATTATTGGTTTGGACGGGCTTCGTGAAGATCGGCGCGCTGCGCAAGAACCGCGGGTTCGTGTTATTGGGTATATTCATTTTTGCGGCCTTCGTGACGCCGCCGGATGCGGTGTCGCAAAGCGCGATGGCGCTGCCGATGTACCTCCTGTACGAAATAGGGATCGTGATGGCAGCGCTCTTGCTCAAAGATAAAATAGCGGCACGGGCCAAAGAAGAAGCAGAACGATCCGAGCGCGAGGCCTGAGCCCGATGCGTGTTCCCGGTGGCCGCGCACGCGGCACACAGGCTCGTCATTGAGCGCAACGTTTTTCGGACAGCCGCGCGGCCTTGCCACCCTGTTCTTCACGGAGATGTGGGAGCGATTTACCTATTACGGTATGCGGGCCTTGTTGGTGCTGTTCCTGGTCAGAGCGGTTTCGAGCGGCGGGTTCGGTATCGATGACAAGACGGCGGCTGCCATTTATGGCTTGTATACCGCCGCCATTTGGCTGGCGGCGCTGCCGGGCGGTTGGATCGCCGATCGGCTGATCGGGGCGCAGCGCGCCGTACTCGTCGGCGGTCTGGCCATCACCTTGGGCAACGCGCTGTTGGCGCTGTCGGCGTCCCCGCGTGGATTTTATATCGGGTTGGTAGTGATTATCGTCGGCGTCGGGCTCCTGAAGCCCAATGTCAGCGCCATCGTCGGGGGGCTGTATCCGGAGGGCGGAGCGCGGCTCGATGCCGGATTCACCGTGTTCTATATGGGCATCAACGTCGGCGCCACCCTGGGCCCGCTCGTCACCGGCGCGGCGCAGGCATACTTCGGCCCGCGCGCAGGCTTCTCGGTGGCCGGCTTGTTCATGGCGCTCGGCGTGCTGCAGTTCTATCTGACTCGACATCACTTAGGGGGTGCCGGAGCCTATGTGGTGCCGGAACCCGCCGCCCGGCGTGAGGTCGGTCGACGCTGGCTGCGGTTGTGGGCGGCCGTTGCGACCGCGGCGGGACTGCTGACGGCCGTTTCCGTCGGCTGGATTCGCCTGGATCCCATCAGCATTGCGCGCGGCGCAACCCTCCTCATCGTCGCCATCGCCGTGCTGTTTTTTGCCCTTTACTTCATCGCGGGGGGCCTGGACGCCGAAGAACGCAGACGCGGTATCGTGATGGTCGTCTTGTTCGTCGGATGCGCGCTGTTCTGGTCGGGCTATGAACAGGCCGGTTCATCGCTCAATTTGTTTGCCGAACGCTATACCGACCGCATGCTGAGCGGCATCAATTTCCTGATTCCCGCCGGTTGGTTCCAATCGCTCAATGCGACGTTCATCGTCATTTTTGCGCCGTTTTTTGCCTGGTTGTGGGTGGCTCTCGCCCGACGCAATCTCAATCCGTCGGCGCCGGCGAAGTTTGCCGTCGGCGTCATGTTGATGGGCTGCGGGTTCATCGTGATGGCGATGGCGTCCCGCATCGTCGCCGCGGGGTCGAAGGTGTTGCCCTACTGGTTGATCTTGACGTACCTTCTGCACACGTTCGGCGAACTGTGTTTGAGTCCGGTGGGCCTGAGTTACTTCACGAAGCTCGCTCCCAAACGTTTCGTCGGCCAAATGATGGGCATGTGGTTCTTGGCGTTCTCGTTGGGCAATCTCGTGGCGGGATTGATTGCCGGGGAGTTCGACGCCAATAATGTGGCCGCAATGCCGGGACAATATATGCGCATCGTCTACTTCGCCGTCGGTTTGGGAGCAATTCTGTTGGCCACCAGCCGTCCTGTGAAAAGATTGATGGGCGACGTGCGGTGAATTCACAACCGCAGCGCGAGGACGCGGCGCAACTGCACACCGGCGATCATGGTCTGCCCGAACTCACGCTCCGCGCGATCCTGTTGGGCGGGCTCATCACCCTCGCCTTCACGGCCGCCAATGTCTACCTGGGACTCAAGGTGGGCCTGACGTTCGCCACGTCGATTCCCGCCGCGGTGATTTCCATGGCGGTGTTGCGGCTGTTCAAGGCCTCGAGCATTTATGAAAACAACATCGTCCAAACCGTAGCGAGCGCCGCGGGCACGCTCTCGGCGATCATTTTCGTGCTGCCGGGCCTCGTCATCATCGGCTGGTGGCAAGGTTTCCCGTATTGGATGACCATGGCGGCCACGGGTCTGGGCGGCATCCTCGGAGTCATGTTCTCCGTGCCGCTGCGGCGCGCCCTCGTCGTCAACTCAGACTTGCCGTACCCGGAAGGCCTTGCGGCGGCCGAGGTGCTGCTGGTGGGTGACCAGTCGCGCGGCGGAAATGAGGAGAGCCGTCAGGGCCTGTTCGCCATCACGGTGAGCGCCGTCGTCTCGGCCGCCTTTTTCGCCTTGAGCCAAACGAGGCTATTGGTCGACGAGGCCGCCGTCTATTTCCGAGTCGGTGCGGCCTCGAGCGGTGTGTCCGCCAGCCTGTCCATGGCATTGATCGGCGTCGGGCATCTGGTCGGAATTTCAGTGGGCATGGCGATGCTCGTGGGCATCGTCCTCGGCTGGGGCATCTTGGTGCCCCTCCTCACCGCGGCGTCGGCCGCGACGGATTCAGCGCAGCACGTGGCGCTCGCCGTATTTCGCAGCGATATTCGATTTTTTGGTGCCGGCGTCATCGGCGTGGCTGCGCTGTGGACTTTTTCAAGGATTCTCGGGCCCATCATCACGGGCTTGCGCTCGGCGATGGCCGCGTCGAGCGCGCGGGCAGTGCAGGGCCACGTGTTGCCGCTGGTCGAGCGCGACCTGCCGATCAAGATCGTCGGCGCCGTGGTGGCGGTGACGCTGGGTCTGATTGCGCTGCTGCTGTGGCAATTTATCGCCGGCACCGTGCTCGCCGGGCATGCCCCCGCCCTGATAGCCGCAACCCTGGCATACGTGCTGGTGGCCGGCGTGGTGATCGCATCGATCACCGGTTACATGGCGGGATTGATCGGCGCCTCGAACAGTCCGGTCTCCGGCGTGGGCATTCTTGCCGTCGTTGGCGCCGCCTTCATGCTGATGGCGGTGGTGGGCCGTGGCTCGGACATCGGCCAAACCAGCGCCATGGTGGCGTATGCATTATTCGCCACCGGCATCGTCTTTGGCATCGCGACCATTGCGAACGATAACTTGCAGGACCTGAAGACGGGTCAACTGGTCGGCGCGACACCGTGGCGGCAGCAAGTCGCCCTGGTTTTCGGTGTCCTATTCGGCTCATTGATCATCCCCCCGGTGCTCGGCCTGCTGAACGGCGCTTACGGATTTGCGGGCTCCGTCGGTGCCGGGCCCAAAGCGCTGGCGGCGCCGCAGGCGGCGCTGATTTCGGCGCTGGCGCAAGGGGTGCTGGGCGGCCATCTGAACCTGCGCATGCTGGGATACGGCGCGTTGCTGGGCGCGTTCGTGATTGCAATCGATGCCTTGCTGGGCCGCGCCGGGCGGCTGCGGTTGCCGCCGCTCGCGATCGGACTGGGCATTTATTTGCCGATGGGAGCCACCCTGCCGGTCGTCATCGGGGCAGTGACGGGCTATTTCTATGACCGCTGGGCCGATGGTACGGCGCGGCCGGAGTTTGCCAGGCGCATGGGAGTGCTGATGGCCACGGGCATGATCGTCGGCGAGAGCCTGTTCGGTGTGCTGTATGCCGGCATCGTCGTGGTATCCGGCACGAACGCCCCCTTTGCCCTGGTCGGCGACGGCTTTGCGACTCCGGCGCTGATCGGCGGCGCCGTCGTTTTCTCGGTGCTCGTCGGTCTGCTCTACCGCCGCACCATCACTGGGATCTCGAGGCCGGCTTCGAGGTAGGCCCAGGCTCGTCGGAACCACGACCGATGCCGGCGCGGGTCAGCGCCGTTTCATGACTTCGAGCTTGCCTCGGGCACCGATGAACCACGAACCCACCATGCTCACCAGACTGACGACGACGGCAGTCCAGAAGGCGGACCAAAAGCCTGCGAGGTGCATGCCGGGCAGCATCCACGCCACCAGCCCCACCATCCCTGCGTTGATCACCAGCAGGAACAGACCGAGAGTGGCGATGGTCATCGGCAGGGTGAGCACGATGGCAACCGGCCTGACGATGGAATTGACGACGCCGAGCAACAGGCCCGCGAGGATCAGAGTGGACGGGCTGTCGATGCCCACGCCCCGCACCCAAATCGTCGCCACCCAAAGACCCAGAGCGACCAGGGCGGCGCGAAACAAGAACCCGGTCATGCTGCCTCCTAGCGAAGGGTTATGCCGCCGCGCCCGATGATTTCAAGGCGCGCACTCAATAATCCAGGCCCGGCAGAGGCGGATCCTTGGGCGGAGGCGGTTTCTTCGGTTGTGGCGGACTCTCGAGCGTCACCTTGATGCGCGATAAAAAGCGCTCCCAATTCATGCGCATGCGCACATAAGCCTTGTCCCATTCCGCTGCATCGGGCACCCCCGAGCCCAGCACGCGCAACGAGGCCGTACGTTCGCCCTTGCGCAGGTCCAATAGAAAATCATCGACCACGGCGCTGTCGCCCTTCGGCATATCCGGGCCGTTCAAATAAATGAGTCGCAGCCGCCTATTGGGATCGAAGATGTCGATATGAGCTTCGCGGCCGCCCGTATTGCGCTTGCCGATACGATACAGGCCGCCCTTACGAGCATCGATCTCGGCTTCCTGACCCGACCAAATCCGCATCAGGCCGGGGTCGGTCAAGGCGCGCCAGACGCGCCCCACGGGTACGTCGATCTCCACTAAGTGGGCATAGCCTCGAGTACCGGAGCGAGTGGATCTGCGAGCTAGACTCATCGTCGGTATCCTGAGGCAAAGTAAACGGTGGCGGAGTGCTAGAATTCTATATCGGACGAGGAACATCCATGGCTTATGTCGATATCGTGACCGCGCTCGCACTTCTGCAGTTCACCGTGTTTGCCTTCAAAGTCGGCGGCGCGCGCGGCAAGTATGGGATAAAGGCCCCGGCGACCACCGGAAACGAAGTGTTCGAGCGGCTTTTCCGCGTTCAGCAGAATACGCTCGAACAGCTGGTCGTCTTCATCCCCGGACTTTTCCTTTTCAGCCGATACTTCAACCCCCTGTGGGCCGCCGCTCTCGGTGCCGTCTATCTGGTCGGGCGGGAAATTTATGCTGCCACCTACGTCAAGGATCCCGCAAAGCGCAGCCTTGGATTCGGCCTGACCTTTTTGCCGACGATGGTATTGGTCATCGGCGGCTTGATCGGGGCCGTCGTGCGTCTATTTCACGGCTAGGCCTACAATAGGCCGAATTTGACGGTGACGCTTGCGCCCCATGTGCGGGGATCACCGAGCTGGACGTAGAGCTTGGGATTGAAGTCAGGCGGTTCGTCCCCGAAATAGAAGCCGCGGACCGCATAGGTTTTGTTCAGCAGGTTGCGGCCCCACAGATACGCGGCCCAACGCTCCTGCTCCCAACCGAGCTTTCCATTCAAGAGCCCATAGGCGTGCGAGCGCGTCGAATTCGGCGGCAGATCGAAGTAAAATGAGCCCATCCCGGTTACATCTACGCGTGCGAATGCGCCGCGGGGGTGTCGGATGGTGGCATTCAACGCCGCCTGCCAGTGCGGCGCGTTTGCCAACTCGCGCGATTCGGAAAGCCGTGTCGAGCCGGCGGCGCCCTGCTGCGCAAAATCCTCGAAATACGTCCTCAGCAATCCCAACGAGCCGCCCAGCGTAACGGCTTGACCGATTCGCCAATCGGCATCGCTCTCGAGTCCGTAGTCGCGGCCACGCGCAGCGTTGCCGGTATAGAACACGAACGTGTTGGGGTCGCTGGGAGCGCTCTGAAAGCTGGTCTTGATCTGGGCATCGCGCCGATTGAGATAAAAGACGTCGGCGTTGACCTCGAGGCGGTGTTCCATCAGGTCGGCCTTATAGCCGAATTCCCAGTTGACGTCGGATTCCGGATTGAACAGCAACTGATTCGGCAGCAGGCCTTGACTCGTGTTGAAGCCGCCCGCCTTGTAGCCGCGCGCGACTTGGGCGTACCACGCCTGACCCGGATCGAGCTTGTAGGTCAAAGAGGCATGGCCGCCCCACAAGTTGTTCGACGGGGATAACGCCTGCGGCGCGACCGTACCGCCAATATAGTCGGTGGTCGTGCCCAGATAGTCGGCGCTCCAGCGCTCGCCACGCAGACCCACCGACCAGCGCAGATTGGTCGCCAGATCGCCATCGAGCTCGCCGAAAAGCGCACCGTTACGGGCACGGTAGG
>JALYHU010000004.1 GCA_030776345.1 Pseudomonadota bacterium | reverse complement strand
GCGGCTATCGTAAAGCGCGTCACCCAACATCAGCAGGCCTCATCGAGGGATAAGCGCAGCTGCGCGAGACGTTGGCCCTGCGCTGACGCATAAAACTCGCCGAAGCGCGTCCCTTATATCCGCCAATCCGGTGCGATCTCCGAACGAACCGAGAGATGTTTCAACGAGCGGGGCATTGACTGCATCGACACTTTGCATTACAAGGTGCCCTGACTCTGTCACGCAAAGTAATTTTGCATCATTGTTTTGATTTTCATTGCCAGGTGGCCGCGATTGTCGATGGTGAAGTCGGCGCAATCCTTCGCATGGGTTGCGCGACTTGCATCGACGCATCGGCCCTCCTGGGTAGACGTGCCATGCAATTTTCAGTCAAACTTCGGATCACTGCCGGTCGCGCGATCGTATTGGGTCTTCTATCGATTGGCACGCACCACCGGGCCCTGAGCGCCGAGCTCGATGTGCGCGCCCCCAAGTCGGCTCGGATTACGGGGGGACAGCGGCATAGTTGTGCGCAGCGGCACGATTGTCCTTGTTGATTATTTTTGCCGCGCCTTGAGGTACTGCCTTGGCTGGACCAAAATCATGGATCTGAAGCGATTAACTCTTGAACCCTGCCGTTCGACCTCGCCAGTCGCTCCAGAACTACCAAACACGCCCTGATGTCCAAGAGCGACGCGAGGGATAGTTCCATCTTGGGTCGGGCGGCGTTTTCGATGCACGCCATCAGCGCTTCGGGCAGTCGCTGGCTGAAGGTGATGTCGGTAGGCATTGTTGCAGTATACGCAACAAATTTCATTTTGTATTTCGGCAGATTGGGTCCGCGCGACGGCGATCAATTCCTCGTATTTCACAGCCTTCAATATTGGAACGCTTCGCTGTTTGGGATCGCGAAACAATGGACTCCGGTGATGTGTTCCGGCTTGTCGATGGCCGGAGAACCCCAGATCCCATTCATGTCGCTCAGCATGGCACTGAGCTACGCACTGGGACCTCTTTGGGGAGTAAGACTCGCGACGGCGATCTATCTGGTACTTGGCTGGATCGGTGCGTACCTCTATGCGGGACTTTGGCTGAAAATCTCCGGGCAACGCACCTTGGCGGCAGCGCTGTTCATCGGCAACGGGTTCTTCATTTGTCGGCTGGGGTTTGGCCATTTCGATCTCATACCCTTTCTGATGTTACCGATCATGTTGTGGGGCCTGCATGTTGGCACCGCTTCGGCAGGCTCGAATTCATGGTCAACCATCAACCGCGTCGGCTTGTGGGCCATGCTGATGGGTGCCGCCATGTCGTTGGCGATCGACGGCTCTCCGGTAGCGATCATTCACTTGCTGTTCTGGATCGGCCTGTACGCTCTCATTCTCGCCATCACCGTACGTTCTGTGATGCCCGTCATCATTTTTGGCGCGGCGCTATGCGTTGCGGCAGTGTTGGACGCCGGGTACCTGTGGCCCATGCTTCAAGCGCAGAGGGCCTATCCGCGATTGACGCCGGACCGCTTCACCAGCGTGTTGTCATTTCTATGGTTCGCCATATTGCCGGTGCGCGGCAAGGTGTTACCCGCCAACGGCAACGGGCATGAACTCAGTGTATTCATCGGCCCCGTCATCACGTTTCTGTTGTGGCGATATCGGCATTCGATCTTGCAGAGCCTCCCCACGGCCATGCGGCGTCCACTGATGATCGTCAGCATCGCCAGTCTCGTGCTGGGCATGGGAAGCCTGAAGACGTTGCATGTACCCCTCTGGTTGAGTCCTTTCGATGCGCTGCGCACGTTACCTGGATTTCGGTCCGTCGGAATAACCGGCCGCTATTGGGGTTTCCTCGCGCTGCCTTTGAGCTTGCTTGGCGCCGCGGCTCTTTGGAAATTTGCAGCAGAGACTGCGCCGGGGTGGCGCCTGCATACCTGGCTCGGTGTTGCGGTGGCACTGCAGTTGGGGTTCCAATCAGAAACGCTGACCGCGCATTGGCAGCACTCGCCGTACTACCGGTCTTCGGTGACCCCGCAAGATTTCCAAAGAGGACCCGAGACGATCGAGTACGTCGCAACTGGAGGCAATCAACTCCAAGGGGAAGTCATTGCGCCGACTAGAGGCGTGAGCGACTGTTATGACATGGACGACTTCAATCGACCGGATGTGGGATCCGGGACTGCGCTCATCAAGGAGGTCACACAAGACGGCAAGCGTTTGGCAACGCCACCGACATTGCGCGCGCAATTTCCAACGTGGAATCACATACGTCTGGAGGTCGCCTGCACGCCAGGCGGCAATTCCAATCCTTGCGAGGGCGAGCAGGTTTCGCGGATTCAATTCAGCTTACGCCAGGCGTATCACCCGCTCTGGAACGCCCCTGGATGCACGACCTACGCCGGTGCAAACCGGAATTTGATCCTTGATTGTCTTGCCGCGCGATTGTGGAAGGGACCGATTGATTTGAGTTTCGACGACACCCTGAGCGACGTTGC
>JALYHU010000003.1 GCA_030776345.1 Pseudomonadota bacterium | reverse complement strand
GCCCGCACCGGCCCCGGCCGCCCCCGCGGCGACTACGCCCGGCGCGGGTCCGACCGCCGACACCTCCAACGAGCAAACCAGCTATCTGTTTGGTTTGACCTTCGGCGAACAGATGCACTCCGCGGGTATCACGAATCAGGTCGACTCGGGGGCCATCGCTCGCGGCGTCAAGGACGGCTTGCAAGGCAAGAAGTCGACCCGTGCCGACCAGCAGCAGATCCAGTCATTCGTGCAGACGGTCATGGCGGAGGCGTTGGCGCACAACAAGGCGGCGGCGCAGGAGTTCCTGGCACGCAACGGCCATGAAAAAGGCGTGAAAACCACGGCCGACGGCCTGCAATACAAGGTGCTCGCCCCCGGCGATGCCAAGGCGCCGGCGGTTGCCGCCACGGACGAAGTGACGGTCAACTATCGCGGCAAGCTGCTCGACGGCAGTGAGTTCGACAGCTCCTATGCGCGCGGCACGCCGGCGACGTTCAAGGTCAATGGTGTCATCAAAGGGTGGCAAGAAGCGTTGGTTCTCATGAAACCGGGTGCGAAATGGCAGTTGTTCGTGCCCCCGGAACTTGCGTATGACGCGAGCCCCCGACCGGGAATCCCGGCCGGCTCCTTGCTTACTTTCGACGTGGAACTCATCAGCGTAAAGTCCAGCGATCCCGCCGCGGCGCCGCCGGTGTCTCACAAGGCCACGCCGCCGCTCAAGCCGTCGAACCAGTAACCGCGGCCCGGCCTGGACCGCGCGGCGCGATGCGATCAGCGCTTCAGGTCGAGCGCGTTGGTCAAGTCGCCCATCGGATATTGAGCGTGTTCCGCGAGAGCGCGGTCGCGCATCGTGATGCCGGGGAGCACCTCCAAGTCGAATCGGCGTGTGATCAAACGCAGGATGGAGTCCGTGTCGTATTGAGTGTGATCGACCGTCCCCATTCTTGCGAGCGGCGAGATGACGAGGGCCGGTATGCGTGCGCCCGGCCCCAAAAGGTCGCCCTTGGGCGGCGCGACGTGGTCCCATGCGCCGCCGTATTCATCGTAGGTAATGACGATCACCATATTGTTCCATTGCGGAGCGCCCTGCAGCTTCGCAACGAGACCGGCAAGGTGCGCGTCGCCTTCCGCCACCGAGGCGTACCCGGCATGCTGATTGAGATTGCCTTGCGGCTTGTAAAATACCACCTGCGGTAGGCGTCCGGCGGTGATGTCCGCGAGTAGTTCCTCGTAATCCTTCAAGTGCTCCGCGCGCTCCTCCGGGTGCGCAGCGGGATCGAATCGCGCGTAATAGTTGAAAGGCTGATGGTGCGGCTGGAAGTCGGGGCTGCCGGCCGGGGTATTCGGCGCATAAATCACCCGACGTTTCTTTGCCGCGGGTTGTTTGCCGTCGGCGATCGCGGCGTTCCAGGCACCGGAATACCAGGTCCACGTAACATTTTTGGCGCTCAATCGATCCCCGATCGTGGGAGCGCTCTGCGGCGGCAACGTCGTCGCATTATTCGGGTCGGCATGCAGTCCGGCTCCATCCGCGCGGGCAGGCGCATTGCCGCTCGGCTGATAAGGGGGTTGCATGGTATTCACGGCATAGAATTTCCCATCTGAGAAATAGTTGGCCGGTGCCAGATTGCCGCTTTTCACGAATTTGGGAGGACCGTCGAGCGCGGACCGGGGCGAGCCGGGCGCCAGCTTCAGACGCGGCAGCGGTTGGCCGTCGGCGCCGGTCTCGAGCACGGTCATGGACGGCTTGGCCGCAGATGTATCGGCGTTCGGGTACTCCGGCGCGCAGGCACAAATCAAGTACTGGTGATTGAGAAAAGAGCCGCCGAACGCACCTTGGAAAAAATGGTCGGCCAGCACGTATTGGCGCGCCAGGGCGTAGAGCCCAGAATGACTGGTGTCATAATGGCCCATGGCCAGTCCGCCGGCATCGGACCAAGCGGCATACCCGTCATTCCGGCCGCCGTCGATTTGCATCTGGTGTTCGAAAAATCGGTGGTATAGATCGCGCGTCACAGCCGACGTGGAGAGGGTGACGTTCGATTGCGCGGCGAATGCGTGCTCCATCGAAAACGGCGCGTTCGGTAGGCCGGCGCTTTGTGCTTCCGTGATCACCGGCCTGTAGCCGGAGGCCGTCACCCCACCCCAGGTTCGCGGCAAGCTCGGCAATACCGACCCATCGCGATCCAGCTGCGGGGCATATTGAGGCAAGGGGTGCCCGTCGGCATCGACCACGTCGGTGAGGCCATGCGCCCCGGGAAAATTGCCGTACAAGTTATCGAACGCGCGGTTCTCGGCGTAAATCACGACGATGGTCTTGACCTTGTCGCGCAGCGCCAGAGTGGTCGGGTCGCCTGCGGAACCCTGGGATTTGACGAACGTCTTCGGCAGCGTGCAGGCGCAAACGATCGCCCCTATGACGAGTGCGGTGGCAATCAATAGTCCCGCGCCCGGGCTCGATCTGGTTTGCTGAGTCATGCCGTCGAGTATAAATGGTGCGGACGCCGGCGGGGCGCCAACAAGTGCGCAGCTCGCTTATACTTGCAGGTATGCGAACCGTACGCCTGCTCGTCGTTGTCTGCCTGGCGGGAACTCTGCTCGGATGTGGGCAGAAAGGGCCGCTGGTGCTGCCCGACGCGCAGCATCCTCGTAAAAAGATCCCTGGGCCGACGGCGCCGGCAGACCGCGCGCCGGCACCAGCCACTTCGCCGCAGAGCACTGCGCCCTCCGCTGCGCCGGCGCCAAGCGACGCAACTTCCAACGGCGTAGCGAAACCGGCCCCCGCCCCGACGACGCCGCAGCCATAGCGGCGCGGCTGCACTAAGGTTCCGTAATGAGTACGCGCAAACTACTCCTGGTGGACGGTTCGTCTTATTTGTATAGAGCGTTCCACGCGCTGCCGCCGCTCTCCAATTCGAGGGGCGAACCGACCGGGGCCGTGCTCGGCGTGCTCAACATGTTGAACAAACTCATGAAAGACGAGTCGCCCGCACGCGTTGCGGTCGTATTCGATGCGCCGGGCAGAACTTTCAGGGATGATCTGTTCGATCAGTACAAGGCGCATCGCTCCCCCATGCCCGACGACCTTCGGTCGCAAGTGCAACCGCTGCTGGACGCGGTCACGGCGATGGGCTTGCCGCTTCTGCGAATTGCCGGCGTCGAGGCCGACGATGTGATCGGCACCCTCGCGAAGCAAGCCGCCGATGCAGGTTACGAGGTCTTGATCTCGACCGGCGACAAGGACATGGCCCAACTGGTCGGCCCGCGGATCACTCTGGTCAATACGATGAGCAACACGCGCCTCGATCGTACCGGCGTGAAAGCGAAATTCGACGTGTTCCCGGAGCAGATCGTCGATTATCTCGCGCTCGTTGGGGACAGCTCGGACAACATCCCCGGTGTCACCGGCGTGGGTGCGAAGACGGCCGCCAAATGGCTCACTCAGTATCAGACATTGGACTCTCTGATCCAGAACGTCGCTTCGATCAGCGGTAAGGTCGGCGAAAACTTGCGCAGCGAACTGCCCGCGCTCGAATTGTCGCGCAGGCTCGCGACCATCGACATCGCCGTGCCGCTGGACCTGAACGCCGAAGCGCTGTCCGCCGGCGCGCCGGACGTCGCGCGCCTGCGGGAACTTTACACACGCCTTGAATTGCGGCTTCTACTGCGGACTTTGGAGGCCTCGGCGGAAGTCATCCCAGCGGCGCCGACCGATCTGCTGGCCGCCGCCGAAGCGCGGGGCGCGGCGGGCATCGCACGCGCTGCCGATGCGGTGCCGGTACCCAGCGCCCTGGCGGCGGCAAACCCGGCAGCCGTGCGGCGTCGCGCCTACGAGACGGTCATGTCGCAGCCTGCCTTCGACCTGTGGCTTGCCAAACTTGCCGCCGCTCCTCTGATTTGCTTCGATACCGTGACGGACAGCCTCGATTACATGCGGGCACGGATCGTCGGCGTGTCGTTCGCCGTGGCGGCGGGCGAGGCCGCTTACCTACCGCTGGCTCACGATTATCCGGGTGCGCCCCGGCAGCTCGAGCGTGACGCGGTGTTGGCCGCACTGAAGCCCATCCTCGAGGATGAGTCGAAGCCCAAGTTGGGCCATCACCTGAAGTTCGATTGCCACATTCTCGCAAACTATGGAATTGCGCTTGCGGGCCAGCGGTATGACTCCATGCTCGAGTCCTACGTGCTCAACAGTGTCCTCGTCGCGAAGCACGACACGGACGCGACGGCGGCGGAGTATTTAGGGTTCAACACCCTTGCCTACGAGGATGTGTGCGGCAAAGGCGCGAAGCAAATTCCCTTCAATCAGGTCGAAGTTGAACGGGCCGCCGAGTACGCCGCCGAGGATTCGGACGTGACGCTGCAGCTGCACCACGCCTTGTGGCCGCAGCTGCAAGCCTTGCCACGCCTGAAACACCTCTACGAATCGATCGAGCAGCCGCTGGTTCAGGTGTTGTATCGCATGGAGCGCGCGGGCGTACTGGTGGATCGGGAGCTTCTCAGGAAGCAAAGTTCGGAACTCGCGGCGCGCATGCTCGAATTGCAGGCGCAGGCTCACCTCGAAGCGGGCGGGGCCTTCAACGTGGACTCGCCGAAACAGCTTCAGGAGATTCTGTTCGGCAGGCTGGGCATTCCCGTGGTGCGTAAGACTCCGACGGGACAGCCGTCGACGGCGGAAGACGTGCTCGAAGAGTTGGCTGTAACGTATCCGTTGCCGAAACTGATCCTCGAATATCGCGGCGTGGCGAAGCTCAAGTCGACCTACACGGATAAACTGCCCGAGCAGATCAATCAGCAATCCGGACGTATCCATACCTCCTACCACCAAGCCGTCGCGGCCACCGGACGCCTATCCTCGGCGGACCCGAATTTGCAGAACATCCCCATTCGATCGTCCGAAGGGCGGCGAATTCGGCAGGCGTTCGTGGCGCCCCCCGGTCATTCTTTGGTCGCCGCCGACTATTCGCAAATCGAGTTGCGCATCATGGCTCACCTCTCCGGCGATGCCAGCTTGCTGAGTGCGTTTTCGGAAGATCGCGACGTACACCAGGCGACGGCCGCCGAAGTATTCGGGCTGCCGCTCAATGCCGTTACCGCCGATCAGCGCCGTTCTGCCAAAGCCATCAATTTTGGCTTGATATACGGCATGTCGGCGTTTGGGCTGGGGCGGCAATTGGGCATCGGCCGCGGCGAGGCGCAAAAATACGTCGACCTGTATTTTGAGCGCTATCCCGGCGTGAAGCGATACATGGACGAGACCAAGCAGAAGGCGCGAGATGCCGGCTTCGTCGAGACCATTTTCGGACGCCGACTGTATTTACCGGAAATCCTGTCGCGAAACCACGCGCTGCGCCAATATGCCGAACGCAGCGCCATCAACGCTCCCATGCAGGGCAGCGCCGCAGACATCATCAAGCGTGCGATGATCGAAGTCGACACCTGGCTACGAACGTCCAACGTACGGGCGCGCCTCATCATGCAAGTGCACGACGAACTCGTGCTGGAGGTCGAAGACTCGGCGGTGGACTCGATCGTGCCGCAGCTGCGACAGCATATGGCCCGTGCTGGCGAACTCACCGTCCCACTGAAGGTCGATGTAGGAATCGGCCTAAATTGGGATGAGGCCCATTAATGGAAAACCCTAGGGAAAGCCGGGTCGAGAATGTAAATGCCCGTGTCGCGATGTAAATATTTGGTGGTTTTTCCGGGTTTTCGCCCGTTTAGGGCCTCGACTGAGCATATTTCACGCTTTTCGAAAAATGCTCGGGGACACCCTGGAACTTTCACAAGGTACCCCCATCTAATCCCATGAGCGTTAACGACGCTCCCCGCTCTTCTCCCTGAGCGGGCTAGACCCGGTTTGTCATCCCCATGCCGGGTTGGTCTGCCTCGGTGGTCGCGCAAGCAGCCACCGGGGCCTTTTTTTGTCGGCCCACCGTTAAACGCATCTTCCAGCAACGGGAACGCTCGTGCACGAGCCGAGGACGCGCGGGCCGCGGAATTCAAGCCGCCTCCAGCCACCGATCCATGGTCGTGCGTGCCTCCTCGATCCCTTGTCTTGCATGAGCCGAAAAAAGTTGCGCCGTTACGGTGGTGTCGGAACACGCACTTTTGGTTTCTTGCAACACTCGCTGCGAGTCTCTGCGATTCAGCTTATCCGCCTTGGTCAGCAGTATGTGCGCCTGTCGATCGCGCGCGAGTACCCATTCGAGCATGGCTGCGTCCTGCGCGCCAAGACCGCGGCGAGAGTCCACGATGAGAACCAATCCGACCAGCGACTCGCGCACATTGAAGTAATGTTCCATCAGCTGCAGCCATTTGATGCGAACGCGCTCGGGTACCTTGGCAAACCCATAGCCCGGGAGATCCACCAACCGGCGCTCCGGCGCCAATTCGAAGAAATTGATGAGTTGGGTGCGGCCCGGCGTGCGGCTGACTCGCGCCAGACCGGAGCGCTGCGTGATGGCGTTGATGGCAGTGGATTTGCCGGAATTGGATCGCCCGGCAAAAGCAATTTCCCGACCGGTATCCGGTGCCAGCTGGTGCGCCTCGGCAGCGCTGGTCACAAATTTCACATTGGGGTAGGTCGACATGGTGTTGCTTGGACGCAAATTATTGACTCTAGTGTACAATTTAGCGCCTCAAACAGTTCACTTTAGAATGGGGTTAACGGCGATCATGAAGCGTCTGTGGATTCTTGCAGCAACAATCTCGGGAGTGATCGCCGGCAACGCGTGTGTGGCGGCCGGGAACGCCGAAACCGGCGCGACCAAGGCCGTGGTGTGCCAGGCCTGCCATGGCGCAACCGGAAACAGCGTCAATCCCGAGTGGCCAAGCCTCGCCGGCGTGGGCGCGGATTACATCGCCCAACAGCTGCAATTCTTCAAAGAGGGTAAGCGCAACAATCCGATCATGATGCCGAATGCGGCCAACTTGAGCGCCGACGACATGGCCGATCTCGGCGCCTATTTCGCGAGCCAGACCAATACCGGTCTCGAGGCGGACCCCTCCTATTGGCAGGCCGGCCAACGGCTCTATCGCGGCGGCGACAACGCCCGGGGGATTCCGGCTTGCATGGCATGTCACGGCCCCACCGGGCGAGGCATCGAACCGGCGAAATTTCCGGCATTGCGCGGCCAGCACTCGGTGTACGTGGTCAAGCAGTTGAACGACTACGCGTCGGGCGCGCGCGCCACGGGACCCAACGCGATCATGCCGACCATCGCGAAGCGCTTGTCGCCCGACGACATGCGCAATGTAGCCTCCTATCTGCAAGGACTTCGCTGAAGATGCACGGCTCACGCCTCTCGATCATCCTGGGTCTGGCACTGGCTCTCAATGCCTGCGGTAATCAGCAAGCGACGAGCGACCAAGCGAGATCCCCCACCACGCCGGCGACAGCATTGACGCCCCCGACGAACGACGCAGCGCCGACGGCGACGGCGAGTCAGCGGGAGGAGGTGGGCCTCGCTCCAACTCAGCCGAACAAGACCGCGCGGCAAAATGAGGACGGATCGGAAACGGTCGAGAATGCGGCCGGCGACAGCGGCACGCACAATCCGTTGTTGGCCGCCGTCGCCTCGACCCTGGCGGCCTCCGCATCGCCGGCGTCCGCTGCCGGCACGGCGGCTTCGACCCAGTGGCAGGAAGGCGTGAACTACACACGCTTGGTCCCCGCCCAGCCGACTTCCGTCCCGGCCGGCCAGGTCGAGGTACTCGAATTCTTCTGGTACGCATGCCCGCACTGCTATGCCATCGACCCGCTGGTGGAGTCCTGGAAGAAGTCCAAGCCGGGATTCGTCACGTTCTCTCGGGTTCCGGTCATGTGGAGCGAGGGGCACCGTTCCACGGCCCGTCTCTATTACACCTTGGAGAGCATGGGCAAGCTCGAGCAGTTACATGGCGAAGTGTTCAAGGAGATACACGTCAACGGCGACCCGTTGATCGCAACCGATCCGAACGACGTCGCGGGCGCGGAGCGAATTCAGACCGCATTCGTCAAAAAGTTCGGAATCGCCGAAGACGCATTCAAGAAGTCTTACCATTCCTTTGCGGTCGAGACTGCGCTGCAGCGGGGCGATCAGCTCGTGCTTCGCTATCGCGTCGAAGGGGTTCCCACTTTTGTCATCAATGGCAAATACGTGGCGGACGTGCGCTCCGCGGGAAGTCCCGAGCGATTGCTGGCGTTGGTCGACGAACTCGCCGCGCAAGAGCACAAACACTGACGGCGGAGCCGATAGAGTCATGGTTGCAGATGCAGGGAACTTGGTTACGCATACGGGCGGCTGCCATTGTGGCCGTGTCCGATTCGAAGTGACCGCGCCTGCCAAGCTCGAAGTATCGGACTGCAATTGTTCGATTTGCAACAAGTTCGGCTATTTGCACTTGATCGTGCGGGCGGACCAATTCGTGCTCGTTTCCGGCCGCGGCGACTTGACCACTTACACCTTCAACACCCGCGTCGCCAAGCACACGTTCTGCTCGCACTGCGGCGTGAAGTCTTTTTATGTTCCGCGTTCGCACCCCGAGGGGGTGAGCGTCAATGCGCGCTGCATCGATGACGGTACCGTGGAGTCGATGTCGGTGACGCCTTTCGACGGCCGGAACTGGGAAGGCGCGCGAGCCGGGCTGCGCGGTCCGCCGCGCGTCTGAGGTGAGGAACGCCGCCGGCCATGCGATCGGTCTCATCACACTCGCTCTAGGCGCGAATCTCGCCGCCGCGGCCGGTGTGAGGACTGCGCCGATCGGCGGGCTCGCGCCAACCGCGACGTTGCACGTCGGAAAGACTGCCGACTGGGTCGCCATCACTCCCGATGCCGTGTGGGTCGGAAGCACCGGCCCCTATGGCGTACATCGGATCGATCCGAAGACCAACAGCGTGGCTGCGACCGTGAGTCTGCCCGGCGAGCCTTGCGCTGGACTTGCTACCGGGTTTGGCAGTTTGTGGATACCTTTGTGCGGCAAAACCAAGATGCTCGCCAAGGTCGACTTGAACTCGAATGAATTGACCCGCCTGTTCAAGCTCGGCCCGGCAGCGCCTGAGGGCGGCATCGCGACCAGTCCGGACAGTGTGTGGCTGGTCGTCGATAAGCGCGGCTCATTGGCGCGCATCGATCCGGTCACGGGCGCCATCCGCCAGACCGTGCAGATACCGGCGGGTTCGTACAATCCCCTCTACAGCGAGGGCCGCATCTGGGTGACGCGCGCTGCAGGCTCCGAACTCACCAGCGTCGATGCCGTCACCGGGACCGTGGGAGCAACTGCGCGGACCGGTCCGGGTCCGCGATTCTTGACCGCCGGCGCGGGCGCGGTCTGGACCTTGAATCAGGGCGATGGGACACTGACGCGTGTCGACATGGTCAGCCGGCAAGCCACCAAGACGATTGACCTGGGGACTCCCGGCCCGGGCGGTGACATCAGCTTCAACAAGGGAATGGTATGGACAACCATGCCGAAGGTACCCCTTTCGGCGGTCGACACCGCCAGCGGGAGCCTGCTCTGCCGATGGACCGGCCCTGGCGGCGATTCGCTGGGCATCGGCCACGGGGCGATATGGCTGACGGACTATCACGCGGGAACGATCTCGCGGATCGGACTGGACGACGCGTTGGCACGCTGCCGGTCGACTGACTGAGCTCCCGCGCCCCGCGCGCGTCTGCGCCGGCCGATATCCACAACGCCAGCGAGCACGGCTCGCGTGACGTGGATGCGTCGGCAGCCGAGCGTATCGCCGGACTCGCGCTGCCGGCGCCTGCCGCTCAGCCGGACTTGGCAGCTTTCGCTTTCGCTTTTACTGCATCCATATGGGCATTTGCCTTGTCTTTGCACGCTTTCTGCGCATCACCTTCCAACGCCTCGCACTTCGCCAGGGCGACTTTTGTTTCGCCTTCAGCTTCAGTAACCGCAGAGTCCACTAGAGCGCCGACACTCTTGTCGGCCGCCTTGGCTTCCGCATCCGCCCGGTCTTGAGCGGCCTCGGCCTCGACGTGCTTCACTTTCTCGTCCGCCTTGGCGTTCTCCTCGACCGCTTCGCCTTTGGCTTTGGCGACGTTCGCTTGAACACTTTCGGGAGATTCGGCCTTGTTGCAGGCAGACAGGCCTATTATTGCGCTGGCCAACAACGCGCAGCTTAATGCTAGTTTCATTTGATCCTCCGGTTTTCCACTCGTCGCGGTGGAATGTTTGTGATGGAGCAAACGCCTGTGGTTAGCGCGACCCGCCCCGCAAGACTCCCGTATACCACGCGCCGATGCGCGTGCTCCGTGCGGTGGAGCACTAAGGCTGGAGCAGCACCCCAAATTGCGGGCGACAAAGGGGCTCCTGGCCGGCTCCGCCGTCGGCGCTCCCGAGACTTCAAACAAGCGGTTTTGTGTCGCATGGAAGCCCAAGTGCGTCGGCCGTATCAATTTTGCTGCTACGCGGGGAGTAGGGTTTCGCCAGGGAATCTCGTTCGCGCTGAAACGGCGGCCGCAGTGGGTCGTCAGCCGCAGCTCAACCGCCCTCGGTTGTGCGCCGCCAATACTCCCCTGGACGAATGATGGGGATCTCGTTGATTCGTTGCATGTCGAGCAGATCACGATCGACGCTGATTAACAGCGCGCACTCGCCGCCGACTGCGGTGCCCAAGACCGGTATATCCGTGGGATCCCGGCACACG
>JALYHU010000002.1 GCA_030776345.1 Pseudomonadota bacterium | reverse complement strand
CGCCGTCGGGCAGGCCCACGGCCGATAGCGTGGGCAGTACCACGATGGCTCCGTACAGACCCATTTCGACCTGCAGATCGCCCTGAGTGCCGCTGTAATAGCTATGCGTACCGGGCGTGGTCGCGACGAACGTGTAGGTTACCGATTGGCCGACCTTCGCCTCCTGTGTCAGCAACCCGGGTACACCGTTGCCGGCCGCGAAAGGCGCCAACGTGAAACCGGGAAACAACATCGAGGTGTTGCCCGCCGCCGGCGGAAGATTGTTCGTTAGCGTGATGGTGACGGTGGCGCCCTGCTGCACGATCAGCGTCGGGCCCGGAATCTGCATGCTGGGACAACCCGACGCGGGTCCCGGAATGGCGGCCGGTGCAAAGCTCGCGCTCGTGCTGCCGCTGCGGCAGCCATATCCCCAGGAATACACGGCCTGGCCGTCGGGCTGACTGATCAGGGCGGCTTCGGCACTCAAATCGAAACTCGCCGATCCTCCCTGCCCCGTAATGCCCGGCGTCGCGGCCGACGCCAGCGGGCCGTACAGCATGGCAATGACGGTCGCGGCAATTGCGACCCGGAATTTAGCGGTAGTGTGGCTCACGAATATTCTCCTAGGCGCCGCAAGACTTGCTGATGGGGTCCACGGAACCGCAGATGTGCACCTCGGTCATCAACCCTCCGAAGTTCTCCGCGTCGTTCGATAAGTGATCGAGGTTGGGGGTGTAGAGATAGAAAGTCTGGCCTTTGCTGAATTTGGTCTTGTCGGTGGCATCGAGGATCACGTCGATCGATTCTCCGCCGCCGAGCGTGATCGAGTTGGTGTTGTAGGCCATGTTGTTGCCGGCCTGATCGCGCAGCAGTCGGGCGTTGAAGCCCACGACGCGCATGGGGATGCCGAGCGACGCCAGGGTTTGGAATTCGGTTACGTCGAGGTCGGAGATGCGCAGCAGCGCCTTGCCACCGGCCGGCACGTTGATGATGGTGGTCAAGGGCTGCGAGAAATGCTGCGTGCCGTCCGACGAGTTCGTCGATTGTGCGATCGGCGTATAGCTGGCGGCCGGCTGCCCTGGATCCGCCGCCGACGTGTCGGGATAACTGCGGCCATTGAGCAGAAAATATTTATCCTTCATGTCCGTGAACGGTTCCGGATTGAAAGTCATGCCGATGAAGTGGAAATTCGGATCGAACCCGTGGATCTGAATCGGGTACTCCACGTCGTACGCGGTCGAGCCATCGCCGTCGTTGTAGGCATACATGGTGGGCGCACCGGACGAGTTGGCGGCTTGCGCCACGGTATTGACGGGCGGCAGCGGACTGGTGCAGAGAATGTCGTTCTTGCAATCGGAGCGCGTGCGAAGATCGACCTGCTGGTTCGCCAGATTGATATAGAGCGAGTCACCGATGGCGGCGCGGTTCTGCCGCGGCCTCACATAAATCTGTCCCACCATGCCCATCTGCAGATGCTCGGGCGGCGTGATGTGACAGTGCCAGAAGTAAGTTCCGGCATCGGGCGCCAAGTAGTAATACGTGAAGCTGCCGCCGATGGTGATGGCCACCGATGCGTCCGGGACGCCGTCATAGAACGAGGAGGCATTCGGGTAGCCGTGAAAGTGGACCGTATGCTGTTCGAACAGATCGGGCCGCATGATCATGCCCACATTGGTCAGCGTCAAAAAGAATTCGTCGTCCTCGTCGATCGCCATCAACGGCGCCGGAATGTTGCCGTTCATCACGCCCACATCGATGATTTGCCGCGGGTCGACATGGCCGTCGATCGCTCCGGCGGTGGGAAGCGAATCCGGATCCGGCGAGAGTCCGACCGCGCCGTTGAAAACGGTCGCGAGCGTTGGGGCACCATGTGCACCGGTGGGTGAGGTCACCGTCGGGTCGGTCGCCATGACGTTGTACAGATACGCCGGTTCCGTACCCGGCAGGCCGTGCACGATGTCGGCCAGGCCCGACAGAGGACCGAACGAGAACATATAGATCTGCGAACCGTCCGCCATGGTCGCGTAACCGTCGCCGCCCGAGATCTGCTGGCATTTGACTTGGCCACCCGCCGGATTGCCTGCGGCCGTCACTGCATTCGGATGCAGCGCCGTGCTCGACG
>JALYHU010000001.1 GCA_030776345.1 Pseudomonadota bacterium | reverse complement strand
GGGTACGCGCCTGTTGGTATTCGATAAAGTGCGCATCGATCCGCAGGCGCCGGAGGCGTTCGGTGCGACCATCACCTTCAACATCCCGCTCAAAGGGCATCGCAGCTCGGTGTGAGGCGCGCACGGCGCTGAGTTATCGGTCGGACACTGCACCCGCGCGGCGTGGCAGGGCGGGGCCGCTGTGGGAAATCGCGCGACGAGCGTACATGCCTTTTTGACCCGGGGAATGTACGTCGGCGCGCGATGTCGATTTCAGGATCAGTTCAACGAACCGCTGCCGCTGCCGCTTGCGTTCATCGAGCTTGCGCCCTGCGAGTGTTGCGCGTCGATCGATCCTGAGCCGCTGCCCGCGATGCTGCGGCTCGCCGTAGACGGCACTGTGGTCGTGGCTGCGGGTGCGGAAGCCTGATTCGAGTTCGTGCGAGCAGGCGTTGCGGTGGTGTCCGATTGGGTCGGCTTCTCGCGATCAGCGGCTCCCGAGATGGCACCGGACGCCGCGCCGCCGGACGCTATGCCGCTGAGCGCCGAGTTGCTGGACGCCGTGCCGCTGGACGCTGTGCCATTCGATGCTGTGCCAGCGACGTTCCCTACCAAGCCCGTTGAAGCCGAGCCGAGATTGTTGGCGGCGTCGGTCTGCGCGGTGCTCGCGGTTTGCCGGGCGCTGTCGGTCTTGCTGTCCGCCTTTTTGGCGGCGCTGGTTGCGGAGTCCGTGTTGGGAGAGTTGAGCGAACCGTTGAGCGCGCCCTGTGCGGCGCCGCCGCCGGCGCCGCGAAGTCCGCCGAGCCCACTGTCCAGCCCGCTGCCCATGCTCCCGCCGAGACCGCCACCGAGACCGCCACCGAGACCGCCGCCGAGGCCGCCATTTGCATTGCCGCCGAGGAGGCCGGCATGGGCCGGCGCGGCCAGGGCGATGATGGTTGCCGCAGTGAATCCCGCAATCATTCGTTTCGTTTGCATTGTCGTGCTCCTGTAGTGCCGCGGACATTCCGCGTGCTTTCACTGGGAATACGACGGGGCGGGGGACTTTCTTCCCAAGAACGGCAATTTATTTTCGAGCAACCATTTATCTTGCGGGCGCGGCGCCGACCAGCCCGAAACCATATGTAAAATCCCTTCCGGGCGGCCCTAAATCGATGGCTTGCTTGGCCAATGTCTCCACGGCGGCATCAGCGGCTTGCTTGTCGGGAGCGGCCACACCCTCTGCGAGCAGTTCGGCAACGGTGGGTGCGGCGAACGAGGTTCCGCGCACGTCGGCGAAGCCATGCTCGGCATTCGCGGCCTTGATCCCGGCGCCGGCGGCGGCAAACATGACTTGCGGGCCGCGCAGAGCCTCGAGCAGAACACGGCGATTTGCATCGACGCCGGTCACACCGACCACGTGCGGATACGCTGCCGGATACAGCGGCGGCGCCGTGGGCCCGTCGTTGCCAACCGCTGCCACGATCAGGTAGCCGCGCGCAACGAGCGCGGTTACGGTGTGCTCCAGCAGGGCGTTCTTGGGACCCACCAAACTGACGTTGATGACCGGCACGCGTTCGCTCGTCAGCCACGCAAATGCAGCGACGATGGCATCCACCGCGCCGCCCGTCGGCAGTCCGCAATACACGTCGGCCGCATATAGTTCCGCGCTCGCGTGGCTGAGCAGCAGCGATGCCACCGCGGTTCCGTGTTGGCTCGGGGTGGGCTTATCCGGACAGCCCCAAGTATGCAGCGTGGAATCATGAAAAATCGGGTGCGACGTGTCGATCCCCGCATCCAATAAACCGATGCGGATTCGCGCTCGCTCGAGAGTTGCGGGACCGGCGGTTGGCGTCGGCGGCGCGGCGATGGGAGCGCTGCGAGAACCGCCGCTATCATCGCGGAGCGCACCGTCGGCGCCGGTATAAATGTGATTGTAGTCGTAGACGCCATTCGCATCGGATTTGCGCAAATCCTCGAGCGCTCGTTTTGTCGACATGCCGCGAGGCGCCGTGAGGACCATCACACGCAATTCCGCTGCCGCGATCGTTTGTTCGCGAGCGACGAGAAATCCGATCGAAACGGCGTGGCTGATGGCGGCCGCCGAAGGGGAGAGCGCAAGAATTTCACCGCGTACGGTGGGCTCACCGTCCGGGTCGGCTTCCACCACGCGGCCATTGGCGCGAATCAATCGGCCGATGGCCAGGCGCCGCGCGCCGCTCAAACGCTCCAGCGTCCGGGCATCGGCGGGGTCGAGAGTTTGCAGCCCGGACTGGAGAGGCGATGACTGCAACGGAAGCGTCGGCAGCGGCACCGCGGGCAGCCGCACTTGTCCGCGCGCCGAGAGCGTGACCGCAGCGAACACCAGAATGACCCAGGGTTTCGTGAGCATGCGTGCCTTCTTCGTCCGCTGATAGAATGCATGGATTAAACAACACATTGCAAACGTCTACTCCATGAATACGATCGGGACGCGCGAAAACGTCCATGAGCAATTGGCCGCCTTGGTACCGCGATTGCGGCGTTTCGCGCGAAATCTGGTTCGCAATCAGGATGACGCGGACGATGTGGTGCAAATGGCGTTGGAGCGGGCACTCAAGAATTTGGCGCAGTGGCGCAGCGACGCGCGGTTGGACAGCTGGCTGTTCAAGATCGTCAGAAATGCGTGGATCGATGAAGTTCGCTCGCGGGTACGCCGCAACAAGGTGTTCGTGGGCGAAGAGGCCGGTGAAGACATCGGCAGCGACCCCATGGAACAGGCCACCGAGGCGATGTCCGTGCAGTGGGCAATGGCGCGGTTGCCCGAGGACCAGCGAACGGCGGTGAGCCTCGTGCTGGTCGAGGGTCTGCCCTATAAGGAGGCCGCCGAGGTGCTCGACATACCGATGGGCACGCTGACGAGCAGACTCGCGCGCGGGCGCGCCACTCTGCAAGCTTTGTTGGACGCGGAAGGAGAACGCGGATGACCTTTTCAGACGAGACGCTCATGGCGTTCGCCGATGACGAGTTGGATCCCGCGACGCGCGCAACGGTCGAGGCGGCCATGCGCGAAGATCCTGAGATCGAGAAGCGAGTGGCGCAACACCGCGCATTGAGGGTCAAACTGCAACGCGCCTTTGCCGCGGCACTCGATGAAGCTCCGCCGGAACGCCTGTTGGCCACTGCCGCGGGGACGCTGCGGTCGATGCGCAGTCCTGCACGGCCGGCGCGTAACGCGGCGGCGCTATTTCGTTGGCAATCCGTCGCCATGGCAGCAAGTCTAGTGGTAGGGCTCGGGGTGGGATATCTCGTTCAGCGGCACTCGAGTGCCGTCATCGTCGAGAACGGCGGCGCTCTGGTGGCGAGCGGAGTGCTCGCGCAGGTGCTGACGAACCAGCTGAGCAGCGAGCGCGGATCGTCGGCACCGGTGCACGTCGGACTCACCTTCGTGGCCAAGTCGGGTGATTACTGCCGTACCTTCACGATGCCCGCCGCGGCATCACAGGCCGGTATGGCGTGCCGTCGCGGCCATGCCTGGGAGATTCGAGCATTGGCGCAGTCGCCGGAGCCCGCGGCCGCCGATGAATCGACGGGGTCCTATCGGACTGCGGGCTCTGCCCTGCCGCCCCTCATTCTAGATGCGGTGCAACAGCAAATTGCGGGCGAGCCATTGGATCAGGACGCTGAGATCGCGGCACGCCGGCAAGATTGGCGACGATCGGATCGGTAGACCATTCGAATTCGCGGGGCACTGCGCGCTCGCGGGCGTATAGCCTCAGGCGTGCTGCAGTCCGGCGGCCTGCACGCCCGCAATGCAGATGGCCTCGTCTTCGTCGCCGGTGCCTCCGCTCGCCCCCACGGCGCCGACGATTTCATCGGCATTCTTGATGAGAACGGCGCCGGTTTGCGCCAAGAATTTACCCTGCGCCGCAGCCGGAAGCGCGCCGTAAAAAATCGGATTAGCGCGCGCGCGCTCGAGCAAGGTCCGGCTCGAGGCGCCCATGCCGATCGCGGCCCAGGCCTTGCCGGTGGCGATATCAATTCGAAACATGCTCGCTCCGTCTTCGCGCTGCACGGCGCGGACATGGCCGGCTTCGTCCAGAACGACGACGGCCATTGCGCGATATCCGCCCTGGCGGGCGACGGCGAGCGCGCTTTCGATGATCTTATTGGCTTGTGCAAGTGTCAACCGACTCATGAATCACTCCGTGGAATCGAACCGTAAAGCAAGCGCAGAAGCGGCAGCGCGGAAATCGAAGCCTACCCGGCGCGCCGTGCTTGCTGCAGCATTTTCTCCTTACGCCGCGCCGTGAGAATGGCTTCGGTGTAGCCGTTCGGCTGTTCACGGCCGTTGAAAATCAGGTCGCAAGCGGCTTGGAATGCGACGCTGCGCTCCAGGTCGGCGCACATCGGTTCGTAGGCGGGATCGGCCGCATTCTGTTCGTCCACGACCTTTGCCATGCGTCGTAGGGCCGCGGTGACTTGGACAGGGGTGCAAATTGCGTGGCGCAGCCAGTTCGCCAAGTGCTGGCTGGAGATACGCAGCGTGGCCCGATCTTCCATCAGCGCCACGTTGTAATAATCCGGCACCTTGGAGCAACCCACGCCGAAATCGATCCACCGAACCACGTAGCCGAGAATGCTCTGGGCATTGTTGTTGAGCTCTTCCTCGATCTCCGCGTCGGTCCAGCCGGGAGTGCTCACCAACGGCGGCGTCAAAATCTCATCGAGCGAGGCGCGTTGCCGCTTCGTCAGCGCTTCCTGCACCCCCGCCACATCGACTTGGTGGTAATGCAATGCGTGCAAAGTGGCGGCGGTAGGGGAGGGCACCCATGCCGTGTTGGCGCCCGCCTTCGGATGCGCCACTTTGGCCTTGAGCATGTCGGCCATGAGATCGGGCATGGCCCACATGCCTTTGCCGATTTGCGCATGACCGCGCAGACCGCAGGCAAGTCCGATATCGACATTTTGCCGCTCGTACGCATCCAACCAGACAGCCTTCTTCAAGTCGGCTTTGCGGGGAACGGGCGCGGCCTCCATCGAGGTATGAATCTCGTCACCGGTGCGATCGAGAAAACCGGTATTGATGAAGACCACGCGATGCTTGACGGCGCGAATGCATTGCGCGAGGTTCACGCTCGTGCG